>JBBSHO010000001.1:0-115223 GCA_038253005.1 Gaiellales bacterium
CCCGCGCGCAGGCGCTCGGCCATCCAGAGGATGCGCGAGCCCTTCTCCGTCCAGACCCCTGCGCTCAGGCCATACGGCGTGTTGTTCGCCTTCTCGACCGCCTCCTCGGGCGTGCGGAAGGTAAGGATCGAGAGGACAGGGCCGAAGATCTCCTCCTGCGCGATCCGGTAGCTCTGCGCCACGTTCGTGAAGACGGTCGGCGCGAACCAGTAGCCCCGCTCCGGTAGGCGGCACGGCGGCTGGTAGATCTCCGCGCCCTCGTCGCGGCCCGACTGGACGAGCTCGGCGATCTTGTCGAGCTGCCGCCTCGAGTTGATCGCGCCGACGTCGGTGTTCTTGTCCAGCGGATCGCCGACGCGAAGCGTCTCGAGGCGGCGCTTCAGCTTCTGGACGACCGGCTCGTAGATCGACTCCTGGACGAGCAGGCGCGAGCCCGCGCAGCAGACGTGGCCCTGGTTGAAGTAGATGCCGTTCACGATCCCCTCGACCGCCTGGTCGAGCGCGGCGTCGTCGAAGACGATGTTCGCCGCTTTGCCGCCGAGCTCGAGCGTCAGCTTCTTGCCGGTCCCGGCGAGCTCGCGCTGGATCGACTTGCCGACCTCCGTCGAGCCGGTGAACGCGATCTTGCCCACCCCGTCCGAGGCGACGAGCGCCGCGCCGGTGCGGCCATCGCCGGTGACGATGTTGACGACGCCCGGCGGCAGCTCGGCTTGGCGGAGCACGTCGCAGAAGAGGAGAGCCGTCAGGGGCGTCGTCTCGGCCGGCTTCAGCACGACCGTGTTGCCCGCCGCGAGCGCGGGCGCGATCTTCCAGGCCAGCATCAGCACGGGGAAGTTCCACGGGATGATCTGGCCCGCGACGCCGATCGGCTTCGGCTCGCGGTTCGGGAAGGCGTACTCGAGCTTGTCCGCCCAGCCGGCGTAGTAGAAGAAGTGCGCCGCGGCGAGCGGGAGGTCGACGTCGCGGGACTCCCGGATCGGCTTCCCGCCGTTCAACGACTCGAGCACGGCGAGCTCCCGCGCGCGCTCCTGCAGGATGCGCGCGATCCGGAACATGTACTTCGCGCGCTCGGCCGGAGCCGCCGAGCCCCAGCCGTCGTCGAATGCACCGCGGGCCGCGTCCACGGCGGCGGCCACGTCCTTCGGGCCGGCCTGCCCCACCTCTGCGAGCGGCTCCTCGCTCGCCGGGCTGATCGTCGTATAGGTCTCGGCGGCGTCGAGCCACTCGCCCCCGATGAAGAGCCCGTAGCGCTCCCTGAGGGTGACGACGTCGCGCGACTCGGGGGCGGGCGCGTACGTCCAGTCCTTCGGAACCGGCGCGCGTTCCCGCTTACGGTCGAGGTCAGTCAAGGGTGAAGTAGTCGCCGCTCTGGTAGACCCCCGTGCGCTGCTTGCGGAGCTGCATCAACACGTCGTTCAGGAGCGACGATGCGCCGATCCGGTACAGGTCCGGCGTGAGCCAGTCGACGCCGAGGGTCTCGTGGAGCTGGACGAGGTACTGGACCGCCTGCTTCGCCTGACGGATGCCGCCGGCGGCTTTCATCCCGACCATCCGCCCCGTCTCCTCGTGGACGTCCCGGATCGCCTCCAGCATGCAGAGCGTCACGGGCAGCGTCGCGGCTCCCGGGAGCTTTCCCGTGGAGGTCTTGATGAAGTCGGCTCCCGCGGCCATGGCCAGGAACGATGCCCGGCGGACGTTGTCGTAGGCTCCGAGCTCCGCGACCTCGAGGATCGCCTTCAGCTGCGCCTCGCCGCAGGCCTCCTTCACCTGGACGATCTCGTCGTAGACCTTGGCGTAACGGCCCGAGAGGAAGGCGCCGCGGTCGATCACCATGTCCACCTCGTCGGCGCCCTGCTCGACGACCCAGCGCACCTCCGCCAGCTTCGCCTCGAGCGGCGACTGTCCCGACGGGAACGCGGTCGCGACCGAGGCGACCTTGACGCTCGAACCCGCGAGCCGCGCGACCGCCGGCGGGACGAGGTTCGGGTAGACGCAGACCGCCGCGACAGACGGAACGCCCGCGTCGCTCGGATCCGGACGGATCGCCTTCGAGGCCAGCGCCGTGACCTTTCCAGGCGTGTCCTGCCCCTCGAGCGTCGTCAGGTCGATCATCCGGATCGCGAGCTCGAGCGCGAAGACCTTGGCCTCATTCTTGATCGAGCGCTTGGCGAGCGTGGCCGCGCGCTCCTCCAGGGCAACCGCGTCGACGGCTCCGATCCGCCAGAGCCGCGGCTCGAGGGGGAGCTCGAAACCGCGCGGGAGAGCTGGCGCCTGCGCCATGCGGTGAGTGTAGCTCCGTCCCCTTTTGGGGAGCACGACGACTAGCGCTCTCCACGTTCGTCGGCGAGTCCGCGGAGCGACGCTGGAGCTCCTGCGTCCGCGCGGAAGAGCGATTCGCCAAGCAGCACCGGTTTTCCGCGTCTACGGGAAGCGCTGCGGCGGGAGGCGCTCCCGCCGCAGCGCCCACGCACCGCGTGTTGCTCCTGAGCCGGAAAGAGACTGCTCTTCCCGGCTCAGATGCCCAGCCGCTCGAGCATCGTCTCGTCGCGCCGCCAGCGCGGCTTGACCTTGACCTTCAGCTCCAGGAACACGTTCTGCCCGAGCAGGAGCTCGATCTCCGGGCGGGCCCGCTTCCCGATCTCGCGGATCATCGAGCCGCCCTTCCCGACGAGAATCAGCTTCTGCGACTCGGTCTCCACGAGCAGGCTGGCGCGCACGACCTTGTCCTCGATCTCCTCGATCTCGACGCCGATCGCGTGGGGCACCTCGTCCTCCGTCAGTCGAAGCGCCTGCTCGCGGACGAGCTCGGCCAGCTGCAGCTCGACGGCGAGGTCGGTGCGCTGCTCCTGCGGGAAGTAGACCGGCCCCTCGGGGAGGAGGGTGACGAGCTCGTCCCGCAGCAGGTCGATCCCGTCGCCGGTCTTCGCGCTCACCGGATGGAGCGCGTGAAACCGGCCGAGGCGCGACGCCGTGTCCATCTGCGTCGCGATGTGCCCGGGCTTGAGACGGTCGACCTTGTTCAGCGCGATCACGACCGGGACCCCCACCTCGAACACGCGGCGAGCGATGAACTTATCGCCGCTCCCGATCCGTTCTCGCGCCGAGAGGACGAAGACGATGCCGTCGACGTCCTCGAAGGCCGCGTCGACGGTGCGCTGCATCCGCTCGGTCAGCGCGTCGAGCGGGCGCTGGAACCCGGGCAGGTCGGCGAGCACGAGCTGGTGGCCGTCCCCGTTCGCGATCCCGAAGATCCTGCGGCGGGTCGTCTGTGGCTTGTCGGAGACGATCGCGACCTTGCCGCCGCAGAAGGCGTTCACGAGCGTCGACTTCCCCACGTTCGGGCGACCGGCGATCGCGACGAAGCCGGACCTCACAGGTCGAAGCTGTCCGGCAGGAGCTCGGTCGGTGTCGTCGTCACGACCACGCCCTCGTTGTCCCGGTAGGTGACCCGCTCGAGCCGGAACTCGACGAGCCATTGACGGCAGCCGCCGCACGGCGAGGCGGTGATCGCGATCTCCTCCAGGTCGCCGGGGCGGCAGCCGTCCGCGACCGCGCGCACGATCGCCGACCTCTCCGCGCAAACGCCGAGCGGATAGGAGGCGTTCTCGACGTTCGTCCCGAGGAACACGCGGCCGTCGTAGGCCTGCGCCGCCGCGCCGACGAGGAAGTTCGAGTACGGCGCGTACGCGCGCTCGGCGATCTGCGCGGCCTGGTCGAAGAGCGCGGTCACAGGAGGCGGAAGACGACGAGGGTGACGAGCGCGCCGAGCGCGCCGCCGTAGGCGACCTCGAGCGCGGAGTGAACGCCCGACTCGACCCGCGTCTGGGCGACGAGGAGCGCCATGATCAGCGTCAGCGTCGAGATCAGGAACTGGTGGCGCGAGTCGGCGACGGCGTAGGTGGCCGCCATCCAGCCCGCGAAGGCGATCGCCGCGTGCCCGGACGGAAGCCCTCCCCGCAGGGGCGTTCCGCGCCCGGTCAACGCCTTCGTCCCGATCACGACGATGATCGTCAGCACGAGCGCGATCAGCGTCAGGTCGATCGGGACGTCGCGGAGGCGGTCGAGCAGCCGCGTCGAGCGGTCGCCGATCCGATTCGCGAAGACGAGGTAGCCCACGGCCACGGCGTTCACGGCGGCGATCAGAACGGCGCCCGCGGCCACGTCCTTCGCCAGCTTCGCCATCGGGTCGAACGATGTCGTGGCGACGTCGATCGCGTGCTCCAGGGCCGTATTGATCATCTCGGCGATCAGCACGAACGCGATCGCGAGCAGTAGCGCGATCAGCTCCAGCTTTCGCACTCCGACGACCACCGCCAACACGAGTACGACGACCGCGATCCCGAAGTGGATGCGCATGTTCCGCTGCGTCCGTAACACGTGGATCACGCCCTCGAAGGCGAAGTTGAAGCTCTCGAGAATCGAGGGCGCGCGGCGCTGCGAGCTCATCTGTGCGCGCGCTCCCGCGCCTCCATCTCGTCCCCATGGTCGTAGCCGACGAGGTGCAGGACGGCGTGCACGAGCGGCGCACGCCACGTCGAGTCGACGACCTGCGGACAGAGGACGATGTCCCCGAGCTGGCGTGGGGGCCCGTCGAGAACCTCGTCGCGCCCGTCGATCGGGAAGGCGAGCACGTCGGTCTCCTCGTCGACCCCCAGGTGCTCGGCCTTCAGCCGCCGGATCTCGTCGGGCGAGACGAGCATGAGCCCGAGCTCTCCTTCCTCGACCCCCTCTCTCGCGAGCACGTCCCGCGCGAGCCGCGCCGCCGCCTCGACGTCGAAAGCCGTCCCGCTGCGGTTCGCGATCTCGACCTCCACCATCGCTACTTGCGGCGCTGCGTGCCGGTCTCCTCCGCGTGCAGCTTGTACGCCTCGACGATCCGCTGGACGAGCTTGTGGCGGACGACGTCCTCGTGGCCGAACTGGATGAACGCGATCCCGTCGATCGAGCCGAGGATGTCCTGCACCTGGATGAGGCCCGAGGCCTGCTCGCGCGGCAGGTCGATCTGGGTCACGTCTCCGGTCACGACCACCTTCGAGCCGAAGCCGAGGCGCGTCAGGAACATCTGCATCTGCTCGGGGCTCGTGTTCTGCGCCTCGTCGAGGATGATGAACGAGTCGTTCAGCGTGCGTCCGCGCATGAAGGCGAGCGGCGCGACCTCGATCACGCCGCGCTCCATGAACGTGTTCAGCCGCTCGGCGTCGAGCATGTCGTAGAGCGCGTCGAAGAGCGGGCGGAGGTAGGGGTCGACCTTCGCGAGCATGTCCCCGGGGAGAAAGCCGAGACGCTCGCCGGCCTCGACCGCGGGACGGGTGAGGATGACGCGCGCCACCTGGCGCTCCTGGAGCGCGGCGACCGCCAGCGCCATCGCGAGGTACGTCTTGCCCGTCCCGGCCGGGCCGATTCCGAACGTAACCGTGCAGTGGCGGATCGCGTCGACGTAGCGCTTCTGCGTCACCGTCTTCGGCGTGATCTGCTTGCCGCGATGGCGCCAGACGACGTCCCCGAAGACGGCCTGGGGATTCTCCGCCTGGTCGATCGCGTTGAGAACGGAGTCGACCGTGCCCGGCCCGACCGTCTGACCGCCTTCGACCAGCTCCACGAGCTCGTCCACGACGGCGCGGGCCTCGGCAACGCGAACGTCCTCACCTTCGATCATGAGCCGGTTCCCGCGCAGGAGGATGGTGCACTCCAGTCGGTCGCGGAGCGCTTCCAGCACGCCGTCGCCGATTCCGGCAAGCTCGGCGGCGACGTCGTTCGAGACGTCGAGGACTTCCTGCACGCCGCTCAGTGTAGGCGCGGCGCGGTGGAGAAACCGTCACACATTCGGCACGCACCGGTCACACACGCGCGATCGTTTCGGCGGTAGCGTCGAAGCGCGCAGGCTAACCCGGTCCCCAGGGAGGGTGGGGGGTGGCGGGTGGGTACGGTCGGCGGCGCTGAAGAGATTGTCAGGCGAGCTTCTCTTTGACGAGCTGGCTGACGGCGGAGCCGTCGGCGCGGCCTGAGACCTGCGGCATCACATCGGCCATCACGCGGCCGAAATCGCGCATGCTCGTGGCGCCGTTCTCGGCGATCGCGTCGTCCACGATCTCCTCCAGATCGTCCTCGGAGAGCGGCTCCGGCATGAACTCCTGCAGCACCGCCAGCTCGCGCTCCTCGGCGTCGGCCTGCTCGGGACGGTCGCCGCTCCGAAACGCCTCCGCCGCCTCGACCCGTCGCTTCCGCTCGCGCTGCAGCACCTGCAGCTCCTCGTCGTCCGAGAGCTGCCGCTGAAGCTCCTTCTCGGCCGAGCGGAGGCTCGAGAGGAGCAGGCGAAGCGCATCCCGCCGCTCAGTGTCCCGGGCCAGCATGGCCTGTTTGACCTCGTCCTCCATGCGAGCGATCAGGCTCACGCCGCCAGGCCTCGCACGCGCCCGCCGAGCAGGTGCCAGTGCAGGTGGAAGACCGTCTGACCGCCGCCCTCGCCCACGTTCACGAGCAGACGGTAATCGTCGAGACCCGTTTCGCGCGCGGTGTCCGCGACGAAGTCGAGCATCCGCTTTGCCTCGTCGGCCGGGAACTCGCCGACCTCGCGGAAGCTCGGGACATGCCTCGTCGGGACGATCAGGAGGTGTGTGTCCGCCTGCGGGTTGATGTCCCGGATGGCCACGAACCCTTCGGTCACGGCGACGTGCGCGCCGTCGGCGACGAGCCGGCAGAAGAGGCAGTCCTCAGGCAGCCCGGATCCCCTCCTCCGAGACCGATGCGCCGCGCACGCGGACAAGCTCTCCCACCGGGGCCTCCACCGCGTCGTCTCCGGCTGTGACGGCGCCGGGACGGGGCGAGTAGGGGAACACGTGAATCTTCGTGACGCGGGACTCGCGGAGGACCGTCAGGGTGTTCCGGAAGGCCCCGTCGGTCTCCGTCGGGAAGCCGACGATCACGTCCGTCGTCACGTTGAAGTCCTCCAGCCTCGCAACCTTCCGCAGAAAGGTCGCCGCCGTGTACCGCCGGGCCATGTCCCCCAGGACGCCGCCGTCGCCGGACTGGAGGCGAAGGTGCAGGGGGCGGCTCACCGCCGGAGTCTCGCGCAGCGCGGCAACGAGGTCGTCGCCGACGTGGTTCGTGACACAGCAGGTGTTCACGAGCGCGACGTCGGCCTCGCCGTCGCGCTCGACATGCCCGTCCCCGAGCAGACGCTCGCGGATGTCCTGGGCGTCGGCATGCGAGACCTTGCAGCCGAGAAACCGGACGGAGAGACTCGCCATCGCGCGGGGGATGCTACTCCCCCGGGGGCGCGAGACCGCCTGAATCCAGGCTAGCGCTCGTGCACGTCGGCCGCCCAACCCTCCGCCGTGACGCGCCGGAGCTGGCGGTAGCCCGCGACCTCGAGCGGGTCGGCCGCAAGGTAGCCGGAGGTGACGAGCCGGCGGCAGGCGAGCCGTGGAGCAAGCGCAGCGACGTCGGCGCGCGTGATGTTCGCGACGGCGACGTCGGCCTCGGGCAGATCTGCCGAGAAGACGTCGGCCTGCCGGGTATCCACCTCCACCCCGTTCGCAGCCGCGTTCGCGCGCGTCGCGAGCGTCGCCCGCTCGTCGACGTCAATCGCCGTCAGCGGCGCAAACCCGAGCTTTGCGGCCGCGATCGCGAGCACGCCTGAGCCGCAGCCGATGTCGAGCAGGCTCCCGCGCTCGTTCTCCGCGAGCAGCTCCACGCACAGGCGGGTGGTCGCATGCCCGCCCGTCCCGAAGGCCTGGCCCGGCTCGATCACGACCGTCAGCGCGCCGGGGGGCGGGTCGAGCCACGGCGGCCCGATCCAGAGACCGGCGACCTCGACGGGCTTGTGAAAGTCCCGCCAGCGCACCTCCCAGTCGGGCTCCACGTCTGCTCCGCTCGCGCCGCCGAACATCTGCCAGAGCCTCTCCTCGCCGGAGGGATCCGTGTAAGCGACGAGCTCGACGCCGTCGGCGCTCTCGACCTCCTCGAAGCCGTGCGGGAAGAGCTCCAGCATCTGGGCCCTCGCCTCCTCCGCCCGCACGGTCGGGACGCTGACGGAGACGCGACGCGAGGCGGTCAGCGGAACGCGCTCTTGAGCTTGTCGAAGAACCCCTCGTCGACTCGGTAGGTGTCCTCGGTGGAGAGCCGCTCGAACCGTTCCAGAAGCTGGCGCTGCTCCTCCGAGAGCCGCCGTGGGACGAGGACGTTGACGAACACGCGCTCGTCGCCCCGGCCGAAACCGTGCAGCACCGGCAGACCCCGTCCGCGCAGAAGCCGGACCTCGCCCGGCTGCGTGCCCGGCTCGAAGGTCAGCTCGGTCTCTCCCTCGAGCGTGGGGATCGAGACGGTCGCGCCGAGCGCCGCCTGCGCGAGCGTCAGCTCGACGGTCGTGTAGACGTCGTTTCCCTCCCGAGCGAAACGCTCGTCGGGCCGGATCCGGACCTCGACGTACACGTCCCCCGAGCGCCCGCCGGCGCCTCCGGAGTGGCCCTCGCCGGTGAGCCGGATCCGCTGCCCGTCGTGGATGCCCGCCGGCACCTCGACCTCGAGCGTCCGCTCCTCGAGCACCCTCCCCACGCCCTGGCACTGCTCGCAGGGGCGCTCGACGACACGACCGGAGCCGTTGCAGCGCGAGCACGCGTGCGTGCGGAGAAACTCGCCGAAGACGCTCCTGGAGACCTGCTGCAGTCGTCCGCTCCCGCCGCAGGTCGGGCAGGTCGTGACGCTCGTTCCGGGCTCGGCGCCCTCGCCGTCGCAACGACCGCACGGCGCAGCGACCTGGAACGGGATCGTCCGCTTCGCGCCCGTCGCGGCATCGGCCAGGTCGATCTCCACCTGCGCTGCGACGTCGGCGCCTCGGCCTCGGCCCCCGCGTCCGCCGACGCCGAAAAGGTCGTCGCCGAAGAAGGCGGAGAAGAGGTCGGAGAGGTTTCCGAGGTCGAACGCGCTCGGCTGGAAGCCGCCGCTCCGCAGGCCTGCGTGCCCGTAGCGGTCGTAGAGCTCCCGGCGCTCGGAGCTCGACAGCACTTCGTAGGCCTCGGCCACCTCCCGAAAGCGACGCTCCGCATCGGGCTGCTCGGAAACGTCGGGATGGAGCTCTCGTGCGAGCCGCCGGAACGCACGCTTGATGTCGTCGGCGCCGGCGCTGCGGTCGACGCCGAGCAGCTCGTAGTAGTCGCGCTCGGTCGTGGCCACGAGCCAAGCGTAGCGGCCCCGCCGGGTGGCTCAGCTCTCCTCGTAGACCTCTTCGACGAAGCGCGAGAGCTCGTGCGCGGCGCCCCGAACGGAACGGATCGCCTTCTCGTAATCCATCCGCACCGGTCCGAGCAGGCTGACCGCGCCCAGTACGCGGTGGGAGAGCCCGTAGGAGGCGGCGACGAGAGCGACGTCCTGAAGGGCCGGCTGGTCCAGCTCCCCGCCGACGCGGACGAAGGGGCGCCTCGGATCGAGCACCTCGCCGAGCACCTCGAGCAGCGACGCGCGCTGCTCGAGGGAGGAGAGCAGGCGGCGGTAGGAGCCGAGATCCTCGTCGCGGAGATCGTCGAGGAGCCCCGCGGCGCCGCCGACGTAGAGGCGCTGCTCGGCGCGCAGGGTGTCGGTGAACGCCGGACGGAGCGCCGCCAGGAACGCGCTCTCGGCGGCCGGCAGGCCCGGATCCTCGAACTGGCGCCGCAACAGGGTCGTCCCGAGCCGAAGCCCGGCGGCCCGCTCGTTCAGGTACTCGCTCGCCCAGTTCGCAAGGCCCGGATCGACAGCCGTCTCGAACGAGACGACGCGTTTCGTGACGCCCCCGGTCGACGTGATCACGACCGCCATCACCGTCTGCGGATGGAGGAGCAGAACCTCCACGTGCCGGACCGTGGTCGTCTCGAGCGGCGGAGCGGAGACGAGCGCCAGGAGCCGCGTGACCTGGGAGAGCATGTCCGTCGTCGCCTCCAGCGCGGAGTCGACCTCGCGACGAAGCGCCGAGAGGTCGAGCGGGAACGCCGCCGGTCGTGGTTCCTGACGGGCCAGGAGCTCGTCCGCATAGAAGCGGTACCCGCGGTCGGTCGGCACCCGCCCGGCGGAGGTGTGCGGGTGGGTCAGGTAGCCGAGCGACTCCAGCTCGGCGAGGTCGTTCCGGACCGTGGACGGCGACACACTGAGCTCCGCACGCTCGACGAGGTGCTTGGAGCCGACCGGCTGCCCCGTGGCGACGTATTCCTCGACCACGCGCGCAAGGAGGTCGCGCTGTCGCGGAGTCAGCTCGGCAAGCAGGTCCGACGCCATTTTGCAGGCAATTTACTCGCAGCGACGGCTGTCAGGGGAGCAGCTCCGCGGTCACCCCGCCGCCGAGGAAGCGACCGCGTCGAGTGAGCGAGAGCACGGACTCGCCTTCGGCGGTCGCCGCCCGCACCGCGAGACCGCCTCGTTCCATGCGCGCCAGCGCGTCCTCGTCGATCGCGTCCTCGAGCCGCCGGAGGACGAGCGGCTCGTCCAACCGCAGCCCGAGCATCACGCGCTCGCGCCGCCGGACCGCGCCCGGGAGCTCCTCGAGCTCCCGCTGGGGAGGCTCGCCGCGGGAAAGGGCCGCGAGGTAGGCCGCCAGGCGAGGCGTGTTCCGCCACCGTCGGCTTTCGATTGTCGAGACAGCGCCCAGCCCCACGCCCAGGTAGTCGTGTCCGAGCCAGTATGCGAGGTTGTGCCGCGAGCGGAGGTCGCGTCCGCCCTCCGACCGGCAGAAGTTCGCGGTCTCGTACCACCGGTAGCCGGAACCGGTCAGCCGCTCGACGACGAGCTCGAAGTAGGACTCCATCGCCTCGGCCTGCCGATCGAGCTCGGCGCCGTGGGCGTGGGTGAAGCGCGTGCCCGGCTTGGCCTCGAGCTCATAGCAGGACAGATGCTCCGGCCCGAGCGCGAGCGCCTCGCCGAGGTCGCGCTCGAGGTCGGAGGAGCTCTGGCCGGGAATCCCGTAGACCAGGTCGAGCGAGATGTTGTCGAATCCGGCATCGCGAAGAGCGTAGAAGGCGCGTCGGACGGTGTCCGGCTCGGCAACACGCTCCAGGACCGTCAGCAGCTCCGGCTGGAAGCTCTGGACGCCGAGCGAGACGCGATCGACACCTGCTCGGCGGAGCGCGACGGCAAGCTCGGGCGCGACCGTCTCCGGGTTCGCCTCGACCGTCAGCTCGCTCGCGGCCGGCAAGGACGCGAGCAGCCGCTCGAGCTCGGGCAGCTCCGTGAACGTCGGCGTGCCGCCGCCGACGAAGACGGTCTCCAGCTCCGACGCCAGGAGCGTCCGCTCGAGCCCGAGCTCCCGGATCAGGGCGTCCACGTAGGCGCGGTGCTGCGCTCGCCGCCCGACGACGGTGACGAAGTCGCAGTACCCGCACCTGTGCGCGCAGAAGGGCAGGTGGACGTAGAGGTGCCGAGCGCCGCTCACCGTTTGGAGTCCCCGTTGTTCAGGTTCAGGACGGCGAGGAACGCCTCCTGCGGCACCTCGACGAGGCCGACGTGCTTCATCCGCTTCTTGCCGGCTTTTTGCTTCTCGAGCAGCTTGCGCTTGCGGGAGATGTCGCCGCCGTAGCACTTCGCCAGCACGTCCTTGCGCCGCGCCTTCACGGTCTCGCGCGCGATCACGCGCGCCCCGATCGCCGCCTGGATCGGGACGTCGAACATCTGGCGCGGGATCTCCTCCCGCAGCTTCTCGACCAGGAGTCGCCCTCGATCGTAAGCGGAGTCTCTGTGGATGATCAGCGACAGGGCGTCCACCGGCTCCCCGCCGACGAGCACGTCCACACGGACGAGCTCCCCGGGCCGGAAGCCGACGAGGTCGTAGTCGAAGCTCGCGTAGCCGCGGGTGCGCGACTTCAGCTGGTCGTAGTAGTCGAGCACGATCTCGGCGAGCGGCAGCTCGTAGGTCAGGTGGACGCGCTCCTCCGAGAGGTACTCGAGCTGGTCGAAGCTGCCGCGCCGGTCGTTACACAACTCCATCACCGCTCCGACGTGCTCCTTCGGGACGATGATCGAGGCCTTGATATAGGGCTCCTCGACCTCCTCGAGCTCGTTCGGCATCTCGGACGGGGTATGCACCTCGACCCAGCCGCCGCTCGGCGGCATCACCCGGTAGGCCACGTTCGGGGCGGTCACGAGCAGGTCGAGGTCGAACTCGCGCTCGAGCCGCTCGCGCACGATCTCCATGTGCAGCAGGCCGAGGAAGCCGCAGCGAAAGCCGAAGCCGAGCGCCTGCGAGGTCTCCGGCTCGTAGAAGAGCGCGGCGTCGTTCAGCTTCAACCGCTCGAGCGCGTCGCGCAGCTCCGGATAGTCGTCCGAGTCGGTTGGGAAGAGTCCCGCGAAGACCATCGGCTTCACGTCCTTGTAGCCCGGCAGGGGCTCGGCCGCGGGGCGCTGCTCGGACGTGAGCGTGTCGCCGACGCGCAGCTTCGAGACGTCCTTGAGCCCGGTGATCACGTAGCCGACCTCGCCGGCCTCGAGTGTGGGAGCGTCGCGTCGAGTCGGCGAGAAGAAGCCCAGCTCCTCCGCTTCGAACCGCGTTCCCTGCGCCATCGCGCGCAGAGGCTCGCGGGTCGAGAAGCGTCCGTCGACGACTCTGACGAAGGCGACGACGCCGCGGTACTGGTCGTAGGAGGAGTCGAAGATCAGCGCGCGAGCGGAGGCCTCCGGGTCGCCGGCCGGCGCCGGGACGCGCTCGACGATCGCATCCAGCACGTCCTCCACGCCCGCGCCTGTCTTCGCGGAGATGCGCAGGACACGCGCCGCATCGTCGCCGATCAGGTCGGCGAGCTCGAGCGACGTGCCGTCGGGATCGGCCTGCGGGAGGTCGATCTTGTTGACGACCGGGACGATCTCGAGGTCGTTCTCGATCGCGAGATAGGCGTTCGCGAGCGTCTGCGCCTCGATCCCTTGCGCCGCATCGACGACGAGCAGCGCGCCCTCGCAGGCCTGGAGCGAGCGGGAGACCTCGTAGGTGAAGTCGACGTGGCCGGGGGTGTCGATCAGGTTGAGCTGGTGGCCCTTCCACTCCACGCGGACGGCCTGGGCCTTGATCGTGATCCCGCGCTCGCGCTCGAGGTCCATCGAGTCGAGCAGCTGCTCGCGCATGTCGCGGTCGGCGACCGTGTGCGTCGCCTGGAGAATTCGATCCGCGAGCGTCGACTTGCCGTGGTCGATGTGGGCGATGATCGAGAAGTTGCGGATGCGGCTCTGCGGCATGGTCACGCCCGACCGAAGCGGGCTCTCAACGCTAGCAACGCCTCCAGCTCCCGCACCCCGAGCGCGCGGCATGCGAGCAGGTAGGCGCCGGCGCCGAGCGCGAGCGCGGCCCCGAGCGAGAGGATCTGGGCCGGCGTCGAGCGGCCGACCGCGCGGTCGAGCCCGTACCAGACGCCGAAGGAGAGGGCGCCGAGCGCGAGCGACGCGAGCGTGATCCGCAGGAAGGCGCGACCCGTCTCCCCCACCTCGACCCGGTCCAGGCGGCGCCGCAGCAGCACGAGCAGCGCCGCCGTCCCGAGGATGTTGACGATCGAGGTCGAGAGCGGGATCCCCCAGACGCCCAGGCGGTAGAAGACCGCGTCGAGCGCGGCGTTGACGCCGAGGTTCGCGAGAGCGATCGCGGTTGGGACCCAGTTCGACTGGAGGCTGAAGAACGCCCTGTTCAGCATCAACATCGTCCCGTTGAAGGTGAGGCCGAGTGCGAAGGCGGCGAGCGCGCCTGCGACGACGGGCGTCTGGTGCGGCGCGAAACTTCCGCGCTGGTAGAGCAGGCGGATGATCGGCTCGGCGAGGACGGCGGAGACGACGCTCGCCGGCACGAGCAGGAACGCGATCTGGCGCAGTCCGAGGCCGACGGTGTGGCGGAAGCCTTCGAAGTCCTCGCGGGCCGCGAGCCGGGCCAGCGAGGGGAAGAGGACGGTGGCGACCGCGACGGAGAACATCCCCTGCGGGAGCATGTAGACGCGGAAAGCCTTGTCGATCGCCGTCGGCGCGAGGTTCCGGTCGAGCAGCCGCGAGGCGAACAGCGTGTCGATCACCGCGTTCACGTTGATCAGCCCGAGGCCGAGCGTGACCGGGATCATCAGCCTAAAGGTGCGCGCGACGGCCGGGTCGCGCCAGTCGAGCACGAGCTGCAGCCGCCCGTCGCGTCCGCGCAGCCACGGTATCGGCAGCAGCACCTGGATCAGCGTCCCGACGAGGATCGAGCCTGCGTACACGTAGAGCTTCGCGTTCTCCGAGCCGGCGTGCGGGACGCCGAGGGCGAGCCCGAGGATGATGGCGAGGTTCCAGAACACGGGTGTCAGCGCCGGGACGCTGAACTCCTCGTAGCTGTTCAGGATCCCGACGACGATCCCCGACACGCCGAGCAGCGCGACGATCGGAAAGAGGACACGCGAGAGCCCGACGGCGAGGTTGAGGTCGACCGGATGGAACGGCCGCATCAGGATCGGCGCGATGAGAACGAAGAGCGCGGTCAGCCCGCCGAGGCCGAGCAGCATCAGCCAGAAGAGCGTCGACGCGACCCGCCACGCGCGCTTCCGCTCCCCTTTCTCGAGCAGCTCGCTGAAGACGGGCACGAACGCGGACGAGAGCGCAGCGTCGGCGACGAGGGCGCGCACGAGGTTCGGCGCCTGGAACGCGACCGTGAAGGCGTTGATCTTCCCGGCCGCGCCGAAATAGTAGGCGGCGACCATCTCCCGGACGAGGCCGAGGATCCTGGAGATCCCCGTCGCGAGCGAGAAGATCGCCGTCGACCAGGCGAGCCGGCGGCCTTGTCGCTCGTCCACTCGGCCGAGTATAGGGAGGCCGTTGGCCGTCTCTTGCTACGATCCCGGTGCCCGCGATTGCGGGCGTTTTCTCGCTATGCCGAACATCCAGCAACAGAAGAAGCGCGTACGCACCGCCGGCCGGGAGCGGCTGGAGAACCTGCGCTACCGCTCGACCGTGAAGACACTCATGAAGCGGCTCGAGTCGGCGGTCGAGGCCGGAGACGACGCGCAGGTCGCCACCGGACACCGCGAGCTCGTCCGCTGGATCGACAAGGCCGCGACGCGCGGCGCGCTGCACCGGAACACCGCCTCCCGGCGCAAGGCGCAGGCTGCACGGCTCGTCTCCGGCGCCTCCTCCTAGGCGGCGGCCGCTTCGCGCGGTCGCGTGATGTCGATCAGCGCTCGCTCGAGCTCGAGATCGGCCGCGAGACGCGAGCCTCCCTTGACCGCGTAGTCGAGCTCGGCCAGGCGGACGACGGCGTCGCGAAGCTCGTCGACAGCGTAGTTCCGCGCTTGGACGAAGAGCTTCTCGACGTAGAACGGGTGGCGCTTCAGCTTCGCCGCGGCCTCGCGAGCGCCGAGGCCCTCCTCCGCGTAGCCCTGACAGGTGCGGACGCGGGTGACGTGTCCCACGAGCAGCCCGACGAGGGCCGGGACGGTGCGTGAGACGGGATCGCCGGAGCGCTCGAGCAGCGACTGGCAGGCCGTCAGCGCCGCGGTCAGGTCACGGCGGCCCCAGGCGTCGGTGAGCTCGTAGCCGGGGATCTCCGCGCACGGCGCGGCGAGGAGCTCGATCTCGTGCACGCCGACCGGCTCCCCGGCGGCCCACGTGGCGATCTTGTCCACCTCGCTCGCGAGCTCCTCCGGGCTCTCGCCGATCAGATCGACGAGGACGCGACAGGTCTCGGCCTCGGCGGCGACGCCTCGCTCGGCGAACTGCTTCGCAACCCACTCCGGAAGCCGCCTCTTGGCGACGTCATAGACGAGGACGGCGCCTGACTCGGCGCAGGCCTTGCCGAGTGGCGAATCCTTTTTCAGACCCTCCGCCGCGAGCGCCAGGACCGTTTCGGGCGTCGGGCTCGCGAGATACGCCGTCACGGCCTCGACGTCGGCTGCCTTCCAGCGATCGACGTGCTCGACGATTACGAGCCGGCCGCCGCCGCCGAAGAGGCCGAGGGCGTTGCACGCGCCGACCGCCTCCTCCCCGCTGACCTCTATCGCCGAGAGCAACTCGGTCGCGTCCTCCCCCATGCGCTCGCGCAGGCGCCGCAGCGCACGCAGGATCTTGGGCCGATCGGCGCCGGTGATCAGGTAGACGGGCTGGAGCTCGGCCTGGGACGCCATCGCGGCCAAGCATAGGCGGCTGCGAGGAGGGCGACCGCGAGCAGCAGCGCTGCGACACGTCCTGAGCGGATCTGCGCGCCCGGAAGGCCGCCCACGAGGCGCGCGCAGGCCGCGAGGTAGGCGGCGCACCCGCCGTTCATCCAGGCGAGCGCCGCCCCGAGCGGAGCCCAGACGGGGGTGATCAGCGCGGTGACGAGCGCCAGGCCGAGGAGCGGGACGACGACCGGCGCGGCCAGGGCGTTCGCGGGGATCGTCAGCAGCGGGATCGCATGGAACTGCAGCCACATGATCGGCGCCGTCGCAATGCCGCAGGCGGCGGAGACGGCGAGGACGATCGCGAGGCTGCGCGGCACGGGATAGCCCTCGAGCCCTCGCTGGATCCGTGGCGCCAGCACGAAGATCGCCGCCACCGCCGCGAACGAGAGCTCGAAGCCCGCGTCGAGCACGACGTAGGGATTCCACGCGAGCAGCGCGATCGCGCCGGCGAGCAGGAAGTACCAGCGGTCGGTGAGCCTCGCGCTCAGCCATGCGAGCGAGCCGAGCGCCCCGGCGATGCCCGCGCGGACCACGGACGGCTGCGCGCCGACGGCCATGACGTAGGCCGCAATCCCTGCGAGCGCTCCGAGCTCGCCGAGCCAGCGCGGCATGCCGAAGAGCCATGCGAGCGTGAGAGCCCCGGCGGCGACGAGGGCCACGTTCTGTCCGGACACGGCGAGCAGGTGGTAGAGGCCGGAGGCGCGGAACCGGCGGCGCAACTCGTTCGAGAGCCCGCCGTCGTCCCCGAGGACGACGCCCTCGAGCACGCCCTTCCGCTCCCCGTGGAGGCCCGGAGCGATCGACCGCGCGAGCCAGGCCCGTAACGCGTCGGCGACGCCGCCGAGACCGCCTCGACGTCCGACGATGCGCCACGTGTCTCCGCGCAGCACGACGTGCACGCCGTGACGGCGAAGCCATCGGCGTTCGTCGAAACCGTGCTTGGGCCCATGCGGCGGGACGAGCTCGCCGAGAACCTCCAGGCGGGCACCTTGCGGCGGCGCCCGGCCGAGCGGGAGCTCGATCAGCGCGGACTCCCGCGGTCTCAGCGTCCCGAAGCGGATCACGTTCGCGGGGATGCGCAGGTCGAAGCGGCCACGTCGGGGCGGCCCGGTGACGACGACGAGCGCCCGCTCCGCGGTCCCGAGACGTGAGCTCAGCGGACTGCGATCGAGTGCGTCGAGGCGCATGCCGCCCCACCACCAACCCACGATCGCGAGGGCGAGCGCGAGCCCGGCGACGGACCTGGCGCCGCCGAGACCGAGCGCCCACGCTCCACACGCCAACGCAACGAGGAGCGTCAGCAGCGACGCCGCCCGCGCCACGTTCGCCGCGGCGAGCCCTGCGCAGAGCGACGCGGCGAGTACGTGCGGGTACCGGCGGAGCAGGCGCGCGCTCAAGGCGCCACGAGGTCGCGGAGCTGGGCGAGACGCGCAGGGCCGATCCCGGGAACGGCGTCGAGCTCGTCGACCGAGCTGAATGCGCCGTGCTTCTGCCGGTAGTCGAGGATCTTCTGCGCGGTGACCGGACCGACGCCCGGAAGCGCATCGAGCTGCTCGAGCGTCGCCGTGCCGAGATGGACCGGGCCGGACGAAGCAGCGGGCACGCCGGCGCCGCCACCGGCCGCCGGCGCCGCGGCGCTCGGCCCGCGCCGCGGCACCACGACCTGCTCGCCGTCCGCAAGCGGCGCGGCCAGATTCACCAGCTCGAGCTGCGCCTTCGTCGTCGGACCGCCCGCGCGCGTGAGGGCGTCCGCGACGCGTGCGCCCTGCGCCAGCTTGTAGAGACCGGGACGCCGAACGGCTCCGACCACGTCCACGTAGACGAGCGTCGGCGGGACGGCCGCCGGCGCCGGCGGCGGCGGCGGCGGCGAAGCGACTGCGCCGGAGTGCAGCAACAGCCGGCTTCCGACGAGGATCAGGACGAGCAGCACGCCGGCGCCGAGCAGGATGCGGCGCCGACCGAGATCGAGCTCGGGCATGTCGCCCATAGTGACAACAAACGTGTGACGCATGTGCGCCGAGCCCGTGCCGAAACAGGCACACTTCCCGCTGTGCGCCGCCTTGCCGCGCTCGGAATCCTCGCCGCCGCGCTCACCGGCGTGTCGGCAGGTTCCGCCACGACCCGCAGCGGGCTGTACGGCAAGGTCGTGATCGACCCGGCTCGGCCCGTGTGCCAGCCGAGCCTGTCGTGCTCGTCGCCCGACGGGAACGACCTGCTCGCGTTCTCGCGCCGGGGCCGGCGCGTTGCAACGACGCGTACGAGGAAGGACGGCGCCTACGGCCTTGCGCTCGCCCCGGGGCGCTACACCGTCACCCTCCCGCGCCGCTCGGGGGAGATCGGTCGCGGGCTCTCACCCGCCCAGGTCACGGTCCCGCGCGGCCGCTACGCCCGGGTGAGCTTCACGCTCGATATCGGCATCCGCTAGCCGACGACGAGGTTCACGAGCTTCCCCGGGACGACGATCGTCTGCCGGACCTCGCCGCCGTCGAGGTGCGCCCGCACCCGCTCCGACTCCTTCGCCCGCGCCACGAGCTCCGCCTCGGGCAGGTCGGCCGGGACCTCGAACCGGTCTCGCACCTTGCCGTTCACCTGCACCACGAGCTCGAAGGTGTCCGCCTCGAGCATGGCCGGATCGGCCTGGGGCCAGGGCGCTTCCCACAACCGTTCACGGCCCAGCCGCTCCCACAGTTCCTCCGCCACGTGCGGCGCGTACGGCTGGATCAGCGAGACCGCCGTCTCCGCCGCGAACCGGGCGGCCGGATCGCCCGGGGCGCGCCCGATCTCGTTCACCAACTCCATCACCGCCGCGATCGGCGTATTCAGGACGAAGCGACGCCCGATGTCGTCGCTCACCTTCGCGATCGTCGCGTGCACCTTTCGCCGCAGCGGCGTGACCTCGTCCGAGCCGGCTCGATCTGCGACCTCGAGCGTCAGTCGCCACAGCTTGTGCAGGAAGCGCACCATCCCCTCCAAGCCGGTGTCCTGCCACTCCGCGTCCTGGTCGACCGGACCGAGGAAGGGGAGATACAGCCGCACGGCGTCCGCCCCGTAGCGGTCGATGTACTCGATCGGCTCGACGACGTTTCCCTTCGACTTGGACATCTTCGCGCCGCGGTAATGGACCATTCCTTGCGTGAAGAGCCGCGCGAACGGCTCGCGGAAGCCGAGCAGCCCGGCGTCGTTCAGCGCCTTGACGAAGAACCGGGCGTAGAGCAGATGCAGGATCGCGTGCTCGACGCCGCCGATGTACTGGTTGACCGGCAGCCAATAGTCGACGATCTCCCGGTCGAAGGCAGCGCGGTCGTTGCGCGCGTCGCAGTAGCGCAGGAAGTACCACGACGAGTCGACGAACGTGTCCATCGTGTCGGTCTCCCGCCGCGCCTCGGCGCCGCAGCGCGGGCAAGGGACGCGCAGCCACTCTTCCGCGGTCGCGAGCGGGGAGCGACCCTTGGGCAGGTAGTCGTCGATCTCCGGCAGCTCGACCGGGAGATCCTGCTCGGGCACCGGGACGACCCCGCACGCCCCGCAGTGGACGACCGGAATCGGGCAGCCCCAGTAGCGCTGCCGCGAGAGCAGCCAGTCACGCAGCCGATAGCCGACTGCGAAGCGCGCCCCGTTGCGGCCCTCGAGCCACTCCACGATCGCCCGCTTGCCCTCCTCGCTCGGCATGCCGGAGAACTGGGCCGAATCGACGAGCACGCCCTCCTCGTCGATCACCGGCCGGATCGGAAGGTCGTAGCGCTCGGCGAACTGGCGGTCGCGCTCGTCGTGGGCCGGGACGGCCATGATCGCGCCGGTGCCGTACTCCATTAGAACGTAGTCGGCGACCCAGATCGGGAGGCGCGCGTCGTCGACCGGGTTGACGGCGAAACGGCCGGTCGAGACGCCGTCCTTCTCCTTCGTCTCCCGCTCGACCGCCGAGCGCGCAGCGGCATGCCGTACGTAGTCGGCCACCTCTTCCTCGTGCGGCGTGCCCTCGACCAGGCGCGCGACGAGCGGATGTTCCGGCGCCAGGACGAAGAACGTCGCGCCGAAGAGGGTGTCGGGACGGGTCGTGAAGACGGGGATGTCGATCTCCTCGCCGTCGACTCGGAAGACGACGTCGGCCCCCTCGGAGCGGCCGATCCAGTTGCGCTGCATCGTCAGCACGCGCTCGGGCCACCACTCGAGGGTGGCCATCTCGTCGAGCAGCGCGTCGGCGTAGGCGGTGGTGCGGAAGAGCCACTGCTCGAGCTTCCGCGACTCGACCTCGGCGCCACACCGCTCGCAGCGGCCGTCCACGACCTGCTCGTTCGCGAGGACGGTCTGGTCGTTCGGGCACCACTTGACCGGAACGTCCTTGCGATAGACGTGACCCTGCTCCAGGAACTTCAGGAACAGCCACTGCGTCCAGCGGTAGTACTCCGGCTCGTGCGTCGCAAGCACGCGCTCCCAGTCGATCGCCCAGCCCAGCCGCTCCATCTGCGCACGGATCGCGGCGATGTTGCGCTCGGTGACGTCGCGGGGATGGCCGCCCTCGTCGATCGCGGCGTTCTCCGCCGGCAGACCGAACGAGTCGAATCCCATCGGGCGCAGCACCTTGTAGCCATGGCGGCGGCGGAAGTGCGCGACGACCTCCCCCAGCATGTAGTTGCGGACGTGACCCATGTGCAGCTCACCCGAGGGGTACGGCAACATCTCGAGCACGTAGGTGGACTTCGACCGATCCTCGCCGGGCTCGGGATTCGGCGCCTCGAACGCGCGCGCCTCGTCCCAGACGCGCTGCCACTTGGCCTCGATCCGTTGTGGGTCGTATCGCTCCGTCAAATCGTCCTCCGGCAACAAAAAGCCTCTCGTGCGAGAGGCCCAGGGGGAGCTGACGCGGCCTGCGCCGCGGTGGCTCCCTGCGCTACAGAAGCAGCTCCTTCATTGCCTTGACTGTAGCAAGCCGTTAGCGTCGCGTCACCCGTTTCCAAGGAGGCAGCGATGGAGGGCTACAGGGCCGTCAACCTGAAGGACGTCGAGAACCAGGGCGTCAAGTTCGGTCTCGACGAGAACGACATCCAGCTACGGATGGCCCGCGAGCCGCTCGGGTGCGCGAGCTCCGGGGTGAGCTACCTCGAGCTCGGGCCGGGCTGGCGCGTGCCGTTCGGACACAGTCACAAGCAGCAGGAGGAGATCTACGTCCTCGTCAACGGCTCTGCGCGGATGAAGATCGAGGACGAGCTGGTCGAGCTGAGGCCATGGGACGCCGTGCGGGTCGCTCCCGAGACGATGCGCGGTCTGGAGGGTGGGCCCGACGGCGCGGAGCTGATCGCGATCGGCGCGCCGAAGACCGGGCCGGGAGACGCCGACATCCAGCAGGGCTGGTGGAGCGACTGAGCTTCGCGCCCGCCTCGGCGCGGGCGCCCGCCGACGCCCGGCTCCGGAACGTGACGATCGCGCCGCTCACCGCCCCGCTCGCCGCCGGGGCGGCGTTGCAGGCCGCCGTCTTCCGGCTCGGCGCAGGCGGCTGCCTCGCACGGCACCCGGCGAGCGTCCCGCAACTCCTCGCGGTGATCGACGGCGAGGGCTGGGTGAGCGGCGCAAACGGGGAGCGCGAGCCGATCGTCGCCGGTGAGGCGGTCTTCTGGGACGCGGGCGAGGAGCACGAGACCTCGACGGAGACGGGCCTGACCGCCGTCGTCGTCGAGGGTGAGCGGCTCCGGCCCTTCCGGCAGCCGTGACGCTCGTCTGTTGCGGCCCGGACTCGGGCGGCAGGAGGATTGCCCTGACCTTCGACGACGGTCCGTCCGAGTGGACAGCGCCGATCCTCGACGCGCTGGAGGCGGCGGGCGGACATGCGACCTTCTTCGTCGTGGGTCGCTACGCCGAGCGGCGGCCGGAGCTCCTCGAGCGCATGCACGCCGCCGGGCACGAGATCGGCAACCACACCTACGACCACGTCGACGCCGCGCACGAGCGTGACGACGGCGTGCTCCGCGACCAGCTCGTGCGAGCCGGCGCGGCGATCGAGGCCGCCGTCCCCGCACCGCCGCAGCTCGTGCGGCCGCCATACGGAAAGGACGTCTGCCGGGTCGGCCGGATCGGCGCCGGCCTCGGCCTCGCGACGACGGTGCTGTGGTCGGTGCAGGCCTGGGACTGGGACGAGGAGACGACCGCGGACTGGATCGTCGAGCGCGTGCTGAGCGAGATCCGGCCGGGAGCGATCGTGCTGCTCCACGACGGCGCTCCGCCGTACGACGCCTCGAGCCGTCAGGCGACCGTCGAGGCCGTCCGCGTGCTCGTCCCGGAGCTCGCTGCGCGCGGGTTCGAGCTCGCGACGGTCTCCCGACTGCTCCGCCCCTAGGCTGTCGCCGTGCTCGAGCTCTTTCCGGAGACGGCGACCGTCGAGGGCGGAGAGCTCCGGATCGGCGATCTCTCAGCCGCGGCGCTCGCGGGCGAGTTCGGCACGCCGCTCGTCGTCTACTGCGAGGAGACCCTGCTTGCGCAGGCCCGCGCGTACGCACGCGTGGACCCCGATGCGCTCGTCGTCTACGGGACGAAGGCGTTCCCGAACGTGGCGCTCCTCAGGCTCTTCGCCGGGGCCGGGCTGGGCGCGGACGTGTCCACGCTGGGCGAGCTCGAGTTCGCACTCCGGGCGGGCCTCGGCGGCGACCGAATCGTCTTCCACGGGAACAACAAGTCCGACGACGAGCTGAAGGCGGCGGCGCGCGCGAACGCGCTCGTGGTGCTCGACGCGCTCGAGGAGGTCGGGCGCGCAGCACGCGCGGGGGTCGGCAAGGTCCTCGTCCGCGTGACTCCGGCTGTCGAGGCCGAGACGCACCGCTCGATCCAGACCGCGCACTCCGAGTCGAAGTTCGGGCTCGCGCCGGATGACGCCAGCGACGCGGTTCAGCGCGCGCGGGACGGCGGCCTCGACGCTGCAGGCTTGCACGTCCACATCGGCTCGCAGCTCGCGCGCGCGGACGAGAGCCTCGTCGCGATCGAGCGGCTCGTCGTCCTGGCGGAGCGCTGCCGCGACGAGCTCGGCTGGACGCCGCGGATCGTCGACCTCGGCGGCGGGCTCGGCGTGCGGCACTCGTCCGCGGAGTCGGCGCCGTCGCCGGCGGAGTTCGCCGGGTCGCTCGTGCGCCGGCTTCGTGAGCTCTGGCCCGAGCCCGCCCGCGTGATCCTCGAGCCGGGACGATCGCTCGTCGGGCGCGCGGGCTGCACGCTCTACCGGATCGGCGCGACGAAGCAGACCGGAGCCGTGCGGTACGCGGCGATCGACGGCGGGATGTCCGACAACCCGCGGCCCCAGCTCTACGGCGCCCGTTACGAAGCACTGCTCGCGAGCCGGGCCGGCGAGCCGCCGGCAGGCGAGTTCCGAATCGTGGGCAAGCACTGCGAGTCGGGCGACGTCCTGATCGAGGCGGTCGAGCTGCCCGAGCCGAGCCGCGGCGACCTCCTCGCCGTCCCGGCGACCGGCGCCTACACACTCGGCATGGCCTCGAGCTACAACGGCGTCCCGCGGCCGGCGGCGGTGCTCGTGCGGGACGGAAGCGCGCGCCTGATCCGCCGTCGCGAGACCGTAGACGACCTGCTCGCGCACGAGACGGGATGAGGGCGCTCGCCTCACTCGCGCTGGCGGCTGCGCTCCACCTCCCGACCGGCTACCACGCGACCGTCTACGCCGCCGGGCTCTACCACCCGACCGCGCTGGCGTTCCGGCCCGGCGGCCCCCTGTACGTGACCGAGGACAACGGCCATCTCGCCGTCGTCTCGCGCGGGGCGCGGTCGCCACGAATCGCCGCGCGCGGGCTCGGCGTCCCGCTCGGGCTCGTCTGGCTCGGACGGTCGCGGCTCGTCGTCTCGACCTCCGGCCGCCTCATCCGGCTCGATCTCTCGCGCGCCGGAGCCCTCGTCCGGAAACGGACGCTCGTCGGCGGCCTCCCGTACCGGTTGCACCAGCAGGATGCGGTCCTCCTCGACCATGGCCGGCTCGTCTTCGGCAGCGGCTCGACCTGCAACGCGTGCCGCGAGCGGGACCGGCGGAGCGCGGCGATCCTCTCGGCGCGCCCCGACGGGAGCGGTTTGCACGTCGTCGCGCGCGGGCTGCGGAACCCGTACGGGCTCGCGGTCGACCGCAGGACCGGGACGCTCTATGCGTCCGTCAACGGCCGCGACGACGTCGATCGCCGCGGCGACCCCGAGCCGGCGGAGATGGTCGTGGCCGTCCGGCAGGGCAGGAACTTCGGCTGGCCGGCGTGCTATCCGAGCGCGCGCCTGCTCCGGCTCGTCGGCGCCTGCCGCGGCGTCACGCCGCCGGTCGCCTATCTCGAGCCGCACTCCTCCGCGGACGGGATGGCGTTCTGGCGAGGCAGCCTCTACGTGGCGGAATGGGGCACGTATCGTCGCTCGGACTTCGGCAAGCGCGTGGTGCGCGTGCGGCTGGGCGGCCCGCAGCGCTCGCGCGTCTCGGTGCTCGCCTCGGGCTTCTCGCACCCGCTCGCGCTCGCCGTCGACCGCCGCGGCGGACTGCTCGTCGCCGACTGGGGTCGCGGCGCCATCTACCGGATCGCGCGGCCGTGACGCACTCGTTCAAAGCCGGGCGCGCGCCGCGCCCCGGTTCTCGGGCGCGACATCGCCTGGGCGTGGGCCGAACGCTCGGACCGGAACGCTCCGCTGCTACCGGACGCGGCGGGTCGAGCTCGTCTGGCGCGGGCGCCAAGGACGGCCGTGCGTTCGGCGCTGCTGGTGAAGACGTGGCGGCAGGCCGGCTTCAGGACGTGCGGCCGAACTCGACATCCTTGGTCTCGACCGTTCCGGCCGTCCGGCCCGGCGCTGTCGGGTAGGTCCAGTACAGGTTCGTGTGCGCGATCACCTGGTCCGGTGGAGGCGCCCCCCATGCCGTCTGGTCCTCCGTCGTGTGGGCGTCGCTGACAAGGGTCGCGTCGTACCCCCTGACGAGCGCGCCGTGGAGGGTCGAGCGGATGCACGCATCCGTCTGCGCGCCGACGACGACGAGTCGCCCGACTCCGAGGCCCGACAGCACGGTCTCGAGGGCGGTGTCCTCGAAGGAGTCGCCGTAGCTCTTCTCGACGAGCGGCTCGGCGTCGCCCGGAGTCAGCTCGGGGACGATCCGCCAGTCGTCGCTCCCCCTCGCGAGCTGCTCGTCGGAGTGCTGGACCCAGACAACGGGGACCCGTTCCCGACGCGCCTTCTCGACAAGGCTGCCGGCGTTCGCGACGACCGCGTCGCGCTCGTGAGCCCCCTCGACGACGCCGTTCTGCACGTCGACGACGAGGAGTGCGGTGTTCGGCCGGTTCTCGAGTGTGCTCATGGTCTCCCTTACTCACGCTGGACTCCTGTGTCCACCCACGGCAGACCCTACCCACCGACAGCGGGCCGGAACAAACCTCGGACCGGCCGCCCTGGTGAGTGGGTACGGCCGGGCGCGGGTGCGGCGGGTCGACGTCTAGCGCGCCCGAGCCGGCGCCGCGAAGCCCGGGCGGACGAGGCGGGACGGCGCTTTCAGGCGCGCGTCCTTCGCCGCCGGGTTGACCGGCTCGACGAGGGCCTCCGCGCCGAAGGACGCGCGCACACGCTCCTCCGGCGCATCCGCGTAGAGCGTCGTCCGCTGCCGCGGGATCCGGCCGCTCGCCCTGATCAGCTCCTCCATCTGCTCCGGGGGAAACTCCTGCCCGTGCTCGGCCCCGGCCGCGCGCGAGATCGACTCGTTCATCAGCGTCCCGCCGAGGTCGTTGACACCGGAGCGCAGCGCCGCCGCGACGCCGGCCGCCCCGAGCTTCACCCACGAGACCTGGACGTTCGCGATCCAGGGATGGAGCGCGAGCCGGGCGACGGCATGGGCGAGCAGCGTCTCGCCGAAGGTCGGGCCGGAGCGCGCCTGACCTTTCAGCCACATCGGCGCCTCCATGTGCACGAAGGGCAGCGGGACGAACTCGGTGAAGCCGCCGCTCCGCCGCTGCTGCTCGCGTGCCCGCAGGAGATGGCGCGCCCAGCTCCCCGGCCCGTCGACGTGACCGAACATCATCGTCACGTTCGAGCGCAGGCCGACCCGGTGCGCGGCGTCGTGCACCTCGAGCCACTGGTCGGTCGTGACCTTGTCCGGGCAGATCGCGCGGCGCACCTCGTCGTCGAGGATCTCCGCGGCTGTCCCCGGAAGGGACGAGAGCCCGGCGTCCCGCAGCCGGCCGAGATAGTCGTCCAGCGCGAGCCCGAGCGTCGTCGCACCCTGCCAGACCTCGAGCGCCGAGAACGCGTGCACGTGCAGGCCCGGCACGGCCTCCTTGATCGCACGCACGACGGAGAGGTAGTAGTCGCCGGTGAACGCGGGATGGATTCCGCCCTGCAGGCAGACCTCGGTCGCGCCGCGCGCCCACGCCTCCTCGCAGCGGCGGACGATCTCCTCGTGCGGGACGAGGTACGGCGCGCCGCGCAGGTTCGCCGCCAGCTTTCCCTTCGAGAACGCGCAGAAGCCGCAGCGGAAGTAACAGACGTTCGTGTACTGGATGTTGCGCGTGACCACGTAGCTGACCTCGTCGCCGCAGACCTCGCGGCGCAGGGAGTCGGCGGTCGCGAGCACGCGCTGCCGCTCCTCGCCGCGCGCGCGGAAGAGGCGGACGATCGCCTGCTCGTCCAGCTCGTCGCGGCTGTCGAGCGGCAGCGCGTCGTGCGGAACGAACGGGATCGGACGGTCGTCGCCCGGCGACCAAGCGTCCTCGCGCGCGAGCCCCATCCCGTCGGCGGCGCGGAGAACGTGCGGGATGACGCGCGGGTCGAGCCACTCTCCCGAGATCCACTCCGGGTAGACGGTCAGGCGCGGCGCGAGCTCCAGGCCGCGGCCCTCGGTCTCGGCGCGCAGGCGTGCGAGCTCGGGCCACGGCGCCTCGGGATTGACGTGGTCGATCGTCACCGGCGAGACGCCGCCCCAGTCGTCGATCCCCGCGTCGAGCAGCCGGCCGAAGTCCTCAGTCAGGTTCGGGGGGCACTGGACGTGCGCGGTCGGGCCGAGGAGGATCCGGGCGACCGCCGCAGTCCAGAGCAGCTCCTCGAGCGACGGCTCGGGCGCCGCCGCCATCTTCGTACCCGGCTTGGCGCGGAAGTTCTGGACGATCACCTCCTGGACGTGGCCGTGCCGCTCGGCGAGGCCGCGGATCGCATCGAGCGCCTCGATCCGCTCAGCGCGGGTCTCGCCGATCCCGATCAGGATTCCGGTCGTGAACGGGATGCGCGCCTCGCCGGCCGCCTCGAGCGTCGCGAGCCGTTCCGCGGGGAGCTTGTCAGGAGAGCCGAAGTGCGGGCCGCCCCGCGCCGAGAGCCGGTCCGAGGCCGTCTCGAGCATGATCCCCATCGAGGCGGCGACAGGCCGGAGCGCGGCGAGATCCGCGGCGCCCAGCAGCCCGGGGTTCAGGTGGGGAAGCAGGCCGGTCTCCTCCAGCACGGCCCGGGCGGCGCGCGCGAGGTACTCGAGCGTCGTCGCGCAGCCGAGCTCTGCGAGCTCCTCGCGGGCGGCGCGATAGCGGAGCTCCGGCTTGTCGCCGAGCGTGAAGAGCGCCTCGCGACAGCCGGCGGCCGCCCCGGCACGGGCGACCTCGAGCACCTCGTCGATCGCCATGTACGCCCGCTCCCCACGGCGCGGCGGCCGGGCGAACGTGCAGTAGTGGCAGACGTCCCGGCAGAGCGTCGTCAGCGGGACGAAGACCTTCGGCGAGTAGGTCACGAGCCCGCGGTGACCCTCGGCCCGCAGCGCCCGCGCCTCCGAGCAGAGCTCCTCGAGGGAGGCGTCGAGCAGCGCGTCCGGCTCCATCCAGCGGAGCTTACGTCCTGGCGCTCCGGCTCCGGGAAGGGGGTCCGGCCGGCGTCCCGGGGCGACCCCGGAGCTCAGCCGGGCTTTGCCGAGAGCAGCTTCCCGAACAGGCGCCAGGCGCCGTGGTTCCAGCGCTGGAGCTTCACCTGCGCCACCGGATACCTGAAGCTCGGGGTCGTGCGGACGACGATGCCCGGGACGAGGAACGGATTTCCCTTCTCGTTCAGGTGGATGGCCGCATCGAGCACGCGCTGGCGGGTCAGGTTCTTGCCCGCCTTCTTCAGCGTGTCCACCATCGTGTAGGCCGCGCCCATTCCGGCCACGTAGAAGCCGTCCTTCAGATCCCGCGAGCCGATCGAGTCGCCGTAGCGCTCGAGGATTCTCTGGAACAGCCGCACGCCTTTGTCGTGCGACCACTGCGGCGCAGCGGGATCCTTCCCGAAGACGATCGAGATCGAGCCGTTCGCAGCTTTCTGCGGAACGATCGACATCAGGCTCGAGGCGGCGGAGACGTCGTTGACGAAGATCTGCGGATGCCAGCCGAGGCGGCTGACGGCGTTGAACGCCTGGAGCGAGAACTTGCCGAAGGCGAAGATGCAGAAGACGTTCGCGCCGGAGGCCTTCAGCTGGGCGACCTGGGACTGGACGTCCGTCGTCGTCGGGTCGTAGCCGACCTTCGCGACGATCGAGCCGGCCTTCCCGCCAAGGCCGCTGCGGAGCCCGCCGAGGAGGTCGCGTCCGTAATCGTCGTCCTGGTAGAGCACGCCGATCTTCGGCCGCTTGATCGACCTCGCGATGAAGCGCCCGTAGATCTTCCCCTCCTCCGAGTAGGCCGGGATGTAGCCGATCGTCCACGGGTACTGCCTGTAGTCCCGCCCGAAGGTGGTCGCGCCGGCGGCGACGAAGAGCTGCGGCACCTGGCTCTGGTTCAGGAGCTTGCGAATCGCGAGGTTGTTGTTCGTCCCGAGCGTGTTGAACATGGCGAAGACCTGCTCCTGCTGGATCAGGCGGATCGTGTTCGTGACCGCGCGGTCCGGCTGGTAGCCGTCGTCCAGGTACGTGAACTTGATCTTCCGGCCGAAGACGCCGCCCCTGTCGTTGACGTACTTGAAGTAGGCGTCGGCGCCGCGGGCGACGTTCCCCGCGCTCGCGGCCTCGCCGGTCAGCGGGACGCTCGAGCCCAGGTGGATCGAGGTCGAGGTGACGCCCGGCGTGCTCGTGCGGGCCGCGCCCGCCGTCCCGGCCAGGACGGCTGCCGCCAGCACGCTGACCGCGAGCTGGAATCGATTCCGCATCGCCGCCACTAGGACCGAGTCTACTCGCGTCTTGTTAGCAGCCCGAGCGCCCTCCGGACGAGCCCGCCGGCCCCGCTCGGCAGCAGCAGCATGACGCCGATCAGAACCACACCGAAGATCACGCTCGGCACCCCGGGCCGCGTCGGGCTCAGGTGCAGGAACGGCAGCGCGCCGTTCGCCCCGCGCGCGACCGCGTCCGCGTGATTCTGAAGGTAGTAGACGAAGGCGGCGCCGGCGACGAGCCAGATCTGCGAGCCGAGCCCGCCGACCACGAGGCCGACGACGAGGTAGACCGAGAGCAGGATCGGGAACGTGTCCGGGTTCACGTACGCGGTCGCGAGCGCGAGCAGCGACCCCGCGACGCCCGCATAGAACGCGGAGATTCCGAACGCGAGCGTCTTGTAGGCGGCCAGGCTGACGCCCGAGGAAGCGGCCGCGATCTCGCTGTCCCGGATCGCCCGCAGCGCTCGTCCGATCCGGCCGCGCGTCAGCAGCCAGGCGGTCGCGAGCAGGACGAGGGCGATCCCCCAGGTCAGGTAGTAGAGCCACCGGTTCGGCGTCGTGTGCAGGCCGAACGGCGCCTTCAGCAGGTTCAGGATCTTGCCGGTCGTCCCGCCCGTGAAGCCCTGGAACTTCTTCAGGAGCTGCGGGAACGAGACGGCGATCCCGAAGGTGACGAGCGCGAGGTAGAGGCCGGAGAGCCGGAGCGCCGGCAGCCCGACGAGCAGACCCGCGATCCCGGCGATCACACCCGCGAGCGGGATCGTCCAGAGGTCGCGTACTCCGTGGTCGACGGTCAGGATCGCCGTCGTGTAGCCGCCGATCGCCATGAACGCGCCGTGGCCGAGCGAGACCTGCCCGCTGAAGCCGGTGAGGACGTCGAGACCGAGGATCGCGATGAAGTAGACGCCGACGAGCGCGAGCTCCCGCACCTCGAAGTCCCCGACGAGCCGCGGCATCAGGACGACGAGCCCGGCGAGCGCGAGGAACGCGGCCAGCTCGAGCCCCAGGCGAAGCCGTGGCGTCAGACCCTCCGCACCGCGAGCCGCCCGAAGAGTCCGGCGGGCCGGACGAGCAGCAGGAGCAGGATCACGAGCAGCGCCGCCGGCAACTTCAGGGTCTCGCCGACGAAACCGACGTAGCGGCCGAGCAGCGTGATCAGGAGGCCGAGCGCGAGCCCCCCGACGACGGCGCCGACCGGGCTGTCGAGCCCGCCGAGCGCGGCCGCCACGAAGGCATAGAGCAGCACCGTCTGCATCATGTTCGGGTCGAGGAAGACGATCGGCGCGATCATCATCCCCGCCACCGCGCCGAGCACGGCGGCGAGCCCCCACCCGAGCGCGAGCATCCAGCCCACGCGCACCCCGACGAGCCGCGAGGACGCGGGATTCAGCGCCGCCGCCCGCAGCGCGAGCCCGAGCTTCGTGAAGCGGAAGAAGAGACCGAGCAGGACGACGATCGCGACCGACACCGCGACGACGCCGATGTCCTGGATCGAGATCGCGACGCCGCCGAGCTGGATCGTCCGCGTCGAGAACGGCCCGCGGAACTGCTTCTCTCCACCGCCCCAGATCACGTTCATCAGCCCGTTCAGGAGCAGTGCGAGTCCGAGCGTCACGATCACGATCGTCAGCGCCGACGCGTTCTCCACCGGCCGGATCACGACGCGCTCGATCGCGGCCCCGCCGAGAAACGCGATCGCGAGCACGAGCGGGAACGCTGCCCAGAACCCGAGCCCGTGGTTCATCAGCGACCAGGCGACGAAGGTCGTGAAGGTGGCCAGCTCGCCCTGCGCGAAGTTGATCACCCGGGTCGAACGGTAGATGAGGACGAGCGCGAGCGCGAGGCTCGCATAGATCCCGCCGTTGCGCAGGCCCGTGACCACCTGCTGGGCGAGCTCCGACCAGGTGAAGGCCACGAGGATCACTATCCGAGATAGCTCTTCCGGACGGACTCGTTCGCGCGCAGCTCCTCGCTCGGTCCGCCGAGGACGACGCGACCGACCTCGAGCACGTACGCCCGCCGGGCCGCCCTGAGCGCGAGCCTCGCGTTCTGCTCGACGACGACGATCGTCGTCCCGTCCTGCTCGTTCATGCGCTCGAGCGCTCCGAAGATCTCCTCGACGACGAGCGGGGCGAGCCCGAGCGAGGGCTCGTCGAGGAGCAGGAGCCGCGGCCGCTGCATCAGCGCGCGCCCGAGTGCGAGCATCTGCTGCTCGCCGCCGCTGAGCGTGCCCGCCTGCTGCAGGCGGCGTTCCTCGAGCTGGGGGAAGAACTCGAACACGCGCCGCGCGTCCTCCTTCGTCCCGCTGCGCCGCGTGTAGCCGCCGAGCCGGAGATTGTCCCAGACGCTGAGCTCGGAGAAGGTGCCCCGGCCCTCGGGGACGTGCGCGATCCCGAGGCGCGCCGTCGACTCCGGTCGTCGCGGCAGCTTCTTCCCGGCGAAGACGATCGAGCCGCTGCGTCTCACGACGCCCGAGATCGCCCGGAGGGTCGTCGTCTTCCCCGCGCCGTTGGCCCCGAGCACGGCCGCGAGCTCGCCTTCCTCGACGGCGAGGCTGACGCCGTGCAGCGCCTTCACCGGCCCGTAGGAGGCCTCCACGTCCACGAGCTCAAGCAGCGGCAACGCGCGCTCCCAGCAGGCGGGCCTTGGCGCGTTCGAGCTCGGGCTCGCTCGCCCCGCCCGCACGCAGATACCCGGCGACCCCGCCGTAGCGGCGCTCGAGCTCTGCGAGCACCTGAACCATCGCATCGCGCGGCGTCGTGGAGACTCGCCGGCGGCGCTCGCGCTGCGCCCGATCCGGAGCCTCCGCGATCCATGCGTCGAGCCGCTCGCGGAGGTTGACCTCGCTCTCGGCGTAGTCCGCGGCGACGAGCGCTGGGGCGACCCCCGCCAGACGCAGGAGCAGTGCGGCGACGAGCCCCGTCCGGTCCTTCCCCTCCTGGCAGTGGACGACCACGGCGCCGTCGGCGGCGTCCGCGACCGCTGCGACGACCTCGGCAAAGGCCGCCCGGTTCCGCTCCAGGAACTCGAGATAGGACTCGCGGATGCGGACGACCTCGTCCGCGATGGCTCCCAGGCGCTCGTCCAGGGTCGCGGCGTAGCCGGGGTCGAAGCTGCCGAGGACGGAGATGTGGATCGCTTCGACCGTCACGTCGCGCGGCGGATCCTGCGCGCGCTCCTCCGGAAAGCGGAGGTCGACGATCGTGCGAACGCCGTGGGCCGCCAGCCCTTCCCAGCCTGCGTCCGTCAGGTAGCCGACGCAGTCGGAGCGAACGACCGCTCCGTACGCGGTCTCGCCGCCGTCCGTCGGATGACCGCCCAGATCTCGGACGTTGACGCAGCCTTCCCAGCTCAGCGGCCTCCGGCCGCTCAAGCCGCCGTCTCCACGCCGAGATACGCCTCGATCACCGCGGCGTCCTCGCGCACCTCGGCCGGTGTTCCCTCCGCGATCTTGCGCCCGAAGTCGAGCACGTACACGCGGTCGGCGATGCCCATCACCAGGCCCATGTGGTGCTCGACGAGGAGAATCGTCAGGGCGAAGTCGGCGCGCAGGCGGCGGATGAAGGCGCCGAGCTCCTCGACCTCCTCGTGGCTGAGCCCGCCGGCGGGCTCGTCGAGCAGCAGCAGCCGAGGGCCCGAGGCGAGGGCCCGCGCGAGCTCGACTCGCTTCGCCGTGCCGTAGGGCAGGCCGGCGGCGGAGCGGTCGGCGAGGCCGGCGAGGCCGGCGTAGTCGAGCACCTCCTCGGGGCTCTGCTCGCCGCGCCGCGCATGCGCGCCGACCCGGACGTTGTCGAGCACGGTCATTCCGCGGAAGAGCTCGACGCTCTGGAACGTGCGGGCGATCCCGCGCCGGATCACGCGTGCGGGCGAGGTCGAGAGCAGGCTCTCGCCGTCGAAGCGCACCTCGCCTTCGTCCGGCGTGGAGAGCCGCGTGATCACGTTGAAGGCCGTCGTCTTGCCGGCGCCGTTCGGCCCGATCAGGCCGACGATCTCGCCGGCGGTCGCGGCGAACGAGACGGAGTCCAGCGCGACGATCCCGCCGAAGCGTCGCGTCACGTCCTGGACTTCGAGCAGGGCCACCGCCCGAGTAGCCTAAAGCGCGGTGGCCCGGCGCCCAACAGCCGCGAAATCAGGAGCGCGACGCAGCCGCATGAGGCGCTTCGCGCTCGCCGCCGCGCTGCTCGTGCTCGCGCTGCCGGCGTTGGCGTCCTCCTCCGACGTTCCGCCCTTCGCGCTGCTCTCCCTGAAGGGAAAGCCCGTCTACTGCGGCGGCGCGCGCGGGGGCTGGGTCGCGCTCACCTTCGATGACGGCCCGGGGCCGTACACGCCTCGGCTCGTCGAGTCACTCCGGCGCGCGCACGTGCGCGCGACCTTCTTCCTGGTTGGCCAGCGCGTCGGCTTCTGGCCCGCGAGCGCCCGGGCGGAGGCGACGATCGGCGTGCTCGGAAACCACACCTGGGACCAGCCCAGACTCAGCGGCTTCTCGCCGCGCGCGCTCCGCAGCGAGCTGATGCGCACGAGCGCCGAGATCCGCGCGGCGACCGGCGTCCCGGTCTCGATCTTCCGTCCGCCGTACGGAGTCGCGTCGCACGCGCAGGAGCGGGAGGCGCACCGACTGGGGCTGCTCGATGTCCGCTGGAGCCTCGACAGCGGCGACAGCCGTCCGGAGGCGAGCGAGGCGGCCGCGGTCGCCACCGTGCTCGCCGGCGCGCATGGCGGCTCGATCGTCCTCCTCCACGACATCCACACGTGGACGGCCGACGAGGCCCGTCAGATCGCGCGCGGCCTGCGAGCTCGCGGCTTCCGGCTCGTCACCGTGCCGGATCTGCTGGACCGCGACCCTCCAACCCGAGCCCAGCTCGGCCCGAACGGCTTCGACCGCTGCCCCTGAACGTCAGAGCCTCCTCGTGGTTTGACCGGTAAGGTCGCCCGGTTTCCGGGTCGCGAGCACCAAGCCGGAGGCTGTCGGCGCACGCAGGTAAGGCCGGTGGCCTTGACAAGGGCGACGGCGGGCTCCGGCGCCGCGTGCTCGCGGGCCGGAGACCCGGCGAACGTTGCCGGTCAGACCACTAGCTCGGGTCGGTGCAGGGTTTCGCCGACCGCGCGAGTCTCTGATCGTAGGGCGTGCTCGCGGTCGTCCTTGCTAGGAGGCTCGGCCCCGAGCGCGCCCTTCTCCCTCCGCGAGCGCCGCCGCTTCCGTGACCGGCGCCTGGCAGGCGAAGCTCTCGCAGACGTAGACGGCGGGAAGACCTCCGACGAGCTCCTTCCCCTCGAGCAGCGGGACTCCCTCCGCCGGGCCGAAGGCGACGACCGTGTTCGGATCGAAAGGCTCGAGCGCCGCTCGCGCGACCTCGCTGTCAGGCGGCCCTACGATCGCAATCTCCCGCGGCGGCGAGAAATGGAGGTCGAGCGCACACAGCGCGCGACCGAAAGCGGACGGCGCCTGCGGCAGCATCCGCGCGACGAGCCGGAAGACGCCGACCGCCAGACGCTCGAGCTCGGGGTCGCCGTAGATGCGGCCGAGCCGGAGCAGGACGTAGGCCAGCATCGAGTTCCCTGACGGCGTCGGGTGGTCGTCGAAGTCCTTTTTCCGCGTGACGAGCTGCTCGCCGTCGAACGGCGTCAGGTAGAAGCCGCCGCGCTCGGCGTCCGCGAAGAGCTCGACCGCCAGCAGCGCGAGCCGCCGCGACTCCTCCAGCCAGCGCAGCTCGCCGGTCGCGACGTGCAACTCGTACAGGCCGTTCGCCACGTCGGCGTAGTCGTCGAGGACGCCCGCGTGCTTGGCCTGGCCGGCGCGGTAGGTCCGGAAGAGGCGGCCGTCCTTGCGGGAGAGCGGCCCGAGGAGGAACTCCCCGAGCTCGCGCGCCGCAGCCAGCAGGTCGTCGCGCCCCAGCCGCCGTCCCGTCTCGGCGACCGCCGCCAGCGCGAGCCCGTTCCAAGAGGCGATCGCCTTGTCGTCGCGCTGCGGCCTCGGCCGCAGCTCGCGGAGGTCGAAGAGCCGGGCGCGCGTTTCGGGGTCGAGCTCGCCCCGCAGGACCGAGCGCCCATGCTCGAACGGCCGCAGCAGCTCGGCCGGGGCGCCCTCGTCCTCCGTCCAGGTGAACGTCAGCCCCTCGACGCCCTCGGTGTCGGCGTCCTGCGCGGAGGCGAACCCGCCCTCCGGGAGTCGCAGCTCGCGCAGTACGTAGTCGAGCGTCTGCTCGGCGACGTGGCGGTAGCGCTCGTTCCCGGTCACGAGCCAGCCGTGCAGGTACGCCGGGACGAGCAGCGCGTTGTCGTAGAGCATCTTCTCGAAATGCGGGACGAGCCACTCCCGGTCGACGGAGTAGCGGTGGAAGCCCCCGCCGACGAGGTCGTACATTCCGCCCGCGGCTATGCAGTCGAGCGTCTTCGCGACCATGTCGATCTCGTCGCGCCGCAGCAGGAACTCGAGCGCGGAGGCCGGCGGGAACTTGGGCGCCCCTCCGAAGCCGCCCCACTCCGGGTCGAACTGGCGCCGGAGCCCGGCGACCGCCTGGCCCAGGAGGTCCGAGGTGAGCGGCTCGCGCGAGGGCTCGATCTGCGTTCCCTTCCGGATCGCCTCGACGAGCGTCGAGGCCTGACGGGAGACGTCGCCGCGCCGGTCGCGGTAGGCGTCGGAGACCGCGGCGAGGAGCTGGGGGAAGCTCGCGAGCCCGTGTCGCGGCTCGGGCGGGTAGTAGGCGCCGCCGAAGAACGGCTCGCCCGCCGGCGTCAGGAAGACGGTCATCGGCCAGCCGCCCTGGCCGGTGATCGCGACCACCGCCTCCATGTAGACCGAGTCGAGATCGGGCCGCTCCTCGCGGTCGACCTTGACGCAGACGAAGCGCTCGTTCATCAGGCGCGCGGTCGCGTCGTCCTCGAACGACTCGTGCGCCATCACGTGGCACCAGTGGCAAGCGGAGTAGCCGATCGAGAGCAGAATCGGCTTGTCCTCCTCCCGCGCGCGCGCCAGTGCCTCGTCGCCCCACGGATACCAGTCGACCGGGTTCTCGGCGTGCTGGAGGAGGTACGGACTGGTCTCGTCGGCCAGGCGGTTCACGAACGTCCATCATGCCGCTTCGTGCTCGCCACGGGCTCCTGCCGTACCAGGTGACGGGGTACCTCGGCTCGGGCGAGGTTCCGGGGCGATACGGAACGGCGTTCCCGCTGATCGCGCCCTACCAGACGTTCGCGACGCGAGACGGCGACCTGATGATCGCCGCGGGGAACGACCGCCTCTTCGCACGGCTCTGCGAGGCGCTCGGGTACCGGAGCTCGCCGCCGACCCGCGCTTCGCGGCGAACCGGGAGCGCGCCGCCAGCCGTGAGGAGCTCGCCTCTGCTCGGCGCGCGGCTCGCGCCGATGTCGCTTGCTGACGCCCTCGACCGGCTCGAGCGCGCGGGCGTCGCGGCGGCTCCGGTGCAGGATGTCGGACAGGTCGCCGAGCACGAGCAGACCGCGGCGCTCGGGCTGATCCAGCGCATTCCACGACCGACGGTCGCGCCGCCGCTCTCGATCGACGGCGAGCGCGTGCCCCACCGCTCTCCTCCGCCTCGTCTCGGCGAGCACACGGCCGAGGTGCTGGCCGAGCTCGGTTACCGGGAGGAGGAGATCGCGGAGCTCGAGTCGGCGGGCGTCGTGCGGCTCGGAAACGGCCCGGCGCGGTAGACCTGGCCTTCCAGCCGCCGGCCGAGGACGCCGTCGAGCCACTCGGACGTCGCAATCAACGCGTCGAGGTCGACGCCCGTTCCCACCCCCTCGCCTTCCAGCAGGTAGACCAGATCCTCGGTGGCGATGTTGCCGGTAGCACGCGGAGCGTACGGGCAGCCGCCGATCCCGCCGCACGAGGCGTCGAGAAGCGAGGCCCCCGCCTCGAGCGCCGCGAGCGCGTTCGCATAGCCGGTGTTGCGGGTGTTGTGGAGGTGGACGCCCGGCGCTCGCGTTCGCTCGACGAGAGCGCGGACCTGGCGCGGAGTCGCGACGCCGATCGTGTCGGCGAGCACGACTTCCGCCGGCGCGAATCGCTCGACGATCGCCGCGACGGCGCCGGGGTCGACGCGCCCCTCGAAGGGACAGCCGAAGGCCGCGCTGAGCGTGAGCGTGACAGGAAGCTCCGAGCGCTCGAGCACCCGCTCGGCGGCGGTCTGCGCCTCCTCGAGCGACCGGTTCCCGTTTCGCCGGTTGAACGACTCCGTGGCCGCGAGCGTGTAGTTGACGCGATCGAGCCCGGCCGCGACGAGCCGCTCGTAGCCCTGCTCGTTCAGCGCGAGCCCGGAGTACTCGACGCCGTCGCGCCGCTCGATCCCGGCGACGACCTCCTCGGCGCAGGCCATCTGCGGCACGGTCTCTGCGCGGACGAAGCTCGCCGCCTCGATCCGTGCCAGCCCGGCAGCCGCGAGCCGGTTCACGAGCTGCGCGCGCACGGCGGGCTCGAGCGTCTCCGGCTCGTTCTGGAGCCCGTCCCGAGCACCGACGTCGCAGATCGTCACCGCCACCGCGCAGCCCTTAGTCGAAGCCGTACGAGGACACCCGCTCGGGCTCGACCCGGACGAGCAGCCGGTGCTCGTGGTCGCGGAGCGTCCAGCCCTCGCCGGTGTACTTCCGCGCCAGCCGGTCGATGTGCTCGTCGGCGTCCTCGTCGGTCACCTCGGCCTTCCCGCGGACCGCCACCCAGCGGTACGGGTCCGCAGCGTCGTAGACGAGGACGGAGCAGCGCGGGTCGCGCTCGAGATTCCGTGGCTTCGCACGACCGGCCGCTGTGTTGAACAGCACGCGCTCCCCGTCCCAGTCCAGCCAGACGATGCTGAGCTGCGGGGAGCCGTCCGCGTTGACGGTGGCGACCGTGCCGAAGTTCGGCCCGGCGAAGAGCCGGGCCTGCTCGTCGTCGAGCCTCACTCGAAGCCCATCGCATCGACCTTTTCGGGCGTGATCCGAACGATCACGCGCTGCTCGCCCGGCTGGAGGTACGGGTACTTGTCCTGGTCGAGGTACTTCTTGGCCAGCTTGTCGATGTGCTCGACGGCGCCTTCTTCGACCAGCTCGGCCTTGCCGGTGACTGCGACGTAGCCGGCCTGCTGGTTCTCGGCCGGGAGCACGCTGATCGCGATCCGGGGATCACGGCGGAGATGTCGCTCCTTCGCTCGCCCGATCGCCGTGTTGAAGACGACGTGCTCGCCGTCGTAGTCGACCCACACGGGCGTGACGTGCGGCGAGCCGTCCGCCCGCAGCGTGACCACGTTCCCCCAGTTCTTGCCCTCGAACAACGCCGCCTGCTGCTCGCTCAAGCTCGCCATCTCATCCTCCCTGTCGGTTCCCTCGACGTGAACGCGCCGAATGGTTAGCGTGTTCCCGAGATGGGCGTCCTCATACCTGTCGGAACGCGCAAGGGTCTCTTCCTGCTCCGCAGCGGCGACCGCGAGCGCTGGGAGCTCGACGGGCCTCTTCTCCCGGGCTGGTCGGTCTACCACGCAATCGTCGATCCGCGCGACGGCGTCCTCTATGCCTGCACGAACAGCTTCTTCTACGGCGCGACCGTCCACCGCTCGAACGACCTCGGCGAGACGTGGGAGCGCGCGGAGGAGCTCGGCCTGCCGGAGGAGAGCGGGCTCGCGCTCGCGGCGACCTGGCACCTCGAGCCCGGCCGGGCGCGCGAGCCCGACACGCTGTGGCTCGGCGGCGACCCCGCCGTCCTCTTCCGCTCGGACGACGGCAGCGCGACCTGGGAGGTGAACCGCGGGCTCCTCGAGCATCCGACGCGCGAGCGCTGGCAGCCCGGCGCCGGTGGGCTCTGCTGCCACTCGATCCAGCTCGTCGACGGGCGCATGTACGCCGCGATCTCGGCGGCCGGATCGTTCCGGAGCGAGGACGACGGCGCGACCTGGACGCCGATCAACGCCGGCGTTGCGGCCGACTTCCTGCCGGAGAAGTATCCGGAGGTGGGCCAGTGCGTGCACAAGCTGCTCTCCCACCCGGCCCGTGAGGGACGCCTGTGGCAGCAGAACCACTGCGGCGTCTACCGCTCCGACGACCACGGCGACACGTGGGAACGGCTCGACGGCAACGGCCTTCCCAGCGACTTCGGCTTCGGCCTCGCACTCGACCCGGCTGACCCCGACGTGGCCTACGTGATTCCCGAGCAGTCCGCCGAGCACCGCTACACCGCCGACGGCCGGCTGGGCGTCTACCGCACCGGCGACGCGGGCGCAAGCTGGGAGCTCGCCGCCGACGGGCTCCCGGAACGCGCGTGGGTGGCAGTCCTCCGGGAGGGCTTCGCCTTCGACGAGGACGGCCTCTACTTCGGCACGCAGAGCGGCTCGGTCTGGGCCTCCCGGCGCGACGACGGGGCGTGGACGGAGGCCGCGCGCGACCTCCCGCCCGTGCTCTCGGTCGAGGTCGCGGAGTGGCCGTAGTCGTCGTCCCGACCGTCCTCGCGGCGGAAGCAGGAGGACAGAAGCGGTTCGAGCTCGAGGCGGAGACGCTCGGCGAGGCGCTGCGGGCGCTTCCGATCGCCGATCTGCTCTTCGACGAGCGGGGCGAGCTCCGCCGGCTCCTGAACGTCTACGTGGACGGAACCGACGCTCGTGGCTCCGGCGGGCTCGACGGGCCGCTCCGGCCCAGGGCGGAGGTACGCGTCGTCGGCGCGATCGCAGGCGGCTAGCCAGGCGGAGAGTCAAGCGCGGCCGCGCGGCTGCCGATCTCCTGTCCATGCGGCTCGGCCTGGTCGAGATCATCCTGCTGCTCCTCCTTGCGGCGATCGTGGCCGTGGGCTTCTCCAGGCACGAGAACCGGATCGCCGAGCAGGACCGGCTCGGGCGGATCGCCAGCGAGATCGCAGGCCGGCAGGTCGGCGTCCGCTGCCCGGGCTTCCTCGCCGGCCTCGTGGACGTTCACGGCGAAGCGGGTCGCGTCAGCTTCGACGCGGCCGGTCGCCCCGCGGACCACACCGACCTCTCGCCGCAGACGTGCAAAGAACTGCTCGGGCTCGCCCGCGTCGACTTCTCGTGCGTCGATCGCGGCGCCGAGTGCGGCTATCGCCAGTTCTCCGCGGGCTGGGCGGCGCACACGCTCGCGCACGAGTCGTTCCACCTGCGGGGCGTCCAAGACGAGGGCGTGGCCGAGTGCTACGCGTTCCAGGACACTGCCTTCGTCGCAGTGCGGCTCGGTGTGCCGCCGGAGACCGCCCGCAAGTTGACCGGGTGGCTGTTCGTCAGGGGCTATCCGAACGAGCCGCCGGACTACCACTCGTCCCGGTGCTACGCAGGCGGCCCGCTCGACATCCGTCACGGCTCGCCGGCCTGGCCGTAGCGTCCGAGCCAGGGCGCACCCAGCGCCTGCTACTTCACCGTCGTGGGGATGTTCGCGATCTTGCCGGAGACGATCTCGCTGCGGATCCTCTCCACCTTGCTCACGTCCGCCTTCGGCGCCTTCGGGCTGATCGGGCCGAGGCCGACACCGTCGTCCGCGAGCCCGTAGACGACGTTCCCGCCCTTGAACGTGCCCTTCTCGACGGACTGGATCGCCTTGAACACGGCCACGTCGACCTTCTTCTCCGCGCTCGTCAGGATGTGCGGGCCGAGGAACGACTGGTCGGCGTCGACGCCGATCCCCCACACGTGCTTCTCCTTCGCGGCGTCGAGGGCGCCGAGCCCGCAGCCGCCAGCGACCTGGAAGACGACGCCGGCTCCGGCCGCGATCTGGTTCAGCGCGATCTCCTTGCACTTGTCCTGGGCGACGAAGTCCTGCGAGTAGCCGTTCAGCACGTGGATCCCCGGGTCCGCGGCCCTGGCCCCGGCCTGGTAGCCGGCGATGTAGCGGTCGACCGGCGGTTGCTTCTGCCCGCCGACAGAGCCGATCACGTCCGGCCCGGGACGGCGCTTCTCCTCCAGCGCGGCGAGGTAGCCCGCGAGGTAGCCGACCTCCTGCTCGCGGAAGAGCAGACCGAGCAGGTTCGACGGCCTGTGCGGCTCCGTCGTCTGGTCGACGTCGACGATCGCGAAACGCGACTTCGGAAACTTCGCCGCAGTCGCGTCGATCGCGGCGGCCTCGGTGTAGCCGACGCCGATCGTGATGTCGTACCCCTGACGTGCGAACGTCGAGAGGTTCGGGACGTAGTCCGACGCCGAGGGCGACTGGAAGACCCGCTCGCTCGCGCCGAGCTGCTGCTCGGCGCGCTTCACACCGAGGAAGGAGAGGTGATTGAAGCCGTGGTCGTTGAGCTGGCCGATGTCGGTGACGAGCCCGACCTTCAGACCGTGATCGGCAGACGTCCTTCCGCTCCCGCCGCCGCAGCCGGCCAGGACGAGAACGGAGAGGAGGAGCGCGAGCGATGCCTTCATCCCGACCTTTCGTTAAGGTTTACGACTATGGGGCGAAAACCAGTAAGCGAGTCTACCAGCCACCCCGCGCCCGCGCACGTCACGCTGGCGGTCGTCCTCCAGGTGCGCGGCGACTCCCTTCGAGCGCTGCTCTGGAAACGCGCGCAAGGGCCGTTCGCTGACCGCTGGGCGCTGACGGGCGGCTATCTGGACCCCGGGGAGACGCTCGAGGCCTCGATCCGCCGTCATCTGGCGGAGAAGGTCGACGTCCGCGAGCTCTCGCACCTCGAGCAGCTCGACACGCGCAGCGAGCCCGATCGGGCGCCGGACGAGTGGCAGCTCGCGACCGCCTATCTCGGGCTCGTCCCCGCCGGGCTCGATCCCGCTCTCCCGGAGGACACGGCCTGGCACGCCCTGGACGCACTCCCGCCGACGGCCTTCGACCACGGGCCGATCACGCTCGCCGGCCGCGAGCGACTGCGGGCGAAGCTCTCGTACACCAACATCGGCTTCGCGCTGGCGCCCGGAGAGTTCACGATCTCGGAGCTGCGGGAGCTGTACGCCGCGGCGCTCGGGCACGATGTCTCGGCGACGAACCTCCAGCGAGTGCTCCTGCGGCGCGACGTGCTCGAGGCGACCGGTGGCCGCCGGTCGCCGGGACCGGTCGGCGGACGGCCGGCCGCGCTCTTCCGGTTCCGATCCGCGCGGCTGGAGATCACGGACCAGTTCGCCGTCCTGCGTCCCCCGGGACGGTAGCCGGACCCCGCTGGCCGTCTGCGCCGTAGAACGTCCCGATGCTGCGCTTGCTCTCCCTCCTCAGTACGTCGCTCGCCCTCGCGCAACCGCATTCCGGGCGGGTGCTCGTCGTCGGCTGCATCCACGGAACGGAGTGCGCGGGGCTCGCGATCGCCCGGCGGCTCGAGCACGATTGCCGGGGCCACGCCCGCCGAGTGCTCGTGCTCGCGAACCTGAATCCCGCCGGCTACGCGCGCGGCACGCGGCAGAACGAGCACGGGATCGATCTCAACCGGAACTTCCCGAGCGGCTGGCGCCCGGGCGGAAAGCCCTGGGATCCCGAGTATCCGGGCCCGCGGCCATTGTCCGAGCCGGAGACGCGACGCGCGGTTCGGTTGGTCCGGGCGACGCGGCCGGACGTCACGATCTGGTACCACCAGCCGCTCCGCCTCGTACGGGCCTGGGGAGCGAGCGTTCCCGCGGCGCGGCGGTACGCGCAGCTCGCCGGATTGCCGTTCCGGCGGCTGCCCTGGCTCCCGGGAACCGCGCCGAGCTGGCAGAACCATACGTTTCCGGGTACGGCGTCCTTCGTCGTCGAGCTCGCTCCCGGCAGGCTATCCCCCGGCGCGGCGGCACGCCAAGCCCGTGCGGCCGAGGCGCTCGCGGGGGGTTGTTGATTCGTGGACCTCTCCGGGCGCTACCTCGTAGAGTCAGTGCGCGATGGCGGGCTCAGGAGGCGACGAGCGCGCCTGGGTGCGGGGCGCGCAGACAGGATCGGTCTCTGACCTCGAGGCCCTGTTCCGCCATCACTGGCCGCGCGCCTACCGTGCCGCCTACCTCGTCGTCCACGACGCGGCCGCCGCCGAGGACATCGCGCAGGAGTCGTTTCTCGCCGCTGTCCGCAATCTCGACCGGTTCGACCGACGCCGTCGGTTCGGGCCGTGGCTGCACCGGATCGTGGTCAATCGCGCGATCGACTGGTCGCGCGCGCGGAGCTTGCGGCGCGAAGCCGGAGACACGGCTCTTGCGGATGCGGCCGCTCCCGCCGCGGCGGGCAATCCGCATTCCCGCTCGCTCGCGGGGGCGCTCGCCGAACTGTCCGAGGAGCACCGCGCCGTGATCGTCCTGCGGCACTTGCTCGAGTACACGCCGGGCGAGATCGCCGATCTGCTCGACGTCCCGCGCGGCACCGTGAACTCGCGCCTGCGCCGCGGGCTCGACCAGCTCCAGGGGCGGCTCGGAGCGGAGCTTCGATGAGCTGGCGCGAACCCGCCCCGGGCGAGCGCGAGGCCGAGGAACGGAGCTGGGCGATCGTCCATGCCGCGCATGCCCAGCGGGAGCCCCTCCCGCGGCCGCGTCGCAACCGGGCCCCGCTCGTCGTCCTCGCCACGGCTCTCGCGATCGCGGCCGCCGTCCTCAGCCCGCCCGGGCGCGCCGTGCTCAGCTCGATCCGCGACGCGGTGCGTGGCGAGCGAAACGCCAGACCGGCGCTCTTCTCGCTTCCCACCGGAGGCCGCTTGCTGGTCGAGTCGAGCCGCGGCGTCTGGGTCGTCCAGCGGGACGGATCGAAGCGGCTCCTCTCGGGCTACCGCGACGCCGCCTGGTCGCCGCGCGGGCTCTACCTCGCCGCCGTGCGGGGCCACGAGCTGCGCGCGCTCGAGCCGAACGGCGAGGTCCACTGGTCGCTCGCCCGCCGAGGTCGTCTCGCGCTGCCGCGGTGGTCCTCCGAGGGCTTCCGCATCGCGTACCTCGCCGGCCGTTCTTTGCGGGTCGTCGACGGCGACGGGACTCGCGACCGACTGCTCGCCCGCCGTGCGGCGGCGACTCCGCCGGCGTGGCTGCCCGCGACGCACGAGGTCGCATACGTCGAGCCGAGTGGAACCGTCAGAGTCGTCGACGCCGACTCCACGAGGACAGTCTGGACCGGGAGGACAGATCGACCGTTTCTGCTCCAGTGGTCGGATGACGGAGCCCGCCTGCTCGCCCTCTCAGAGCGCTCGCTCGACGTGTTCCGGCGAGACGGCCGCCCCTCGAGCTCGGGTCCGATCAGCGACGCATCCACCGCGGCGTTCCTTCCTGGGACACATCGCATCGCGCTCGTGGAACGCTTCTACGATCGGAGCACCGTCCGGCTTTTCGCCGCCGACGACCTCGGCATGAGACTCCACCGGATCTTCGCCGGCGCAGGCGTCTTCGGCGACCTGGCCTGGTCACCGGACGGAAAATGGCTCCTGCTGAGCTGGGACAGCGCCGATCAATGGCTCTTCATCCGCTCGGCGGCCGTGCGCAAGGTAGTCGCCGTCTCGAACGTCGTCGGCAGCTTCGGCGCCAATCCCGCCCTCGACGGCTGGTGTTGCCCCCCGTAGCCGTGGCCCATCCCGGGCGAAACCGGCTTGTCCCTGCAAATCGACTCCAGCTCGAGCGGCGTACACGTGCCTCGGAGCCACGTCCGGCGCCAGGCAGACGACGTGGCTCGCCGGGACAGGGGTCGGCGCGAGGGTTGACGCGGTCCGGCGGCTCCCGTACCGTGAAAGACGTCCCGCCCTTCCGGCAGAGGAGGTTGACCAGATGACGATTGCCCGCACCTCCCTTCAGTCGCAGAGCCCGAGGCTCTTCGGCTAGCCGGAAGCACCCGGCGATCCCCTAAGGCCTCGACTCTGCAGCCGCTCACGCGGCCCATCGTCGTGCCCCGAGACACCAAGGAGATCGCGTTGACGCTCGAACCAGCAGCACCCCTGGAAGACCTCGGCTGGGACGCCGCCTGGGCGGCCGAGCTCGAGCAGCTCGAAGAACCGAACCTCGTCCCGGGACGCGTCGCTGCCCAGCACCGCGGCGCCTATGTCCTGTGGACCGTAGCGGGAGAGATCCGCGGCGAGCCCGCGGGCAAGCTGCTCCTCGGCACGACCATGCCCGCGGTCGGGGACTGGGTCGCGGTCCGTCCGACGCCGGAAGGCGACCGGACGACGATCCGCGCCGTCCTCTCGCGCCGCAGCGCGTTCTCGCGGAAGCAGAACCTCGGAGCGACGGTGGAGCAGGTGCTCGCCGCCAACGTCGACATCGCGTTCCTCGTTGCGGCGGTGGGAGAGGATCTCAGCGCCCGCCGGCTCGAGCGGTACCTGACTATGGCCTGGGAGAGCGGCGCCCGGCCGGTCGTCGTCCTGACGAAGATCGACCTCTCGGACGATCTCTCCTCCGATCTCCTCGCCCTCGAAACCGTGACGATCGGGGCTTCGCTGCACGGCGTCTCGAACGTGACCGGCGAGGGGCTGGAGGAGCTACGCGGCTACCTCGGGCCCGGCCGTACGGCAGTTCTGCTCGGCTCCTCCGGCGTCGGCAAGTCCACCCTCCTCAACCGGCTCGCGGGCGCCGAGCTGATGCGCGTGTCGGAGATCGCGGCCGACGGGACAGGACGCCACACGACGACGCACCGCGAGCTCGTCCGGCTTCCTGGCGGCGGTCTCGTGATCGACACCCCGGGCCTCCGCGAGCTCCAGCTCTGGGACGCCGGAGAGGGCATCCACGCCGCCTTCGAGGACGTGGAAGCACTTGCCCTCGAATGCCGCTTCTCCGACTGCGCCCACACGCGCGAGCCGGGCTGCGCGGTGCTGGCCGCAGTCGACAAGGGCACGCTCGAGCTCGATCGCCTGCGGAGCTGGCGGAAGCTCCAGAAAGAGCTCGCAGCCCTCGCGATCCGCCAGGACAAGCGCGCGCGGGCCGAGGCGCGCAAGGAGATCAAGCGCTTCTCGAAATCGCTCCGGAACACGTCCTGGTAGAACAGTCGCCGTGGGGCGCCGGCCGCCGCGAAGGCTCGCGGTCAGCCGTGCAGGTGGAAGAAGGTCGAGTAGATCTCGCGCGCGGCCGGTGCGGCGGCCTCCACCCCGAAGCCGCCGTGCTCGATCAGCACGACGACGACGACGCGCGGATTCGACGCCGGCGCCCACGACGCGTACCAGGAGTGGTCGCTGCCGGGCGGCGCCTCGGCGGTGCCGGTCTTTCCGGCCACGGAAACCGGGAATGAGCCGAAGACCGACGAGGACGTGCCGGTCGAGGAGTGCGCAGCGTCGAAGAGCCCCTGGCGGATCGCCCAGTCGTCGACCAGGCGGACACGCCGGCGCGGGAAGCGGAGAGCGCGCACGAGCCGCCCGTCCGGATCGAGCACGGCCTTCGCCACGTGCGGCGTGACCACCGTCCCGTCGTTCGCGAAGGCCGCGTACCCCACGGCGAGCTGGAGCGGGGTGAGCGCGAGGTAGCCCTGGCCGATCGAGAGGTTGACGGAGTAGCCCTCGTACCAGATCCGTTCCCAGGGCTTGCTGAACGTGCGCCGCAGCCACGCGGGGGTCGGCACGACTCCGGCCGCCTCCCCGGGGAGATCGAGCCCGGTCCGGCGCCCGAGCCCGAGCCGGCTCGCCCAGCGCTGCATGTCGAGACTCCCGCTCGCGAGCTGCCGCGCGTAGAACGCCGTCCCGAGCCGGTAGAACCAGGTGTCGCAGGAGATCGAGAGCGCCTGGGGAAGCGTCAGCGACGCGTTGATTCCGGCCTCGACGTTGTGGAAGACGACGTTCCCGACCGTCAGCGAGCCCGTGCAGGGAAGCGTCGAGTACGGCGAGATGAGCCCGGCCGAGAGCGCCGCCTCCGCGACGAACGGCTTGAACGTCGACCCGGCCGGATAAAGGCCCTGCGTCGCGCGGTCGAGAAGCGGGACCTCGGCGTTGCGGGGATCGAGCAGGTGCGCCAGGTACTGCGGGTCGCGGGCGCTCGCGGACTGGTCGAAGCTCGGGTAGCTCGCGAGCGCGTAGAGCGCGCCGGTACGAGGGTTCATGACGACGGCCGCGCCGGCGCTCGCGTCGAGGTGACCGGCCGCGTGCGCGAATCCGATCCCGTCCCGGATCGCCCGTTCCGCCGCGCGCTGGAGCCGCGCGTCGATCGTGAGCTCGAGCGTCCGCGCGCGCCGGCGAAGCGGCAGGGGCCGAAGCGGGCCGGCGGGATCCCCCGCCGAGTCGACGGCGAGGCGCGCTCTCTGGAAGCCGCGGTTGAGCACGCGGTCGTAGTACGCCTCGACTCCCGACTGACCGACGACCTCGCCCGCGCCGTAGCCGTGGAAGCGAGACTGCTTCAGCTCCGGCGCGCCGATCTCCCCGAGCAGGCCGAGGAACTCGCTGCCGAGCGCGCGTTGCGGGTAGCTCCGCTCGGTGACGGCGGTGACGCTCATCCCCGGGTATCGGGCAGCGCGCTCCTCCACGTAGAAAGCGAGCGGTCGGGCCAGATTCCGGACGAGCACGGCGGGCGCGTACGGCGCCTTGATCCAGCCGCGCGCGATCCGTCGTGAGAAGCGCGACGCCGGAACTCCCGTGACGCGTGCCGCTCTGCGCAGGAGCCGCCAGCCGCGGCCGGTCGGCCGCCAGCGGCCGTTCCTCCCGACCAGGCCGAGGGCGCTCGGGTCCGCCGTGAGCTGGAGTTGCCCGCTCACCCCCGCGAGCAAGCGTCCGTGAGCGTCCACGATCAAACCGCGCGGAGCCGGAAAGTCCAGGTAGCGAAACGTCTGCTGGGTCGCGGCGTGCGCATAGCGCTTCCCCTGCAGGATCTCGAGCGACCAGAGTCTCAGTGTCAGCACCGAGAAGAGGCCGACCGTGACCGCGGCGAGCACGCCCACGCGGAGGTAGAAGCGCGCGCTGCCGAAGAAGCCCGCGCGGGCCGAGGAGAGAGGCTCCGCGAGCGGCCGGCGCGGGAAGGCGCGCGGCAGGCGAAGAGCTCGTCGCGAACGGGAGCCTGCCGGTGTCAGCACCTCGCGCCAAGGGTAGCCGCATTTGCAGCGAGAGTGGGAAGATCCGGGCCGCGCGTTACCCTGGGCGAGCCGTGATCTTCCCCGTGCTCGAGCGGGTCGACCGGCGCCGCCGACGTCGCCGTCGCGGTCGCGGCCGGCTCGCGGCGCTGCTCCTGCTCGCCGTTGCGGCAGGAGCCGCCGGCGCTTTTCTCGGCCATCACCGGAGCCGTCGGGCCGACCACCCGGCCGCGCTCGTCGCGCGCGTGGCCCGCACGAAGCCGGCCCGGCCCCAGGCGCCGCTCCTGCTCGTCGCCGCCCCTCCCCTCCTCCGGCGCCGCTTCGACCCGCCGCTGACGGCGCGATCCGCGATCCTCGTGGACGCGAAGTCCGGGCGCGTGCTCTGGGCGCTCCGCTCGCGCCGCCGCCGCGCGATCGCGTCGACGACGAAGATCATGACGGCGGTCGTCGCGCTGCACCGGGTTCGCTGGCGGAGCATCGTCACGATCCGCCGATCCGTCCCCCGCGTCCCGCTCGTGAAGGAGGGCCTGCGCGCCGGCGAGCACGTGCCGGCCTGGAAGCTCTTCTACGGGATGCTCCTCTACTCCGGCAACGACGACGCGCTGGCCCTCGCGGAGAGCTCGGCCGGGAGTCGCCGCGCCTTCGTCGCGCTCATGAACACGCAGGCGCGGGAGCTCGGGCTCGGCGACAGCCGCTTCTCCAGCCCGAGCGGCGTGATCGACGCGGGCAACTACTCGACCGCCCGCGACCTCGCCGCGCTCACCCGCTACGCCCTGCGCAACAGCAGGTTCCGCTCCGTCGTACGCACCCCTCGCGAGCGCGTCCCCTGGCCGCCCCCCACCTTCGCGAAGGTCTACCTGAACAAGAATCTCCTGCTGACGAGCTACCGCGGAGCGGACGGCGTCAAGACCGGCTGGACGACCGAGGCGGGCCATTGCCTCGTCGCGTCGGCCTCACGCGGAGGCGTCTCGCTGATCGCCGTCGTGCTGCATTCCGCGGACGAGTTCAGGGACGCGCGGCGCCTGCTCGACCTGGGCTTCCGCCGGGCTGCGCGACCCTAGGGCTTGCCGGCAGGGCCGGGAAGGGACAGCTTCGCCCGATCGAGAGACGTCAGAGCGTTCCTACCTCGATCGGTAACGTCCGCCGGTGTCGGTCCCCGAGCATCGGCCAGAGCAGGATGCCGATGCACGATCCGAAGGTCAGGAGCTGCTCGACCAGCATCACGAGTCCCGCGAGCCGCTGGTCGAGGACCGGCGACAGACCGAATAAGCGGTGCGGCTGGACGGCGTACGGCGCGTACGCGACGCCGCCGCTGAAGAGCAGGCCGTCGATCACCGGATGGCCGAGCGCGAGCAGCCCGAACGCGAAGAGGATGCGCCTCACGCGCGTGAGGCGCTCGTGCCGCGCGGGGTCGACGAGCTGCGTCCACACGAGCAGCCCGACGATGACGAAGCTCGCGTGCTCCAGGTCGTGCACGAGCGGATGGGCCAGCGTCGAGTCGTAGAGCTTCGGGACGTGCCAGCCCAGCATCACGACGACCCAGAGGGAGAAGCTCACGCCGGGCCGGAGGAGCCCGCGGAGCAGGGCACGTAACGCCCGTACCGGCGCCAGCGCCCGCAGAAGCGGCGGCGGGACGAGGAAGAAGACGAGCGGCCCGCGCAGGGCGAGCAGGAGCAGAAGAGGCGAGGCGTCGGCGATCAGGACGTGCTGGAGCATGTGCGCGGAGAGCAGGTAGTCGTCGCCGGCGGCGTCGACCGGCGAGACGAGCGGCAGCACGCCGAGCGCGAGGCCGGCGGCGAAGAGGCCTGCTCGCGACCAGGACGCAAGATCCGTGCGGCCGCGCCGACGAAGGCGGGCGAAGCCCTGCGCGAAGAGCGCGAGCGCGAGCGCCGCGGCGGTCAGGACGACGGGCGGCGCCGTCCAGTCCCCCGCGAGGGCGACGGAGGCGACGGGTGCGAAGCTGGAAGCCAATCCACCGGCGAGGCTAGCGAAGGAGGCGGCGGCGGCAGGCCGGAGAGTTAGAGGCGGGCGAGCACGTCGTTCGCCCACCCGATCAGCATCGCGGCGTAGCCGGCGTCGATCTTCTTGCCCGAGTTCGAGGAGACCGCACTGATGAAAGCGTTGAGCATGTTGCGGGCCGAGGTCTTGTCACCGCGGTTGATCGCCGCCTGCGCGGACTGCAGCTTGTTCACGAGCACGCTTTGCACCGACGCGTCGACCTGCTTGCGGGCGACGCCGTCGCCGACCGCGCTCTGGAGGCCGCCCGTGGTGACCCGGATGGTGAAGGTGACGCTGACGGAGCTCACGTTGCCGAGCTGGTCGGTCGCGGTGATCACGACCGTGTGCAGGCCTGCGGTCAGCGTGTCGGTCGAGATCGCGACGCCGCTCTTGAGACCCGTGGTCGTGTCGAGCGTCGCGGCGACGGTCTTGACACCGTCCGTATCGGAGGCGCCGAAGTTGAGCGTCAGGGTCGTCCCGACGTCGTAGACGGCGCCGTTCGCGATCCCGCTGTCCGTGATCGCCGGGCCACTTCGATCGAGCCGGATCTGCTTCGTGACGACGACCGTGTTGCCGGAGAGGTCGGTGATCCGGACGGCGACGGTGTAGAGGCCGTCCGCGCCGGTGAGCGTGACGGCGTTGGCGTTGAAGTAGGACTCCGCCGGGGTGTAGGTCGCGCCGCCGTCGGTCGAGATCTCCATCGTGTCGAGCCCGTTCCCGTCGGCGAACGTGAGCCCGAGCGCCAGGAAGGGGCTGTTGGTCGCGTCCGCGCCGTTGATCACCGTCGAGTCGGCGTTGATCGTGAAGCTTCCGCTCGGGCCGGCGGTGTCGATCGTGACCGCTTGCGCGTCGGACAAGGAGGACAGCGCCGAGGTCGCGTCCAGGATCCTCGCGCTCAAAGCGTGCAGGCCGTCCCCGAGTGCGTGCGACGCGTCGATCTGCACGAGCGCGAGGCCCGTGCTGTCGGCGTAGGCGAAACCGAGGATCGTCGAGCCCTCCAGCAGCTGCACGAGCGAGCCGGCCGCCGCCCCGATCGCGAATGTCGGTCGGACGACGTTCGTCAGGTTGTCGGTGTTCGAGGCGCCGGAGTCGCTCGCACCGGTGAGCTGCGGTCGCGACGGCTTCGCCACGAGCTTCCAGTCGTTCACCGTCACGGTGAACGAGGCCGAGGTCGAGTTCCCCGCAGCGTCCGTGGCGACGCAGGTCACCGCAGTCGTGCCGACCGCGAATGCGCTGCCGGACGCCGCCGAGCAGGACGTCGTCACACCGGGGAGGTTGTCCGCCGCGGTCGGGGCGAAGGCGACCTTCGCCGTGGACAGGCCCGGGGGAGTTACGACGGCGATCGAGGCCGGAACCGCGATCGTCGGCTTCTGGGTGTCGACGGTGAAGACGAGCGCCGAAGAAGCGTCCGAGAGATTCCCGACGCTGTCGACGATCCGGATCGAGATGGAGTGGACGCCGTCGCGGAGAGCGCCGGGCGCGGTGAAGCTCCATTTGCCGTCCGCGTCGGGGCGGGCCGAGCCGAGCTGAGTCCCGCCGTCGTAGACGTTGACCTGGACACCCGGCCCGTACGCGCCTGCGAAGGACGCTGCCGCGGCGTTCGTGATCCGGTCGGTCGACGAGCTTCCGGAGTCGACCCCGAGGGTGGGCTTGGACGGCGCGGACAGGGTCACGTCGACCGTGTCGGCACCGAGGAGCCGATGCACAGAGCTGCCACAGCGCAGTAACCAGCCATTCTCGAGGAGCATGTGCCGCCGGACGATTCCCCGCCGGCGGCTGCGAAAGGTGGAGCTAGCCGGGCTCGAACCGGCGACCTCCTGGGTGCGATCCAGGCGCTCTCCCAACTGAGCTATAGCCCCGAGGGTCGGAAGTGTAGCTTGGCCCCATGGAGACGGGACGCGTCGAGGCCTTCAGCGACGGTGTGTTCGCGATCGCGATCACGCTCCTGATCCTGACCGTCGACCCGCCGCGCCACGGCCGCGGGATCGCCCTCGCGCACGAGCTGCTGCGCCTCTGGCCCGCGTACCTCGCGTACCTCGTCAGCTTCCTGACGATCGGGATCATCTGGGTCAACCACCACACCGTGTTCCGTCAGTTCGGGCAGGTCGATCGGACGCTTCTCTTCATCAATGTCTTCTTCCTGCTGGTCGTCGCCTTCATCCCGTTCCCCACCCGGGTGGTCGCGGAGTTCGCCCGTTCGGGCGACGACCGACGCGCGGCCGCCGTCCTCTACGGGGCGACGATGACGCTGATGGGACTGCTGTTCCTCGTCCTCTGGCTCTATGGCTCGCGCCGCCTGCTTCGGCCTGACGCCGACCAGCGGGAGGTAAGCGGGATCACGCGCAGCTTCGTCCCGGGCACGCCGACCTACGCGGCGGGGACGCTGCTCGCGCTCGTCAGCCCGATCGCGAGCCTCGTCCTCTTCGGTGCGCTCGCGCTCTTCTACGTCGCGTCGAGCTCGCTGTTCGCTCGCGCCTAGCTAGGGACGAAGAGACAGGCTCAGCCGCGCTCGACCCTGGAGCCGCCGACGATCGCATCCCGACCGTCGGGGAACCGCACCCACGCCTTGCCGCCGCCGTCGTAGTCCGGCGACCAGACCACGAGGGTGGCGTCCTCGCCCGCGATCTTGCACGACTCCGTCCCCTCGGGCTCGGCGCCGCGCCACACCCGGACGAACGGGTTCTCCTCCCACTCCCGGCCGATCGTCGTCTCGTCGGTGTGTCCCGGAAGCACGCGCAGCTCGTGCGGCAGCGCCATCAACACATCCATCACCGAGCTCCGCACCAGCGCGAAGTCGCCGCCGCCGACCGAGTTCTTGAACAACGTGTCCCCCGTGAACACGGCCTCGTCGTTCACGACGAAAGCGACCATGTCGTCGGCGTGACCCGGAGTCGGAAGCGCCTCCACGCGCAGGGCCCCGACCTCCAGCGAGCCCCTCTCGACCGGCAGCCCGAGCTCGTCCTCGTGCACGACGTGGTCGTGGTGGGCGTGCGTGCGAAGGACGTGGCTCGGCTCGACGCGCCAGCGCTCCGCCGCCTCGAGCAACGGCTCGAGCGGCGCGCCGGAGTCGACGAAGACCGCCGCCCCGCCCTCCCGGTCGGCGACGAGATAGGCGTTCGAGAGCCAGCCGAGGTCGATGCTCCGCTCCACTAACACCGGCGATGTCTCCTGGGAGCGGAGAAGTGGGAGCGGAGAAGGAGCATGATCACCGAGTTTTGAGGTACCGCGAAACCGGGCGCGGAGCGCATAGGCTACCCCAGCACCTGCGAGGAAAGGACGGCAATGCCGGGGATGATGGGACGGGCCTCGACGATCATCAGGGCCAAGTTCTCGAAGCTGCTCGACCGCGCCGAGAATCCGAACGAGACGCTCGACTACTCGTACGAGAAGCAGCTCCAGTCGCTCCAGAACGTGAAGCGAGGCGTCGCCGACGTCGTCACCGCGAAGAAGCGGCTCCAGCTCCAGACGCAGCAGCTCGAGCAGAACGTCGTCAAGCTCGAGACGCAGGCGCGCGACGCACTGGCGGCGAACCGCGAGGATCTGGCCCGGCAGGCGCTCGAGCGGAAGACGGCCGTCCAGCAGCAGCTCCAAGGGCTCGACCAGCAGGTGGAGGGCCTCGAGGCGCAGCAGCAGAAGCTCGTCGCGAGCGAGCAGCAGCTCCAGGCGAAGATCGAGGCGTTCCGCTCGCAGAAGGAAGTGATCAAGGCGCAGTACTCGGCCGCTGAGGCGCAGGTGCGGATCGGTGAGGCGGCGACCGGGATCGGCGAGCAGATGGCCGACACGGGCCTCGCGATCCAGCGCGCGAAGGACAAGACGGAGCAGATGCAGGCGCGCGCTGCCGCGATCGACGAGCTCGTCGACTCCGGCTCGCTCGAGGACTACACGTCGGACCAGACCCAGCTCGACCGTGAGCTCGCGCAGGTCTCCTCGCAGTCGCAGGTCGACCAGGAGCTCGCGAAGATGAAGGCCGAGCTCGGCGGCGGCGAGCAGGCGAAGCAGCTCGAGGGCGGATCGGAGCAGAAGCAGTGACGATCGTCCGTCTGATGGGCGAAGGCCAGTATCGCGTCGACGATGGGACGCTCGAAGCCCTCAACGAGCTCGACGGACAAGTCTCCGACGCGGTCGCGCAGGGAAACGAGGACGATGTGCGGCGGCTCCTGACCGAGATGGCCCGGTCGGTCCGGGACAAGGGCGAGCGGCTCGGGGACGCAGACCTCTCGCCGTCGGAGGCGATCGTCCCGCCCGAGGATCTCTCCCTCGACGAGCTGCGCGAGCTCCTCACAGGCGACGGCCTGATTCCCGACCTGCCGAGCTGAGCTTGGTCCTCGCGCGCGCGTGGACCAGGTTCAGGCGGCGGCCTCGAGCGGCTCGACAGCGGCTGCTCCGCCTCTGCGCGTGACCAGGTAGGCGGCGCAGATCGCGGTGACGACCGCCTCGACGACGACGAGCAACCGGTAGTCGACGACCGCGACGAGTGCGGCCCCCGCCGCGATCGAGACCGTCTGCGGACCGCTGATCAGCGTGTCCGCCGCGGAAGCCACTCGCCCCTGGAGGCGAGCCGGCGACCGCAGCTGGATCGCTGTCCCGAACCCGACGATCAGCCACGCGATTCCCGCGCCTGCCAGGCAGATGCCGACGAGGACGAGGACGAGGCTGGACGAGACGAAGCTCAGCTCTCCGATCGCGAAGAGCGCCATCCCGACACCGACGAGACGAACGTCGCCGATCCGCCGCAGCGTCCGGGCCGCGGTCACGCCGCCGACGATCGCGCCGATTCCCTGAACCGAGCTGAGGACGCCGAAGAACGAGGGCGGTCGGTGCACGCCGTGCTGGAGGACGGCGAAGACGATCGTCTCGGAGAACCCGACCACGAGCAGGCAGACCCCTGTCGAGACCACGATCTGCCGCAACGGGATCGTTCGAAAGATGTGCCGTGCCCCCGCGAGCACCTCGGTCGCGAAACGGTGCTCGGCGCGCTCGAAGCGCTGCTCGGGGGTGCGGACGAGCAGGAGCGCGACCCCGACGCCGACGAAGCTCGCGGAGTCGAGCACCGCGACCGCCCCTCCTCCGGCCACCGTGTAGAGCGCGGCCCCCGTCAGCGGCGCGATCAGGCGCAGCCCCTCCCGTACGGTCTGGAAGATCCCGTTCGCCTCCGCCAGCAGCTCTCGCGGCACGATCACCGTCACGAGCGCCGAGCGAGCGGAGGCGGCGAGCGAACCGGCCGCGCCGTAGAAGGCCGTCACGGCGTAGATCAGCCACACGTCGCCCCGGTCGCGCACGAGCAAGAGCAGCAACACGACGAGCGCCTCCGTGGAATAGGTCGCGATCAGCATCGGGCGGCGCGGGAACCGGTCGACCACGAGTCCCGCGAGCGGTGAGAGGAACGATGGCAGCGTGAGGACGAAGAAGACGAGTCCCGCCGCGGAATTGCTGTGCGTCAGATCCTTCGTCCAGACGGCGAGCACGATGAACATCGCCCAGTCGCCGAACACGGACAGCGTCCATCCCGCCAGGAAGATGCGGGCGTCGCGGATCAGGAGGAGGCGGCGCACTACATCGCCGGTAGCTGCGACGGCGCGGCGGCCCGGGCGATGCCGATGTCCCCGCTGATCGTCTTCGCGCGCAGGTCGATCTGCGGGCCGTCCCCGGACGGCGCCGACGCCGGCGCGTCGGAAAGCTCGAGCTCCGAGCTCGTCGTCCCGCTGACGGTGTTCGCGTCCACGTAGACGCGCGAGCCGCGGCGGACACCGACCCGGATGTCGCCCGAGACCGCGTGCAGCTCGACCGAGCCCGCGGTCACGGCCTCGACTCGCTGGTCGCCCGAGACGGTGTTCAGGGTCACGGAGCCGTCCGCCTCGCGGATGAGGACGTCGCCCGAGACGAGCTGGCCGACGACGTCGCCGCCCGCGCGCCCGAGCCAGAGATCTCCTGAAGCGGTCTGCACGTGCGTCTTGCCGCCGACCGACTCCAGGTGGAGGTCCCCGCTCGCGGACTTGATCCGCAGGTCGCCCTGGACGTCGTCGACTCTGACGTCGCCGGAGGCGGTCTGGACGGAGGCCGAGCCGTACCGGCCCGCGGCGCGCACGTCGGCGGACTTCGTCCGCACCTCGAGGTCGGCTCCCTCGGGACAGCGAACGCGGAGCCGTAGATCGAGGCCGCGGCCGATCGAGACGAAGAAGCCGAACGTGCGCACGTGGACGACCACCTCGTGGCCGTCGCCGCGCTCGACCAGCTCGACCCGCGCGGACTCGATCAGCTCGCGGGCCTGCCGGCTGTCACCCGAGCCTTCGAGCTCGATCTCCGTCCGATCGGCCGAGGCCGTCTCGACCTCGACCCGGCCGAACGGCAGGTCCAGGTTCAGGCGGATCGGGCCCGGGGTCTCGTAGGTCTGCTCGGTCTTCATCGGCTCGTCCTTTCTCAGAGGATGTGCTGGCGGCAGTCGGCGAAGCGGATCTCGCAGAGAATGCGGTCGCGGACGGCGCGGCGGACGTTCTCCCGCCGACACCGGGGTGGCCCCGGGCGCTGCGCGGGATCGGCGTCGCGCTCGCGCCGGGCGAGGACTGCAGGGAAGGAGATGGTCGACATCGGTGCTCCTCTCAGCTCTGGCCGTAGCCGGTCATGCGGCGCCCGCCGGGGCCTCGCCGCTTGGGGCTCGCGCTGCGGGCGATCTGCTGCACGAGCCAGGTGTTGGCGGAGACGCCCTCGGTCTGCGCCGCCGCGTCGATGATCGACTTGAGCGTCTCCGGCAGGCGAAGCGTAATCCGCGCGCTGAGCGCGTCCTCGCCGCCGGTCGGCACGCCGCCGCCCCGCTCCTCCATGTAGACGAGCTCCGGATCGCCGCCGCCGAGACGAACCTCGACGTGGCCGCCCGGGAGCTGGCCCGAGAGCTCGAGGGCAGCCTCGCCGAGGAGATCCTGCAGGCGGAGCCGGAGGGAGGGCTCGAGCGCCGCCGTGAGCCGGCGAGCGGCGTCGGCGACGGCGGCGTCGCCCATGCCGGCGACGGCGGCGAGGTCCTGCTGGAGCGCCTCGACGAAAGCTGCCACGTTCATCGCGGTCACTATGACATCAAGTTGATGTCATGTCAAGCATCAAATGCAGTCAGAGTTACACAGGGGCTCCGAAGACGGCGAACCAGCGGGTCAGATCGGCCTCGATCGGAAGCTCGCCCTCGAGCTTCGACTTCAGCTCCAGCTCCCTGGCGTTGTCACGGTCCTGGTCTTTTCCGGTCGGGACGAACGGCCAGAACGCGCCGCGCTTGAAACCGTAGATCCAGTAGACGGGCGCGCCGGACCCCTGGAAGCGGAAAACCGCCGCCAGGAGCTGCGGCCCGAAGCCTTGCTCCTCGAGCCCCGAGGCGACCGCGTGCACGGCGGCCACCTGATCTTCGAGCTCGGGGTCACGGACGACGATCCAGCCGAATCCGAACGTGTCCTCCGTCCGCTCGAGCTTCGACCCGGACTCGGCCGCGACGGCGTCCAGAACCTGCTGCAGGTCGCTCTCGGCGCGCGCGAACTCACCGGCGGAGAGCGCCTTGAAGCAGATCCCGCCGGCGCCCGCCGTCTTCAGGTCGCATTCGGCGTCGAGCGTCACGGCCGCGGTCGTGAGCGCGAACAAACGCTCGGCGGCCGGCTCGGCGAGCTTCTTCCGCCCGAAGAGAACGTCACGGAGCCCCATCAGACTGCGGCAGGCTTCCGCCGGGCGGTGAATGATTTCTGTTCCACCGGGCGGAACACTAGGCGACGGCCACACAAGAGAGACACCTTTCGTGCCGAACTCACGCGTGCCGGGAGACGCAGCCCCACGGCACGCGCCGCGCGGCAAAGCGCATCCCACTCCAAACGACCCGCGAGATCCGCGGCGAGAGCCGTGGATCTACGATACGGGTCGGCCCAGCTCACGCGAGATCTCCGCGAGGCGGGCGAGGCGCTTCTCGAGCGGCGGATGGTCGGCGAAGAGCTCCGACACCTGCTGCTTGACGTTCGTCGGAATGATGAAGAACGCGTTCATCCCGGCCACCTCTCGCAGGTCTTTCTGCGGGATTCGAGCCATGTCGCCCGTGATCTTCTGCAGCGCGCTCATCAGGTACTCGGGCGAGCCGGTGATCAGCGCCGAGCCGCGGTCGGCCGCATACTCACGGTAGCGGGAGATCGTCCGGATCAGGACGTAGCTGATCGCGTAGGTCACGATCGAGACGACGAGGACGATCACCCAGATCGGGGGCCCGTTGTTGTTGTTGTCCCGATTGCCGCCGCCGCCCCACATCCCGGCGTAGAGCCCGAAGCGCGTGAGCATCGCCGCGAGCATCGCGAAGAAGCTCGCCACGGTCATCACGAGCACGTCGCGGTTGGCCACGTGGGAGAGCTCGTGCGCGAGGACCCCCTCGATCTCCTTCGGCTCGAGCCGGCGCCAGAGTCCGGTCGTGACCGCCACGGCCGCGTGCTTCGGGCTGCGTCCCGTCGCGAACGCGTTCGGCACGTCCGTGTCCACGATCGCCACCTTCGGCTTCGGGAGGTCGGCCAGCGCGCAGAGCCGCTCGACCATCGCGTGCAACTCGGGCGCCTGATCGCGCTCGACCACCTTTGCGCCGGCCGCGGCCAGGGCGAGCTTGTCGGAGGTGAAGTACTGGAAGAACGCGAAGCCGACGACGATCAAGATCATCGGGATGAGTCCGACGTTCAGAACTTGGAACAAAACCACGGCGAAGACGACGTAGAGGAGCCCGAGCATCGCGCCCGTCGCCAGCATTCGCAGCGAGAGGCCGGCGTCGCGTCCATAAGCCTTGCGTTTCATCGAGAATCGCTCTCCTTGAATAGGACTCCACGAATGGTAGCTCTGGGCCTCATCTTGGGGGGAGCGCTTAACCTCGTCCCAACAGCCCGGGCGGAGCGCGCCGCGGTGCGCGTCGTGCCGCGGGTCGACCTGCAGGCCTTCGCGGAGAGAGGCGCGATCGGGTTGCTCGTGCCCGGCTCGGGCTCATCCGTGTCGCGGGACTCGGCGCTCGCGGCACTCCTGCGCGGGAAGGTACGCAACTCGCTCGTCTCCGGGCCGCCGTCCGGCCTGCCCGTGATTCGCCTCGGCGGGCCGCCCGCCCCGGTCACGATCTACGTCGAGCTGCCGGGGCCGGGGCGGCGGCCGAACGAGCGGCGCTACCCGATCGCGATCGTGGGCCCCGGCTATCGCGGGATCCTGATCTCTCGGGCGACGCGGATCCGCGGCCTCGTCTCCGTCGCCGACGTGGCGCCGACCGTGCGTGCGCTGGAACGCGCCCGGACGCCGACGATCGGATCCGCCCCTGAGCGGGACGCCGCGTCCGATCTCCGCCGGCTCGATCGCACGCTCGTGCGCCGACACGGCGAGCGGAACCCGACGCGGCTCGTGCTCGTCGTCGCGATCCTGATCGCGCTGGCGGCAGGGCTCCTCGCACGACGGCTCGGCCGCGAGGGGCTCATCTGCATCCCAGTCGCGCTCGCGATCTGCCTCGTCTGGGCCGCGACGGGCTCGCGCCAGCCCTGGCCGGAGTTCGCCGTGCTCCTTGCCGTGTGCACCTTCGTCCTCGCGCGCCTGCTCGACGGGCCGGACCGACTCGCGGCGGCGCTCGGCCTCTTCCTCACCGTCTACCTCGTCGTCCTCGCAGCGTGGCCGGAAACCAACGCGCTTGCCGCGCTAGGCCCGCATCCCGACGGCGGCGGCCGCTTCTACGGGATCACGAACGAGGTCGAGACGTTCCTGCTCGCGCCGGTGCTTGCGCTGGGGCTTCTCGTCCCACTCGCCCTCCTCCCCGCCGTCGCCGCGCTCTCGCTCGTCCTCGTCGGCTGGAGCGAAGCGGGCGCCGACGGCGGCGGCGTGATCGTCTTCGCCGTCGCTCTCGGCGTGCTCGCCCTGCGCCGGCTCGAGCTCTCGCTGACGCCGCGGAGGATCGTCCTCGTCGGGGCCGCCGCGGTGCTCGTCGGCCTCGCTCTCGTCGGCATTGACGCAGCGCTCGGCGGCTCGAGCCACGTCACACGCGCCGTCGGAAGCGGGCCCGGATCGCTGCTGGGCGACCTCGGCGACCGCGTGCGACTCTCGTACCTCGGCGCCGTCTCGTCCTGGCAGAAGCTCGTCTACATCGCCCTCTCCCTGGTGGCGCTCGTCGTCTTCGGAACGCGCCGGCCGCGACTCGCGACGGTGGACGCCCTGCTGGCCGGAGTGGCCGTCTCGCTACTCGTGAACGACACGCCGAGGGACGTCCTGGGCATCGGCGCTCTGGTCTGCGCCTCCCTCTGGACCTGGGAGCGCCTTGACCCCGCGTCCGGGCGAACCGCTGGAGTACACTCGCGGCCGATGCGCTCCGGAGCCGCCGCCGCCTCGCTCGTCCTCGTGCTCGTGCTCGCCGGCTGCGGCAGCAAGGGCGTCGTGCGCGCGGCTCCGCAGACCGTCGTCGGGACCGTTCAGCAGGAGGATCCGGGCAAGGCGGTCTTCGCCAGCAACGGCTGCAACGGGTGTCACACCTACAAGCCGGCGGCGGCGACCGCGAAAATCGGGCCTGATCTGGACAAGCTCGCGCAGTACGCGAAGCAGGCCAAGCAGCCGCTCGCGGCGTTCACGAAGGAGTCGATCGTGGACCCGAACAAGTACATCCAGAAGGGCTTCCCGAAGGGCGTCATGCCGCAGACGTACAAGTCTCTTCCGCCGGACCAGATCCAAGCGCTCGTCGGCTACCTGACGAAACCCAAGAGCTGAGGCTTCCACCCGAGTTCCCGCGCGAGGTCGAAGCGGTTGCATGCGACCTCGATCGGACGCTGATCGGCGAGGACGCGCTGCTCCGTCCGCGCACGAAGGCGGCGATCGCCGCAGCGCGGGCCGTCGGAATCCACGTCGTCCTCGTCACCGGACGCATGTTCCAATCGGTGCGCCGGTACGCGCTCGAGGCCGGGCTCGACGATCCGGTCGTCTGCTATCAGGGCGCCGTCGTCGCGGAGCCGCAGAGCGGGCGCTGGCTACGACACGTACCGATTCCGCTGGAGCTCGCGCGCGAGACGATCGACGCGCTCCAGAGCGAGGGCTTCGGCATGAACTGCTACGTCGGCGACGAGCTGTACGTGGCGGAGATCACCCCGGAGGCGCGGCGCTACGCGGACTTCCAGCACCTCGAGCTCCAGCCCGTCGGAGACCTGCTGGGCTGGCTGGAGGAGCCTCCGACGAAACTCGTCGTGATCGACGACCCCGAGGTGCTCGACGGGCTCGAGGCGCGCATGAAGGAGCGCTTCGCGGGCCGGCTCTACATCTCGAAGTCCCTCCCCTACTTCCTCGAGCTCGCGAGCGCTGACGTGACGAAGGGCGCCGGGCTCGAGTTCCTCGCCGGCGTGCTCGGGTTCTCCCCGAAGCGCACGATCGGGTTCGGCGACGGGGAGAACGACGTCGACCTACTCGAGTGGGCGGGCTACGGCGTCGCCGTCGAGAACGCGCACGAGCGCGTCAAGGCGGTCGCCGACCTCATCTGCCCGTCCGTGGACAAGGAGGGCGTCGCCCAGGTGCTCGAGACCTACCTAGACTCCCGCGCGTGATCGACCTCAAGGCAGCGCGCGCGAGTCCCGCTTCGGTCCGCGCCGCGCTCGCGCGCCGGGGCGCCGGGGAGGCGTTCGACGAGCTGCTTGCCGCCGACGAGCGCTGGCGCGAGCTCGTTCCACGGGTCGACGAGCTCCGGGCGCGCCAGAAGGGCGGCGGCAAGCCCAGCCGGGAGGAGATCGAGCAGCGGAAGGAGGTGAAGGCCGAGCTGCAGCAGCTCGAGGAGCGGCTGGCAGCGGCGGAGGCGGCCCGTGACTCGGCGCTCGGGCGCGTCCCGAACCCGCCCCACGACTCGACCCCGGACGGGATGACCGAGGAGGACGCCGAGGTCGTCACGACCTGGGGCGAGCCTCTGCCGATCGCGGAGGCGAAAGAGCACACCGAGCTCGGCCGCTTCGAGCTGGAGCGGGCCGCCAAGATCTCGGGCGCGCGCTTCGGGTTCATGATCGGCGATACGGCGCTGCTCGCGCTCGCGCTCTACCGGATGGCGCTCGACCGGCTCGTGTCGGAGGGCTTCACGCCCGTGCTCCCACCGGTCCTCGTGCGCGAGGAGGCGATGTACGGCACTGGATTCTTCCCGTCGGAGAAATCCGACTACTACGAGGCGCCCGCGGACGGGCTGTATCTCGTCGGGACGTCCGAGGTTCCGCTGATCGGGATGCACATGGGCGAGATCCTCGAGGAGCTACCGATCCGCTACTGCGCCTACTCGTCGTGCTTCCGGCGCGAGGCGGGCGCAGCCGGGCGCGACACACGGGGGATGTTCCGGGTGCACCAGTTCGAGAAGGTCGAGATGGTCGTCTACACGCTCCCGGAGGAGTCGTGGGCGGAGCACGAGCGGCTACTCGCGCTCGAGGAGTCGCTCGTGCAGTCGGTCGGACTCCCGTACCGCGTCGTCGACACGGCGGCGGGAGATCTCTCGAGCGCCGCCGCGAAGCGCTACGACATCGAGGCGTGGTTCCCGAGCCAGGCGCGCTATCGCGAGATCACGTCGTGCTCGAACACGACCGACTACCAGGCGCGTCGCTCGGAGATTCGCTTTCGCGGCACGCGCGGCCTCGAGCCGCCGCACACGTTGAACGGGACCGCGGCGACCGGGCGGTGGGTGCTGGCGATCCTGGAGAACTTCCAGGGCGAGGTGCCGGAGGTGCTCCGCGCCTTTGGCGCGCCGGCCGAGATCCACCGTTAGAGCCCGTCTCAAAACGAAGCACCGTGCCCCCGAGCCGCGCCGGGCGGCGCGAGGGCGGGTCGTCATTCCGAAACGGGCTTATTAGAGCAGCGGGCTCTCGACGACGTCGCTCGAGATCACCGCGTCGGCGCGCAGAAGCCGGCCCTCATGGTCGAGCCAGCCGCGGTCGAGCTCGGCGACGAGGCCCTGTCGACACCTCCCGGCGGGCTCGGGGTCGGCCCAGACCCCGACGTCGAGGCGCTCGTTGCTGGCAAGGCAGATGACGACTCGGAAAACGCTCCGGAGGGCCTGCTCGTCCGGCGAGGCCGACGACGGCTCGGGAGCAGGCGCCGGAGCGGGGACGGTCGAAGGGACGGCCGCGACCGGCTCGTACGCGGCGGCAAGCGCAGCCTGAAGCTCCCGCGGCCCGGTCACCGCGACGACGAAGTCACGTCCGATGGCGAGCCGGATCCGCTCGATCAGGTCGGCGTCCGTGGGCTCGGAGATCGCGACGACGGGCTTACCGGTCCGGTAGCCGAGCGGAAGAGCGCGAAGCGTGTTCGCCGCATGCGCGGGAAGCAGCTCGAGCGCCGACTCGTGCAACGCGGCCGCGGTTATGTCGACGAACGGGAAACCCTTCTGCGTCGCCAGCGCCCACGCTAGCCGCGCCTCGTCGAGCTGTCCGCGCTCGACCAGATAGGCGCCGAGCGGAATGCCCGCATCGTCCGCCTCGGCGAGGGCCTCGTTGATCGTGTCTCCGGGAAGTAAGCCGAGCCGAAGCAGAATCGTCCCGAGCGGAAAGCCGCGCAGCGTCTGCGTCGGCGGTACGAGCGCGGGCGCCTCGGGCTGAAGCTCGACCGGCTGGAGGTTCGGTGATGGATTCGCACTCATGGCCGCAGGACGCCGCACGATTCGGACGCACACACAAGATCGGCCGAAACAGCCTGCGGGCCATGCCCCAAAAGCGTGACCCGGCGCCTCTACGATGATCGGAGGCGGGGTGCCGGAGCGGTCGAACGGGGCGGTCTTGAAAACCGTTGGCCGTCGCAAGGCGGCCCCTGGGTTCGAATCCCAGCCCCGCCGCCTTTACTTGCATCGACCATCCTCCTCGCGAAGTGGTGGGGACCGGGGTTCTCGGACGTTTCTTCTCAACTCGGCACGTAAATCGCGACCCCACGTCGATCTGCGTCCTCGGCGTCTAACTCTTAGCTGCGCGAGCGGCACACGAGGATGTCCTCGTAGAACTCGCCGGCCCTCCTCCCCGTTCGGCGATTGACGTGCCGGGTGATCCGCTCATCGAGCCTGAGTCCGGCACGGTCGAGGATCGTCGGGTAGAGGTTTCGCGAGTCATTGACGACGATGATGATTGGAGCGACACGGCGCAGCTGCCGCGCTGCGTTTGCAAAGACGGCGGTCATAGCCTCGACATAGGCGCCGATCGCCTTCCGACCCGTCCCAGCGGCTGCGGCTCCGATCTCGCGCTCGCGCTCGTCGGGCAGGCCGAGAAGCTCGTACGCGTACCGATGCTGCTCGTGATAATCGATCAAGCCCGGATACGGCGGCGAAGTGATCACACCATCGGCCTTCATGCCTAGGTCGACCAGCCGCGCGTCGCCGTGGATGACTTCGACGGACGCGTTCGAAGTTTGCTCGGCGAATGTGCGTAGCCGTCGAACAGTGTCCGACGTGTACCGACGCAGAAACTTCCCAGCCTCTTCGACCGGGCGGCACGTCCTCTTATGCTTGTGGCAGTAGTACGGCTTCGTCACCGGCGTGCGGGGGAAGTCCAGGTCGAAGTGCGTCGTCCGGCGCGCCGATCTCGCGCCTCGCGAAAGGATGACCCTGGCAACCTCCCAGGCCTCATCGTCGAGCGACTGTGATGCGACGCACTGGTAAGCGAGCAGCTCGCGCAGCGCCTGAGGCGCGTACCAAGATCGCAGCCAATTGCTCGCCTCCTCCGAAGCCACCACCTCCGCTGTCTGGCGCGTCTGCTCGAGCAGGCCTCGGAGTGCGAGCTCGAGCGCTCCGAGAGAGTGGGCGGTCGTCTTCACCCGTGACAGGAGGCAGTTGAACGCTGAGACGTCGCAACCGATCGCGTCCGCACCGAAAACGTTCGCCTCGACGAGGGTCGTGCCGGAGCCGACGAACGGGTCGTAGACGCAGTCGCCTGGCGCAAAGTAGCGCTGCAGGAATACCTCCACGAGCTGCGGGATGAACTTGCCGAGGTACGGATGGAGACTGTGGACGTGCTTCGTCCGCTCAGCCTGCGGCAGCTCGTCCTCCGACCAGGAGAGCTCGAGGTCGATCTCGGAGTACAGCGCCGCTTGCGTCCTTTCCGGCACAGGGCGCGATTCTAGGGATCGGGACGGATGATCCCCGAACCGTGGGCGGCCGGCGCGTTTGCTCATCGCGAGCGCGGGGAGCAGGCAGATGCCAATGGACGAGCGGATCTGGGAGGAAGAGTGCGCGTACTCGCAATCGGGATCGCAATCGCGATCCTCGTCTTCGTCGTGACCGCCGGTCACGTGGTGTTCTTGCCGTTGCTGTTCGTTCCGTTCGGGTTGTTCACGTTCGGACATCGACGGCGCCGCGCGCGCTCTTTCTCGAGCGACTCGTCCCACCCCCGCCGCTGACATGACAGGAGGAGCGAATGGCAGGAAAGGCCGACTTCACGCAGGAGGAATGGACGCAGCTGCAGCACGGCGTCGCGGGAACGACGCTGCTCGTCTCGATTAGCGATCCGGGGTTCTTCGACACGTTCAAGGAAGCAGGGGCGGCGGGCCGCCACCTCGCCGAGGCTCGCCGCGGAAACGAGAGCGAGCTGATCCGTGACCTCGCCGCGTCTCCGGCGATGGGGTTCGGCCTCGGGAAGAAGCCGGAGGAGCTCGAGGCCGAGACGCTGGAAGCGCTTCGGTCGTCGGCGTCGACGCTCGAGACGAAGGCGCCGGACGAGGCCGACGCCTACCGGCGATTCGTGCTCGACGTCGCCAAGTCCGTCGCAGAGGCATCCGGCGACGTCGCTGCCGGAGAGACCGGAGCGATCGCCAAGATCCAGGCGGCGCTCGGGACGGCCTGAGCGACGCGCCGCGGGTGCTCATCGCCCGCGCACGGTCCGCGACTTGACTTCCGGGGCGGTGTCTCGTTGTATGGTCGGAACTTGGTCGAGACAGACGAGACGGTCGTGGCAGGCGCGACCGAGGCGGGGGCCGGAGTGCCGGTCGTTCGCGCCGAGGGACTGCGGAAGAGCTTCGGCGACAACGTCGTCCTGAGCGATGTCGCCCTGAGCGTCGACGCGGGCGAGGTGCTCGTGATCATCGGCCCGAGCGGGAGCGGCAAGAGCACGCTTCTCCGCTGCATCAACCTGCTCGAGCCGCTCGACGCCGGCCGCATCTTCCTCGAGGGCGAGGAGATCACCCGCAAGGGCGCCCGCGTGTCCGCCGTGCGCCAGCGGATCGGGATCGTCTTCCAGCAGTTCAACCTGTTCCCGCATCTGCGCGTGATCGACAACCTGACGCTCGCGGCGAGGCGGATCCGCAAGCTGCCGCGCAAGCAGGCGGAGTCGCGGGCGCACGAGCTGCTCGCGCGCGTGGGGCTGGAGGAGAAGGCCCGGCAGCATCCGCACCAGCTCTCCGGCGGTCAGCAGCAGCGCGTCGCGATCGCGCGGGCGCTGATGATGGAGCCCCACGTGATGCTCTTCGACGAGGTCACCTCCGCGCTCGATCCGGAGCTCGTGGGCGAGGTGCTGCTCGTCATGCGCGACCTCGCGCGGGCCGGGATGACGATGCTCGTCGTCACGCACGAGATGCAGTTCGCCCGCGAGGTCGGCGATCGGATCATCTTCATGGACGAGGGGCGAATCGTCGAGCAGGGGACCCCCGCCGACGTGCTCGATCGCCCGCAGGAAGAGCGGACGCGGCGTTTCCTACGCCGGACGCTGCAGCTTGCGGACTCGCTGGACGAATTGACCATCACCGAGGAGGGAGAGATCGAATGAGACGTATCGCAGTGGTAACGCTCGTCGTCGCGCTCGCGGCGGGCGCCCTTGCAGGCTGGGGATCGGCCGCCCACCGGGGCGGCGCGAGCCCGACTGCCGGCGCTGTCGCGCCGAAGCCCAAGCCGAAGGTGACGAAGCCGAAGCTGCCCCCGCTTCCGTCGGCGATCAGGCGCCGGAAGAAGTTCGAGATCGGGGTCAAGTGCGACTTCCCGCCGTTCGGCTTCATCGACGTTCGCGGCAACAACGACGGCTATGACGTCCAGACCGCCCGGCGCTTCGCACAACTCGCCTTCGGGAGCAAGAAGAAGGTCGATCTCGTCTGCGTGACGACGCCGAGCCGCATCCCGACGCTCACCTCGTCGCGGGTGGACATCATCATCTCGACGCTCACGTGGACGTCCGCGCGGGCCGACGTGATCGACTTCTCGATCCCGTACTACTCGGCCACCGGCCGGCTGCTCGTCCCGAACAGCTCGAGCATCCACAACGTGAGCGACCTCGGCGGGAAGACGATCGTCACGACACGAGGCGCCCTCTACGCGACGTGGACGAGGAACTGCTTCAAGAGCTCGAAGCTGCTCGAGGTCGACTCACCGAGCGCAGCGGTGCTCGCGGTGAAGAACGGCCAGGCCGACACGTTCATGTTCGACGACGCATTCCTGCTCGGAGTGGCCACGCAGGACCCGACGCTCAAGCTGACCCGGGACAAGTTCCTGAACATCCCGTGGGGCATCGGGATCCGGAAGGGCGACACGGCGACCGCGCGTTGGGTCAACGCGGCGATCCGCTACATGAAGAAGCGGGACGAGTTCGTGAAGATCCTCCGCTCGAACGCGCCTGCACGCCTCGTCGGCGACTTCCTCGACAACGTGCCGAGGCCGAAGTCGAACTTCCAGTACCCGGTCGGCAAGGACCCCGTCTCGGACTGCAGCTCGAGATAGGCAGGAGCGAGGGAGCGGCCGCCCGGCGCGGTCGCTCCCCACCCCGCGGGCGATGACGCTCCTCGCGAGCCTCGACTGGCACTTCATCCGGGAGCACATCCCGGAGTTCGCGCGCGCCCTCAAACGCACGCTCGAGGTGGCCGGAATCGGGATCGCGGGCGCGTCCGCGATCGGCGTCGTCCTCGGCGCGGTGCGGGCGCACCGCATTCCCGTGCTCAGCCAGCTCGCGGCGGTCTACGTCGAGGTGATCCGCAACACGCCGATCCTCGTCCAGATCTTCCTGCTCGCCTACGGGCTGCCGCAGCTACCCGGGCACCACATCATCCTGCAGCCCTTCACCGTCGGCTGGCTCTCCGTGACGATCTGGGGAGGCGCGTTCAACACCGAGAACTTCCGCGCGGGCTTCGAGGCGGTTCCCGGGCGGTTCCGCGAGGCGGGCCGCGCGCTCGGCTTCGGGCGGTTGGGCACGTTCCTCAACGTCACGCTTCCGATCGGCGGCCGGATTGCGCTGCCCTCCTCGATCAACACGTACATCTCCGTGCTGAAGAACACGTCCCTGCTGACCGCGGTCGGCTATGCGGAGCTGACGAACACCGGCTACAGCCTCGAGAGCGTCACCTTCAAGGCGCCGGAGATCTTCTTCGTGCTGGGCGCGACCTATCTCGTCGTGGTCTGGACGCTGTCGATCCTGATCCGCCTGCTCGAGTCGCGGCTCGCGCTGCCGGAGGCCCGCTAGTGCCCCTTCCGGTGGGGACACTGCCCTCCTGGGTCGGGCCCGTCGCGCACTACATGGCGCACGACGGCGTACCCGAGACGCTCCGCATCGCCGCGTTCGCCGTCACCGGGAGCATGATCGTGGGAATCGTCCTCGGAACCCTGCTCACGATCCGCTTCCTTCCGCTGCGCTCGCTGATCCGGCTCTACATCGAGATCTGGCGCGGGCTGCCGATCGTGATCACGATCTTCATCGTCTTCTACGCGCTGCCCTCGGCGCCGCTGATCCACCACCGCTTCAGCCCGTTCACCGGCGCGGCGCTCGGGCTGGTGCTGTGGGGAAGCGCGCAGGTCGCAGAGGCGACGCGCGGCGCGGTGCAGTCGATTCCGCGCGAGCAGCACGAAGCCGCGTCGGCGCTCGGCTTCGGCTGGGTCGGCCGGCACGGGAGCGTGATCCTCCCGCAGGCGCTGCGCCGCCTCTTGCCGCCGCTCGTCGGCCTGCTCGTGAACGTCCTGCAGAACACGACGATCGCCTCGATCATCGGCGTCACCGAGCTGCTCGCGACCGGCCAGCGCTCGACCGAGCGGCTGGCTTACTCGAGCGGCGACTCGCACGCGCTCGCGATCTACGGGGCGCTGATGGGCGCGTTCTTCGCAATCTCGTTCCCGCTCACGCGGCTCGCGATCTTCCTCGAGCGGCGCCTCGTCTGAGCGCTACTCTACTCCTCGCGCAGGATCTCGGAGAGCGGCAGCCGCTCGAGGCCCCGCGCGGCGACGGCGGTCGCGACGATCCCTCCGACGATCGCGGCGGCGGCGAGGCCGAGGAGAAAGGTCCAGGGCGCTGCGAGGTGGTCGGGTGGCGGATCGAAGACGTGCCGGAGCATCGCGACGAGCATCTCGGCCAGCAGCCAGCCGAGGAGGGCGGCAAGGGCGAGGCCGCCGGCGAGAACGATCGCCGCCTCGCTCCAGAGGAAGGCGCCGATCTCGCGCAACGACGCTCCGAGCGCGGCCATCGTGGCGAACTCGTGCCGCCGCTCAGCCAGGCCGAGCGCGACGAAGAGCGCCATCGCCGCCGCCGCGAGCAGCAGCGAGAAAACCTCCTCGATCCGCGCGATCCCGCTCAGATCGACCGTCGTGATCGAGCTGACCGTCTGCGCCGTTTGGCGGGTGATGTCCTTCACGGTCACGCCCGAGGAGCGGACCGTGTCCTGGACTCGCCGTGCGACGTCGGTCGGGCTCCCGCGAGTCTTCGCAAAGACCACGTTCGGCCCGGGATCGTGGGTGACCTGGCCCAGGTACGCGAGATTCGCGACCATGAACGAGTCGCGCGGCGCCGACGGGAACTCCTGCACGGTCCCGGCGACGTGGAACGGCGCGACCGTGAGCTTTCCGGTGCGACGGTCGAGCACGCGGAGCTCGAGCAGATCGCCGAGGGCGAGCGAGTAGTCCGTGATCGTCTCGCGGGAGACGAGGATTCCGTCCGGCCGAGCCCGCAGGCGCGCGAGTATCCGCCCCGCGGTTCCGCCGATGAAGTAGGAATCGCGGAGCGACGTTCCGCGCGTAAGCGTGGCGGGGTCGATGCCGAAGACGTCCTGCAGGTCCGGGCCGACGTAGGCGTAGGAGTGGTCGATCGCGGTCGTTCCCGCGACGCCCGGGACACGCGCGATCGTTTGCTCGAGCCCCTGCTTCGACACCGCACCCGCCGGCGCGTTCGCGACGACGTCGGCGCCGAGCGTGAGCTGAGCGTCGACCCGCGCCTGCTGATCGTAGGTGGCGGCGAAGACGCCGAGGTTGACTCCGAACGCAAGCAGCAGCCCGACGACGAGGAGACCGCGGTTGATCGCCCCGCCGCGGCGGCCCGCACTCGCGAGCAGGAACCGCGGAAGGCTTGCCGGCCTGCGACCGGCCGCAAGCCGTGCGACCCAGCCGAAGAGCTCCCCACGCAGGCGGACGAGGAGTAGCGCGGCGCCGATCCAGAGCAGCGCGGGCGCGAGGAACATGTAGACGGAGAGGGATAACGTCGGGTTCGAGTCGGGGTTGACCACGGCCGAGAAACCGGTGCGAATCGTGAGCCAGTAGACGAGTCCACTCACGGCGAGCGCGACGAGATCGAGGTACAGCCGCTGCCAGAGCGGCTTGCCGGCTCGTTGCGCCGTCCTCCGTCCCGTCGCGACCGTGGCCCGCATGACCTCCTGAACCGAGCCGAGGCGAGCGGCTGCCGCGCCGGCGGTCGCGAGCGCGACGCAGACCAGCACCGTGACGGCGACGCGGCCGAAACTCAGCGGCACTTGCTCCGTGCCGACGGCGCGAATCGCGCCGACCGCGGCAGCCGCACCGAGCACCCCGGCGGCCAGCCCGACGAGCACGCTCTCGATCCCGGCGAGGGCGAGGAGACCGCGCCGGGAGGAGCCGCGGGCGCGCAGGAGAGAGAGCTCCCGCCGGTCGCGCTCCACCGTCCCGAGCGCCGCGAGGTACGCGAGGCCGAGCGCGATCAGCGCGCCAGGAAGCGCGAGCATGATGTAGAGCGTCTCGGCGTAGAGCGCGTCGCCTGCGGCGGAGTTGAGGCTGTCCGAGAGGTTGTCGACGAACTGCACCTGGCCGGGCAGCGAACGCTCGACGCGGTTCCGCGTCTGGTCGGCGCGCTTGAGCGCGTGCGCCGGCGTGCCCGCCAGGAAGCTCGGGGCGACCTGCGCCTGCACCTGCCACTGCGTGTCGGCCAGGGCGCCCGGCAGGACAGGCCCTCCGGCGCTGCCAGCAGCCGTCGGCAGATGCGGCGCAAGGCGGTGGGCGAAGGTCGCGAGCGGCAGAATCGCGATGTCGGCTGGAGGCTGAGCCGGCGCGGGGCCGAGCAGCGGGTTCAACGGCTGGAAGAGGACATCCGGCGCGGTGACGAGCGCGATCCCGCCGACGCGGAGCGGCACCGGCTTCGTTCCCGGCCGGAGCTCGAGCTCCACCCTGTCGCCCGGCTCGACCTGCAGGGTCGCGGCGAGCTGCTGGTCGAAGACGATCGTCCCCGGCCGAAGCGAGCCGCGCAGGAAGCGGAACGTCTGCAGGTGGTCGAGGTAGTGCGGCGGGACGGCGAGGATCGATCCCGCCGCCGAGCGGATGCGGCCCACCCCGGCCTTGTCGTGCTGGGCTCCGGCGAACGAGGCGGTCGCGGCGGGAGCCGCTTCGAGCACTCCCGCCTGGTGGGCGACGCCGGACGCGGCTCGCCGCGCAGCGCCGTAGGATGCGACGGGCGCCTGCCAGTCGAGCGGGACGCTGCGGGTGGCGGTCGCCGTCATCGTTTGCAGCGACCGGCCGATGAAGAGGAGCATCGCGCCGAGCGAGGCGACTGCGGCGGCGAGCACCAGCGTCCGCACGACGGTCCGCGCGGGCGTTCGCACCAGGTTCGCGACGGCGAGGGCGGCGTAGGTCACGCGCCCTCAACGACGCGACCGTCGTCGAGCGAGACGATCCGAGCGTGGCGCGCGGCAACCTCGCCGTCGTGAGTCGCCGTCAGGAGCGCGAAGCCGAACTCGGCCTGCAGCGCATCGAGGAGATCGAGCACGCGCCCGCTCGTATCCGAGTCGAGCTGGCCCGTGGGCTCGTCGCAGAGCAGGAGCTTCGGCCGCTGCGCGAGCGCTCGTGCGATCGCGACCCGCTGGGCCTCTCCACCCGAAAGCTCGCCCGGAAGGTTGTCCGCCTTGTCTTCGAGTCCGACCAGTCGGAGCAGCGAGAGCGGCGTGAGCGTCTCGTCCCCCTCGCTCCCGGCGGCGTGCACGGCGAAGGCGACGTTCTCGTACGCCGTGAAGGTCGGCAGCAGGTTCGAGCCCTGGAAGACGAACGCGATCGACGCATCGCGCTCGCGAGCCCGGGCCTTGCGCTCGAGAGTCGAGAGTGGCCGACCGGTCCACTCGACGCGGCCGGCAGACGGCTCGACGAGTCCCCCGAGGACGTGGAGGAGCGTTGTCTTCCCCGAGCCGGAGCGCCCGCGAAGCGCGACTCGCTCGCCCGGCTCGACATCGAGGCTCACGCCGTCGAGCGCACGCACGTGTCCCTCGCCGCGCCCGTACTCGACGACGACGTCCCGGCAGGCCGCGAGCGCGCTCAAACCACCCTCCCGTCGCGAATCTCGATCACCCGGTCGGCGCCCGCCGCGAGCCGGCGCGAGTGCGTCACCGTCACCACCGTGCTGCCGCCGTCGCGCTGCAACCGCCGTAGCTCGGTCAGCACGCGCTGCTCGTTCTCGAGATCGAGCTCGCCCGTCGGCTCGTCGGCCAGGACGAGTGGCGCCGAGCGTCCGGCCGCCGCCGCGATCGCCGTCCGCTGCTGCTCGCCGCCGGACAGCGCCCTGGGCCGGTGCGATGCCCGTCGCTCCAGCCCGACGATGGCGAGCGCATCTGTCGCACGGGCCGAGCAACGCCGCGCGCCGCCGAGCCGAAGCGAGGTCGTGACGTTCTCCCGGGCCGTCAGCATCGGCCAGAGGTTCCCGCTCTGGAATACGATCGCGACCTCTCGGCCACGGTAGCGGGCGAGCTCCCCCTCGCCGAGGCGGCTCAGCGGCCGTCCGAACGCGCGCACCTCCCCGGCCGACGGTTCGTCGAGTCCGGCCGCAAGCTGCAGAAACGTGCTCTTCCCCGAGCCGGACGGCCCTAGCACGGCGATGAACTCACCCGGCTCGATGCGGAGGTCGAGGCCGCGCAGGGCGACCGACTCCACCGGTCCGGAGCGGTAGATCTTGAAGACGTCCTTGAACTCGAGCGCCGCCGGAGTCCGTTCCTCCTGCTTCGGCGGTTCCCGGTAGAGGCTCGCTACCTCCACCGGAAGCTCTCGATCATCAGCCGGTACGCATCGACGTTGTCGACGCCGACCGGGGTGCCGAGATCGATCACCGCACGCTTGCCGGCGCGGGCGAGGTAGTAGCGGTCGACGGTCAGTGCGACGCGCTTGTTCGTCACCGGGTTCGGCGGGCTGAGCGTGGTGTACGCGACCTTCACCGCCGGCGCGCCGGAGATCCGGAGCGCGACAGGCTGCCGGTACCGGAGCGAGGGAATCGACTTCCTCAGGGCGGCCATGTCGACGCGGACGGACAGGGGCGTTGCGGCCCCTCCCCGCTCCACGAGCACGCGGACGATGTTGTTCTTGTCCCGAAACGCCACTTCGGGACCGCCGCCGCTTTGGGCCCAGCCCTCCGGGTACTCGATCGTGTAGCCGACACCGTGGTCGGCGTACGGAACGTAGACCTGGTTGTCGGGGACGTCGCCGGTGGCTGTCGCGGCAGCCTCGGGCTGGAGCGCGCCGGGCGTGGTCTGCGTCGCAGCCGAGGTCGTCGCGGCAGGAGCGGTCGTCGCGGGCGCCGGCGTGGAAGGCGCCGCGGCCAGCTTCGCATGGGAACCGCAGGCCGCAAGCGCGAAAGGGGTAGCGAGGAGAGCGAGGACGATCAACCGCTCTCGGGGTGCCTGCCCGGTCCGGCGTGAGCTCGTGAACACGTGCAGGGCACGGAGTCTAGCGCGGTCAGAGCAGGAGCGCGATCAACAGCGCGAGCGCCGCGAGCAGGCCCGCGAGCGCCAGGTACCGGAGGAATCTCGAGTCCGTGGGCCGCGGCAGCACCCGCACGGCGACGAGGAGATCTCCGGAGACGCCGCCCGCCTCGGCCGCGCCCCCCTCAGCGGCGACGCGCAGCTGCGCTCCGTCCTCGACACCCGCGGGGATCCGGACCTTCAGGATCCGCCTCGCCTCGACCCTGCCGCGACCCTCGCACCGATGGCAGATCTCCTGCCCGCAGTCCGGGCACGACTCGATCTGCAGGATCCGGGCCACGTCGAGATCCGAGACCTGACTCCGCCGGCCGGTCCCCCCGCACGTCGGGCAATCGTCAGCAGCGCCCCCGGTCGCGCCCCGCCCCTCACACAGAGGACAGGTAGCGAGGGCCCGGTACTCGAGCTTCCGCCGCGTCCCGAGCTTTGCCTCGTAGGCGCGGATGTCGACCTCCGCGTGGACGTTCGCTCCCCGCGCCGGCCGCTCGCGCGTCTCCCACAGCTCCTCGTCGAAGCCGGCGTTCCCGCGCCCGCGATAGCCGTACTTGTCGTACAGGAGCCGCGCGCTCGGCTTCGACAGGACGTTGTAGGCCTCGGCGAGCTCGCGAAAGCGCCGCTCGGCCTCCGGCGACGCGGAGACGTCGGGATGAAGATTGCGGGCGAGGGCGCGGAAGGCCGTGCGGATCTCGTCGTCGCCGGCCGCGCGCGGAACGCCGAGCACTTCGTAGTAGTCGGTCTTCGTCACGGCCATCGCACCAGAGGTTTGGCTCGGGTGGAGGCGATCCAAACCTCCCCCGCAACCGTTTGGAGCGGATCCGCGTTGTGACACTGATGAGGAAGGCTGCGGTCCTCTGCTTGCTGCTCGCGCTCGGTGTCTGGGCCGGGAAAGCCTTCGCGCTCGGGCTCCCGCCCGTCCCAACCGTCCCCATCCCGACGGTGCCGGCGCCTACGCCGACCCTGCCCGCGCCGCCGCCGGTGCGTGTGCCGACGCCTCCGCCGCTGCCTTCGCCGCCCCCAACACCGGCGCCGACCACGCCGCACGTCAGCGTTTCGACGCCCGCCGCCCCCTCCGCGCCGATCGTGCGCACCCCCGCGGTCGCCAGGGCGGGTGGGACGAGCTCTTCGTCCGCGCCGGCAACCGGCTCCGGCTCCGGCTCGAGCTCCGGCTCCGGCTCCGGCTCCGGCTCGAGCTCCGGCTCCGGATCGGGCTCCGTGCCAGGGGTCGGCTCGCGCTCCCGGCCGACCTCGTCGCCGGGCGGCAGCCCCGCCCCGTCACAGATCTCGCACCTCCACAGCACGCGCCCCTGGCTTGCGACGACCGGCCCGAAGAACCGGCGGAAGACGACGTTCACGTTCCGCCTGCCCGCCCGGGCGCGGGTCACGTTCACCGTGCTGCAGGTTGCGCCGGCCTGCCGGATCGCGGGACGCTTCCGCGTCGGCGGGAAGACCGGGGCAAACCGGATTCCGTTCGACGGCCGGATCGGCGGCCGTCGCCTCTCGCCCGGCACCTACCGGATCGATGCGCGCGCCGGAATCGGCCCGGCGGTGCTCGAGGTGACGCTCGTGCTCGTCGGCGGAGGCGCCCCCTCGCGGGACGAGCTCGCATCCGCCCGCCGCCGCGATGTCTGCAGCGCATCGAGCCAGTTCGCCTCGGCGGGAGGCGATCTGACCTCGGCCTCCGCGGGCGGGAGCGGCTCGACGCCGAACGGCCTTTCGAGCTCGGGCGGCGCCTCTTCCTCCTCCTCTTCGCCCGCCTCGTCGTCCTCCCCGTCCGCCCAGGGAGGCGACAACGACAACGGGGCCACCTCGACGAGCGACTCGGTCGAGCCGCAGATCGTGGCGAGCGGCCCGACGGGCGGCGGCTCGGGCAACGCGGCACAGCCGCTCCTCGTCGTGGCGCTGGCCCTCTCCATCCTCATGCTGGGGCTCGCCGCGCTCCCCCAGGCGGCGCTGCCCGGCGGTCCACGCATGACAGATCTCCTCGCGCGCCGACGGCTGCCGGTCGCGCTCGCGGGCGCCGCGGCGCTCGTCACCGCCGTCGCGGTTCTGCTGATCCAATAAGCCCTTCCGCGCGAATGATCCTGGGCCGAAAAGGTCCCGGCGGGTTGACGAACAGCCCAGCTGCAAAGGAAACTCGCGCGGAGCACGGAATCCAGTCCGCGTCGAACTCCCCAGGAGGAGCCACATGCGAGATCGTTCACTGTTGCAGACGGCCGCGATGCTACTCGGCGTCGTCTTCTTGCTCGTCGGCATTCTCGGCTTCGTGCCGGGGATCACGAGCCACTACAGCAGGCTCGGCACATTCGGGGACGTTGCCGCCAAGCTGCTGCACATCTTCGGCGTCAACTGGCTCGAGAACGTCGTCCACCTCCTCTACAGCGTCGCCGGCATCACCCTGGCGAAGACGTGGGCCGGGGCACGCAACTACTTCGTCTTCGGTGGAGTGATCTATCTGGTCCTCTGGATCTACGGACTGCTCATCAATCTCCACGGCAACGGCAACTTCATCGGCGTCAACACGGCCGGGAACTGGCTGCACTTCGTCCTCGGCCTGGTGATGGTCGGGCTTGGCCTCGTCCTCGGGCGGCGGATCGTCGATCGAGACCGCGCGGGAACGGCTCCAGCGATCTAGCGGCGAGCCAAGCGATCTGTCGCGAAAGGGGCGGGGCGACCCGCCCCTTCGCGTCTCTAGGCTCCCCACCAGAAGCTGGCCGCGACCACGGTGTAGAGACCGATCAGGATCGCCCCCTCCTCCCAGGTGCTCTCTCCGTCGTAGACGACCAGCGCGCCGACCCCGGCGGCGAGCAGCAGCGCGATCGCGAGCAACGTCGGGAAGACGAGCGTCAGCGTCGTGGCGAAGAAGAGGCTGACGAAGACCAGCACTGGCGTCAGGACGAGCGCCACCTGCAGCGCCGAGTTCACGATCACGGAGATGGCGAAGTCGGGGCGGTTCCGGAGCGCGAGCTGGACGCCGACGACGTTCTCCACCGCGTTGCCGGCGATCGCCACGACCACGAGGCCCGCGAAGTCCTGGCTCATGTGCAGCGTCTTCGTGGCCGGCTCGAGCGCGGCGACGAACCAATCGCTGACGAAGGCGGCGCCGAGACCCGCCAGGCCGAGGGTGACGAGGGTCGTCGCGAGCGACCAGCGCGGGGTCGCGCGCTCTTCGTCCGAGCCCACGGAGAGGAAGCCGGGCAACGTGACGAAGAAGAGGACGAGCAAGACACCCGCGCAGATCAGGCTGAGCGCCCGCGTGTGCGCCGCGGCGGGCGCGTGGAACTGGTGGGCGAGCGTCGGGATCGAGAGCGTCGCCGCTGCGAGGGCGGTGAGCGTGGCGATCATCCGCGCGCGCGGCGAGTCGAAGCGCTGCGTCCCGTTCCGGATCCCGCCGAGGAGGAAGGCGATCCCGAGGACGAGCACGCTGTTCGCGATCACCGATCCGACGAGCGCCGCCTGGACGACGCCGACGAGGCCCTTCCGGAGAGCGAAGAGCGCGATGAAGAGCTCGGGCAGGTTGCCGAGCGCCGACTGGACGACGCCGGCCGCGCCCGAGCCGACTCGTCCGCCGAGCTGCTCCGTCGCCCCGCCGACGAGCCGGGCCAGAACCGCCAGCGCGAGCGCGGCGACGACGAATGCGAGCACCGGCGTGGCGCCCGTGTAGTGCGCCGCCGCGGCCGCCGCGACCAGCGTGGCGCAGATCCCGAGCTCGATCCCGTCCCGCCGACTCGCGCCCGCTCCCACGGCGCGACCGTAACATCGGCCGGATGATGGGCGAGGAGCTTCGGGACGTGATGCGGCGCTTTCCCGCGCCCGTCGCGGTCGTGACGGCGGAGGTCGACGGCGAGCGCTTCGGCCTCACGGTCGGCTCGCTCGTCTCGCTTTCCCTCGATCCGCCGCTCGTGGGCGTCTCGGTCGGCTGCGAGTCCTCCTCCCACGAGCCGATCCGGCACGCGGGAGGGTTCGCCGCCAGCCTCCTCGGCGCCGGCCAGGGAGCCGTCGCGCAGCACTTTGCGCGCCGCGGGATCCCGCCCGTCGCCCTCTGGATGGGCGTCTCGACGCGGCCGGGCTCGGCGGGGCCCCTGATCGAGGACGCGCTCGGCTGGCTCGAGTGTCGCACCTGGGCCGAGTACGACGCCGGCGACCACACGGTCTTCGTCGGGGAGGTGCTGTCCACGGAGCTCGGCCGCGAGGGCGCCGGCCTCGTCTACCGCGGCGGCGGCTACCACCCGGCGTGATCGGATCGCGGAGCTCGAGGGAGCCGCCCTCACGGACTACGGCCCGGGCGCGCCCTTCGACTCCCAGTACCGGTTCAGCGCGCCCTGCACCTTGACGAACCAGACGATCGGCCCGACCAGGGGCAACAGGATCCAGAGACCGTCGTACCGCGCACGGGGCTGTGCCGCCCGTCGAGATCCTCGTAGAGGTAGCGCACCTCGGAAGGGACGACGAAGAAGGTGACAAGCCCGATCACGAGGTAGATCACGAGGCCGAGCACACCGCCGACGCCGTTGCCGGAGTAGCGCATGGTCTCCTCCTGGGTCTTGTACGTCCAGATCGCCGAGTAGATCCCGAGGGTGAGGATCGACCAGAGGATGGAGAGCGGGATCGACCGCGTGTTCCCGACCGGGCCTCGGTCGCGCTGCGCGCTCACCGCCACGCGGCGATCATCGCACGGGCGACTCGACCTTGCGGATCAGGTTCATTCCGTCGCGGACGGTCAGGAGGACGTTCTCGACGCGCGGGTCGTCACGGACGCGGTCGTTGAGCGCGCGGATCGCCCGCGTCGTCTCCTCGCGATCCGATTCGTCGGCGACGCGCCCCGACCAGAGCGTGTTGTCGACGACCATCAACCCGCTGTCGGCGAGCTTCGGCAGGCACGCCTCGTAGTAGGCGACGTAGCTCTCCTTGTCCGCGTCGACGAACACGAGGTCGAACGGGCCGTCGAGCGCCGCGATCGTCTCCAGCGCCGGACCGGTCCTGTAGTCGATGCGGCCGAGCACGCCCGCCTCCTCGGCGTAGCGGCGTGCGATCGCGGTCGTCTCCTCGTCGACGTCGCACGTGACGACGAGGCCGTCCGCCGGAAGCGCGAGCGCCATCGAGATCGACGAGTACCCCGTGAAGGTGCCGAGCTCCAGCACTCGGGTCGCGCCCGAGAGCCGGACGAGCTCGGCGAGGAAGCGGCCCTCGAGCAGCCCGACCATCATCTGCGGCGCGGTGGTCCGCTCCCGTGTCTCGGCCGCGAGCCGGGAGAAGAGCGCCGCTTCGGGCGTCGAGTGCTCCTCGGCGTACGCCTCCACCGACGGCTCGACGATGAAGCTCATACGCGCCCGATCAAACAACAACCGTTGTGGCCGCCGAGGCCCATCGCGTTCGAGAGCGCGACGTCGACCTCGGCCTTCCGGGCCTCGTTCGGGACGTAGTCGAGGTCGCACTCGGGGTCCGGATGGCGGTAGTTGATCGTGGGCGGCAGCACTCCCTCGTGGATCGCGAGCACGCACATCATCGCCTCGATCGCGCCCGCGGCCCCGAAGCAGTGGCCCGTGACGGACTTGGTGGAAGAGACCGCCAGCTTGTAGGCATGGTCGCCGAAGACGTGCTTGATCGCCCGCGTCTCGGCCGCGTCCCCGAGCGGCGTGGACGTGCCGTGCGCGTTGACGTAGCCGACGCGCTCCGGCTCGACGCCGGCTCGCTTCAGCGCCGCGCTCATCATGTCGGCGACCCCGATCGCCGCCGGCTCAGGCTGGGCCATGTGGTGGGCGTCGTTTGAGGCGCCGTAGCCGAGCACCTCGGCGTAGACGGTCGCGCCGCGGCTGCGCGCGGCCTCGAGCTCCTCGAGCAGGAGCACGCACGCGCCCTCGCCCATCACGAAGCCGGCCCGCGTGGCGTCGAACGGGCGGGAGGCACGGGGCGGATCCTCCTCCTCCACCGCCAGCCCGCGCATCGCGGTGAACCCGGCCAGGATCAGCGGGTGCATGCACGCCTCGGCGCCACCGGCGAGAACGGCGTCCGCGTCGCCCCGCTTGATCAGCTCGGCCGCTTCGCCGACCGCGTGCGAGCCGGTCGCGCAGGCCGAGACGACGGCGTAGTTCGGGCCCTTGATTCCGAGCGAGATCGCGAGCTGGCCGCTCGCCGAGTCGACGAGCACGTTCGGCAGGAAATTCGGGGAGACCCGATCGGGGCCCCGCTCGCGGCGCACTTCCTCCTGCTCGAGAATGCCGGCGACGCCACCGATCGCGGTCCCGAACACGATCCCGACCCGCGCCGGGTCGAATCCGTTCAGGCCGCCGTCGGCCATCGCCTCCTTCGCCGCGGCAAGCGAGAGCAAAACGTTTCGCTCCAGCTTGCGCACCTCCTTCGGCGAGGCGACCGTCGACGGATCGAAGTTCTTCACCTCGGCGGCGATCCGCACGGGCAGGCCGCTCGCGTCGAACGACCGGATCCAGTCGACGCCGCTCTCGCCCGCGACCGCCGCGCGCCAGGTGGAAGGCGCGTCGTTCCCGATCGGAGTGACGGCGCCGAGGCCGGTGACCGCGACTCGTCGCATCGTCTGAGCTTAGACGCACTCCGCGTCCGGCCAGGTTACGAAAGGACGATGTCGGGAGAGGAATGTCCAACTCCCCGCCATACGGGCCAAGTCCTCGCCCTTCGATACTCCGGAGGTGCGGTCGTGTCTTCGCTCGTCTCTTCCCCGTCGGCCGAGAAGCCGCGGCTCATCTTCTTTCACTCCACGGTCTCGGGCGACTGCCGCCGGGTCGAGGGATTCCTCGCCCAGGTGCTGCAGCGTCGCCGGAACCACGAGACGTTCAAGCTGCTCCGCGTCGCCGGAGAGGAGCGACCCGACCTCGTCGAGCGCTTCGGCGTCGACTTCCTCCCGACGCTCGTCGTCGTGGAGGGGAAGGCCGTCCGCGCCCGCCTCGAGCGTCCACGCGGGTGCCGCGAGATCCAGGGCTTCCTCGCGCCCTGGCTCCAGTAGCGCGGCGGCCGCGAGCCCACCGCTTCGGTCACTAGACCGTGATGCCCTCCTCCTGGAGGGAGAGCTCGGCGAACTTGTCCCAGTTCTGGGAGAGCACGTCGGCCATCGCCTTCTCCTCGAGGATGATCTCCGTCGCGGCCTGCGCCGTCTCGTCGTCGCCCGCCTTCTCCGCCACGCGACGGAGCAGCTCGTAGCTCGCGATCTCGAGATGCTCGGTCGCGAAGCCGTCGCGCGCGTTGCGCCCGGCCTTCTCGCCACGCACCAGGTCGAGCGGCAGCTTGGCGAGCGCCTGGAGGATCCCGCCGGCCTGCCGGACCATCGACGGCGACGCGTCGTGCGCCTCGAGCCGCTGGGCCATCCGGTCGGCGTGCCCCTGAGTCTGCAGCTTGTGGTGCTCGAGCGCGTCGAGGATCTCCGGATCGTCGGTCGTGGAGATCATCCCGTCGAGCATGCGCAGGACGTTCTGCTCCATCGCGTGCGCCTCGTCGATGTGCTTGATCAACTGCTCCGTCATCTGACCGGCCATCTCCATCCTCCTCATCGTGAACGTTCCGAACTCGCGGCCGAGCATCGTGGCGCTGCCGCGGAAGCCTTCGTCGTTCCGCTCCAGCTTGTCCACGAACAGCTGAAACGGCGCGTCGTAGCGGAGCTCGAGCCCGCGCACCCTGAACGGCATCCCCGGCATGCGGGGAAACGTCGTCGTCCCGCGCCCGCCGCCGATCCTCTTGTGGCATCCGACAAGCGGCGGCAGCGCGCCGCCGGTGCGCTCGACCTTCCAGACCCCGTCCAGCTCTCCCACTGCCACTAGGGTTCCACCTCGTGCCCGGCCCAAACGTCCCCTTCCCACCGATGGAGGCGGCGCTCGTCAAGGAGCTGCCCGAGGGAGACGGCTGGCAGTACGAGCCGAAGTGGGACGGCTTCCGCGGCGTGCTGGAGAACGACGGCGGCGAGCTCGCGCTCTGGAGCCGCAACGGCCGGCCGCTCCTGCGCTACTTCCCCGAGCTGAGGCCGCTCGGCGACCTGCTGCCACCCCATTCCGCCCTCGACGGCGAGATCGTGATCGCGCGCGACGGGAAGCTCGACTTCGACTCGATGCAGCTCCGTCTCCATCCGGCCGAGTCGCGGATCCGCAAGCTGTCGGCCGAGATCCCGGCCGACTTCGTCGTCTTCGACCTGCTGCTCTGGAAGGGCAAGCCGGTGCACGAGCAGCCTCTGGAGAGGCGGCGCGCCGAGCTCGAGCGGCGAGCCAAGGGCTTCCGGCTCTCCCCGCGAACGGCCGACGCCGACGCGGCGCAGGAATGGCTGAACCGCTTCGAGGCGGCCGGGCTCGACGGCGTGATCGCCAAGCGCCTCGGGAAGCCGTACCTGCCGGGCTCGCGCGAGGCGGTGCTGAAGGTGAAGCCGTACAAGACGGCTGACTGCGTGGTCGTGGGCCTGCGCTGGAAGGAGAAGCCCGATCGGATCGCGACGCTGCTCCTCGGCCTCTACGACGACGACGGAGGGATCGACTACGTCGGCTCGGCTGCGGTCGCCGCCGGCCGACACGCCCAGATCGCCGAGCAGGTCCTCCCCCTGCTCGAGCGCGCGCCGGAGCGCGGGTTCTCGGAGCCGAACCGGTGGGGAACGGGCGAGCTCGAGGAGGCGGCGCTGCGTCCGGAGCTCGTCGCCGAGGTCAGATACGACAAGGTGCAGGGCAGTCGCTTTCGCCACGGGACGCGCTTCCTCCGATTCCGGCCGGACAAGGATCCGGAGCAGTGCACCTGGCGGGAGGTCAGGCCGGCCCGGCATCCGGACGACCCGACCTTCGAGAGCCTGCTGGCGGGATGAAGGCCGCCCGAGCGTCGCGGTTATCGAGAAGGAGGTTCCAGCCCGAGCTGCGCGAACCGCGAGACGAGGCTCGCCTGCCGCCGCCACATCCCGGCGGTGAGATCGCCTACCTCGGCAATCCGGTCGCGCATCGTCTCCAACGTGAAATCGCCAGGCTCGACGTCGGGCGCCTCGTCCCACCGCAGCGGCGCCGAGGCGCGCGCGTCCGGGGTGGGGCGGATCGAGTACGCGGCCGCGATCGTGCGATCGCGCGCGTTCTGGCCGAAGTCGACGAACACCCCTCGCCGGTCTGCGACCCTCCACGTCGTGGTCGCCACCTCCTGGTCGCCGACGCGCCGCTCGACCTCCTCGGCGACGCGCTTGGCGAAGCGGCGGACGTCCGGAAAGCGCAGCTCCGGCCTGATCGGAACGAGCACGTGCAGACCGGTCGCTCCGGAGGTCTTCGGGAAGGCCGCGAGTCCGAGCTCGTCCAGGACCTCGCGCACGACGAGCGCGATCGCTCGCACGTGCTCCCACTGTCCGTCGGTGGTCGGATCCAGGTCGATCAGCATCGAGTCGGGCCGCTCGATCGCCTCCACGCGCGAGTGCCACGTGTGCAGCTCGATGCAGCCGAGGTTGATCACCCACGCGAGCGCCGCGGCGTTGTCGACCACGGCGAAGACCGTCGAGTGACCGCTCGGGAAGCGGACGAGCTGCTCGCCGACGTACTCCGGGTGCCGCGGCACGCGCTTCTGGTGGAAGAACTCCCCGTCGACGCCGTTCGGGTAGCGCACCATGTGGAACGGCCGTCGTCGCAGGTGCGGCAGCACGCAATCCGCGACCTCGAGGTAGTAGCGGACGAGGTCGCCCTTCGTCAGACCCCGCGCCGGAAAGAACGGCTTGTCGGGGTTCGAGATCGTGACCTCACGGCGGCCGATGCGCACGGCGGCAGTATCGTTTCTCCCGTGCTCGACGATCATCAGCGTGTCGACCTGACGCTCGAGCCCCTCGACGACTATGTCGTCGTCCAGCCCTCCGACGAGGAAGCGGAGACGAGCACCGGCCTGATCATCCCCGCCAGCACCGAGACGACCTGCCGGACGGGGGTCGTCACGGCGGTCGGCTCCGAGGCCGGCGGCGTCGAGCCTGGCGACAAGGTGCTCTTCCCCGACAATGCCGGCTACGACGTGCGGATCGGCGGCGCCGCCGTGAGGTTGATGCGCCGCGCCGAGCTGATCGCCCGGGTCCACGACTAGTGGTCTGACCGGCCGACGTGCGCGCGGCTGACCTGATCCGGCGACGAGCAGCCCAGCAGCGCCAGCCCCAACTCGGTGTCGTCGCGCAGCAGACGGAGAACGTCCGCCACGCCCTCCTCGCCGCCGACCGCGAGCCCCCAGAGCATCGCGCGACCGATCAGGACGGCGCGCGCACCGAGCGCAAGCGCCTTGAGGACGTCGGTTCCGCGTCGAACGCCGCCGTCGAGCAACACCTCGGCCCGGCCGTCCACCGCCTCCACCACCTCCGGCAGCGCGTCGATCGTGGCCGAGACGCCGTCGAGCTGGCGGCCTCCGTGGTTCGAGACGACGACCGCCGCCGCGCCATGCTCGCAGGCGAGACGCGCGTCCTCCGCCGTCAGAATCCCCTTCACGACGACCGGAAGCCCGTAGCCGGCGAGCCATTCGAGGTCGCGCCAGCTCAGCCCGGCGTCGAACCCGCTGCCGAAGATGTCGGACGCGAGCGTCAGGCCTTCGGGGATCCGGAAGTCGACGCGGACGTCCCGCTCGCGCCTGCCGAGATACGGCGTGTCGACGGTCAGTACGAGCGCCGAGAATCCGCACTCCGTCGCCTCGGCGATCAGATCCTCCGTGATCGAGCGATCGTCGAAGACGTAGACCTGGAACCAGCGCGACGCTCCGGGAGCCGCGGCGGCGACCTCCGCCGGCCGAGCGGTGGCCGCAGAAGAGAGGCACATGATCGTCCCGGCGGCCGCGGCGGCGCGCGCGGTCGCCTCCTCCCCGTCCGGATGGGCCATCCGCTGGAGCGCGAGCGGCGCGATCAGGACCGGCAACGCCACCTGCGTTCCGAGCACCGTCGTGGCGGTCGAGACCTCTCGCACGTCAACCAGCACGCGCGGCCGCAGGCGGAGCCGCTCGAAGGCCGCGAGGTTGTCGCGCAGCGTGATCTCGTCGCCCGCGCCGCCGGCGAAGTAGGCGTGCGCGTTCGCATCCAGCCGCTCCTCGGCGAGCCGTTCGTAGTCCCCCACGTTGACCGGACCCGGCACCGGCCGAGCCTATCCGCGAACGCCGTCCCGGAAAGACGAAACCCGCCTCGGGTTGCCGCAGACGGGTTTCAGACGCCGGGAATATGAGGGGGAGCCGGCACGCGCATTGTTCTCGCTCGACCCGGTCGAATCCTCCCCTCGAAGGGTGATCTTCCACGCCGCCGGGCGGGTGAGCGGAGAAGGAGGGATTCGAACCCTCGATGGAGGTAGTTACCCCCATAACGCCTTAGCAGGGCGCCGCCTTCAGCCACTCGGCCACTTCTCCGTCGTTGCGCGCGCAGGATAGCGGACTGCCCTTGTAGCCATCATCGTCGCCGCGCGCCCGCAGCCCATGAGTGGTTACCCTGTGCCGCTCCCTGGAGGGGTGGCAGAGCGGTCGAATGCGGCGGTCTCGAAAACCGTTATCCGTCGTTAGGCGGATCGAGAGTTCGAATCTCTCCCCCTCCGTCTCTCAAGCGCAAACACGCTAATGAAGGGGTTTGCGCTGCGTGGCGCCTCTGGCTCCTCAGTCCCTGGGCATCCACCAAAGTCCACAGTTTTCGATGCTCAATGGCGAACGGTGGCGAACGAATCGGCTTTCCCGGGAGAACATCCCCGGGCCCCGTTGATGCGGCTCGCCCACCAGGACCGGGACGACCCTAAGCGTTTTTTGCCGCGAGTGCGAGACGTGGGTCTGTAGCACGCGATCGTCGTCGAGCGTCTTCTCGTAGAAGACGTGCCGGCTCCGGCCGGCTCCGCCTTTCTCGACCTGCCGCCAGCCGTCGGCGCGGAGGAAGCCTTCGATGTCGCCCCACGTAGGGGCTGTGGGCGTCAGGCCGGCTGAAACTCTTGACTGTGTAGTCAGCATGACTTGTTTGGTCAACTTGTCCAATATGGTGAAGCATTCTCGGGGACGTGTCCCGCGACCGGCTCGCCGCAGCCCGACGGCGCATCGTCTCGGCGGTGGCTAGGCTGCGCGATCTGGGAGAGGTGTCCGAGTGGCCTAAGGAGCGCGACTGGAAATCGCGTACGTGCTGAAAGGTGCGTCGCGGGTTCAAATCCCGCCCTCTCCGCTCGGCGTGGGGGGACCCGTGGTTCCCCCACGGACCCGTTGCGCTCGCTCGGTCTAGGAGACCACGAGCTTCAGGTCCATGCCGGCTTGCTTGTGGCCTGGGACCGAGCAGTAGAGCTCGTACGTCCCCGGTTTCAGCGTGGCCGTGACCTTGTCGGCGCCGCCCGCCACGATCAGCTTCGTCTGCGCGTTCACGCCGGCGCCCGCGATCACGAGGTTGTGCTGGATCGCGCCTGCGTTCTCGACGTTGAACGTGACCTTGCCGGCTTGCAGCGTCGAGGCGAGCTTGATCTTGAACTCCGACTCGGTCACGGCGACCGTGGTCGTCTTTGGCTTCGGGGCGGACTTCGGAGCGGCCTGGGTCGTCGTGGGCGCCGAGGTGGCGGTCGGCGCCGAGGTCGTCGTCGGAGCTGCCGTCGTCGGCGCGGCAGCTTGCGTGGTCGTCGGCGCTTCGGCCTTCCCGGCCTTCTTCTCGCCCGCGTCGGCGCCGAAGACCTCCACCGCGCTCAGCATCCCGAGGAAGAGCAGGAACGCCACGACGACGAAAGCCGTCATCCCCCGGCCCGGATACGACGGGCGGAGTCGCGGGAAGAAGAGGGAGGACGCCAGCGCGAAGGCGATGAACGTCGCGGCCACGACCGCGAGACCCGCCTTGTGACCCGTCGAGAGCCCGAAGAGGAGCACGGCGGAAGTCAATCAAAGCCGCCGACCGCCGGATGGCCGAGCGGCTATCCCTGCGCGAGCAGCCGGCGCTCCTCGCGGCGCCGGTAGACCCGCAGCCCGTAGAGCCACGCAACGAGCAGGAGGACGAGCGGGCTGAGCACGATCAGGACGTAGAGCGCGATCGCTCCCGCCGAGGCGAGGAAGTCGCCGGCGCCCCTGATCGCCCGCAGCGCGCGCGAGTCGTGGTGCTTCGTGACGGCCGCGAGTGTCTTCTGAGTCGTGAGGGACAACGAGATCCGCGAGAGGCTCGCCTGGCGCAGCGTCGTCGCGTTGCGGCCGGTCGCAGCGGCCAGGCTCCGCTTCGCGTCCTCGAGCTGGAGTTCCAGGCGCAGGCGGACGTCGGCCGGGAGAGACGGGTTCTCGAGCGTTTTCGTCGCCCGCGCGACGAAGAGACGCAGGTCGAAGATCTGCTTGCGCTGGCGCTGAACGAGCTGCTGGAGGTCGCGGATCGAGACATGCTGCTCGACGACCGCGCCGAGACCGGCGAGCTGGAGCAGCGCGTCCTGAACGTGCGCAACTGGCACGCGCAGCATCAGATCCGCCTCGCCTGGACCGCCGGCCGGAGTCGCGTACTCGACCGAGGCGACGTAGCCGCCGAGGCGCCGCGTAACGCGCATCGCGTCGGAGGTGCCGGTCGAGAGCGCGTCGAGATCCTCGACGCGGATGCGAAGCGAGGCCTGGTAGTCCTGGACCCGCGCCGGGGCGGGCGCGAGCGGAGCACGGCCCCGGGCGTGCGTGGCGCCCCCAGCCCGCGACCGGAGCGCGCCTCGGACGTGTTCCGCCGATACGGCCTGCCGGGGTGAGCCGCTGGAGGAGAGCAGCCCGTGCACGATCGCCGCGCCGACGAGCGCCAAGAGACAGGCCGGGGCGAGCACAAGGAGGCTCCGCCGCGCGAAGAACCCGCCGAGCCGCCGGGCCGACACCGGCTCACCGAGCTCGCGAACACGGGAACGCAGCTCGTCCGGCGCCTCGTTCGGCATGGCGCGGAGGTCGCGAACCAGGCTCTCGAACTCGCGCTCGAAGTCGGTGGTCTCAGGCGCGGACATCGGTCATCGTCTCCTCGAGTCGTTTCAGGGCGCGGCTGAGCCGCGTGGAGCATGCGGTCGGGCTGATCCCGAGCAGCCGGGCCGTGACGGGCCCGTCGAGCTCGAGCAGAACGCGGAGCGCCACGACCTCGCGCTCGGCCGGGGTCAGCTCGCCGAGCGCACGCTCGAGCAGGCCCTCCCCGGGGCTCTGCTCCTCGTTGGCCGGCATATCGCGGGCATAGCGCTCCTCCCGCCGGCGTCGGCGCTCCTCGGCGCGGAAGTGGTCGAGCGCCGTCGTCCGAGCGATCTGGCAGAGCCAGGTGCGGGGGCTCGCGCGGCGCGGGTCGTACCGGCGCCATGAGCGAAACGCCTTCTCGAACGTATCCGCCGTCAGATCCTCCGCGGCCGCCCTGTCCGCAGTGAGAAACAGGAGATAGCGGTGGACGGCGTCGAGCTCCGCCTCGGCGACCGCCGCGAAGCTCGGACGGTCGAGCCGGAGCCCCGGCAACGAGGTCGAGGCCGCATTCACGACGCGTCTACGCCGCCGACGGCTCGGAGTGTCACATCGGGATTCTCCGTCAGCAGGGGCCGGCGGCGGGCGTGCCGCCCGGGCCGACCTCGTGCTGCGCCGCCGGGCCGATCCCGGCCTGGAGGCAGTACGAGGACGCTTCGGCGCGCGCGACGGTCACGCCGAAGGATGCGGGCAGCGTCGCTCCGACATAGCTCCCGCCCTCGGAGCGGTACGCCTCGAGCTGGGTCGCCGCCTGCGTGAAGTTGATCGAGCCGACCGCGCCCGCCGCCTGGGCCTCGACCTTCTGCGCCCTTTGCGAGGACGGCCCATTGGCCCGCATGTCGAGCGCCATCAGCATCGCGACGATCGCCATCGACGAGAGCACCACGACCAGACCGAACCCGCGGCTCATTCCTTCTCTATCGGGTGGGCCGTGAGGCTGCTTGAGCAGAAGCGCCCGGATGCGCCGCCGCGCCCGGGCGCTTCGTCCTAATCCGCTTCGGCCCAGCTCGCGTCGGGCGCGAAGCAGATGCCCTTCACGACGACGGGGCCGGAAACGATCACGCCGTTGGAGGCCGTCGCCGGACTCGCAGCGATCGCGGCGGCGACGGCGACGATCGCGATGATCGTCGCTCCATGTCTTCCTGTCTTCCTGTCCCTCATCTCCCCTTCTCTCTCGCCTACGCCTTCGCGCAAGCGACCGCAGTTGTTGATTCGTCGACACTCTGTGTCCGCCCTGCGCGCGGTGCCTCCCCCGAAGGGGTGAGAGCGCCGCGAGAATCCCTCGATCGAGGCATCGCGGGCGAGCCTTTATGACTCCTCGTCCGGGGGAACCTCGCAAGAAACGGGGATTGCGGCGCTGGTACGATCGGCCGGCCGCGGCGGTGGGAGTGTGTGAACCGCGTCAGGGCCGGGAGGCAGCAGCGCTAAGCATTCCTCTCATGCGCCGCGGTTACGAGGGGCGCATAGCTCAGCGGGAGAGCGCCCGCTTCACACGCGGGAGGTCCCTGGTTCGATCCCAGGTGCGCCCACTGAACTTGGCGTTGCGCAAACGTCGGGCGTGATGATCAGCAGCCGGAGGATCGCTTTGGTCTTGCGGGCTCGCCTGCTTCGAGTGTGTCGCGGAGGCGTCCGCGACGGCGGCGAGGCTGGCCGGCTCGAGGACGCCGTCGAGCAAGCGCGGCTTCACAATGACCGCGGCCGTCGCCGCCGGCGTCTCGTGCAGCGCGTCGGCTCCGAACACCCGGCCAGGGAGGCGGCGGCAGCGTCACCAGGTACTGCTCGCCGATCAGCCGCAACCTCGAAGTCGCGACCGCGTGCCCTACCGCTCACGCGTTCGCCAGCTCCCGCTCCCGCTTCAGCTTCGACGAGAGGCTCTGCCGCTTCTGGGCCGAGAGCTCGACCTTGCGCAGCCGGATGCTCCGCGGCGTCACCTCCACGCACTCGTCCTCGCGGATGAACTCGAGCGCCTGCTCGAGCGAGAGCGGCCGCGGCGGGATCAGGCGGACGAGCTCGTCCGACGTGGCGGAGCGCATGTTCGTCAGCTTCTTCTCCTTGCAGGCGTTCACGTCGAGATCCTCGGCGCGCGCATTCTCGCCCACGACCATCCCCTCGTACACCTCGACGCCCGGCGCGACGAACAGCGAGCCGCGCTCCTGCAGCGCGAAGAGCGCGAACGCGACGGCCTGCCCGCGACGATCGGCGACGAGGCTGCCGGTCGGTCGCGTGCGCAGCTCGCCGCGCCAGGGCTCCCAGCGCTCGAAGACGTGGTGCATGATCCCCGCGCCGCGGGTCTCCGTGAGAAACTCCGTGCGGAAGCCGATCATCCCGCGCGCCGGTACGAGGTACTCCATCCGCGCCCAGCCGGCGCCGTGGTTGACCATCTGCTGCATCCGGCCCTTGCGGAGGGCGAGGAGCTGGGTGACAACGCCGATGTACTCCTCCGGGACGTCGATCGCGACGCGCTCGACCGGCTCGTGGCGCTTCCCCTCGATCTCGCGCGTCAGAACCTCCGGCTTGCCCACGGTGAGCTCGAAGCCCTCACGGCGCATGATCTCGACGAGCACCGCGAGCTGGAGCTCGCCGCGGCCCTGCACCTCCCAGACCTCCGGGCGCGAGGTCGGGTTGACCCGGAGGGAGACGTTCCCGACGAGCTCCTGGTCGAGCCGCGCCTTGACGGCGCTGGCCGTCACCTTGTCGCCCTCCGTGCCGGAGAGCGGGGACGTGTTGATCCCGAGCGTCATCGAGAGGGAGGGCTCGTCGACGGCTGTCACGGGCAGAGGGCGGGCATCGTCGGGGTCGGCGATCGTCTCCCCGATCGTGACCTCCGGGAGGCCGGCGAGCGCGACGATCTCGCCGGGGCCGGCCTCCTCCGCAGGGACGCGGTCGAGCGCCTCGGTCACGAAGAGCTCGGTCGCACGCGCCTGCTCGATCGTCCCGTCGGCGCGGCACCAGGCGATCTGCTGACCGCGGCGGAGAGTGCCGTGCCTGACGCGAAGGAGCGCGAGCCTGCCCAGGTACGGGGAGGCGTCGAGGTTCGTGACGAGCGCCTGGAGCGGGTGCTCCGGGTCATGGGCCGGAGCGGGGACCGTCTCGAGCAGCGCGTCGAAGAGCGGTCCGAGGTCCGGTGCGAGGTCGTCCGGCGTGCGTCCGGCGCGGCCTTCGCGCGCGTTGCAGTAGACGATCGGGAACTCGATCTGCGACTCGTTCGCGTCCAGGTCGAGAAAGAGCTCGTAGACCTCGTTCACGACCTCCTCGACGCGCGCGTCCGGGCGGTCGACCTTGTTCACGACGAGCACGACGGGCAGCCGCGACTCGAGCGCCTTGCGCAGGACGAAGCGCGTCTGCGGCAGCGGTCCCTCGCTCGCGTCGACGAGCAGCAGGACGCCGTCCACCATCGTCAGGCCGCGCTCCACCTCGCCGCCGAAGTCGGCGTGCCCGGGAGTGTCGACGATGTTGATCTTCGTCCCGTCCAGCCGGACGGCCGTGTTCTTCGCGAGGATCGTGATGCCCTTCTCGCGCTCGAGATCCATCGAGTCCATGACGCGGTCGGCCACGTCCTGATTGGCCCGGAACGAGCCGGACTGCCAGAGCATCGCGTCCACGAGCGTCGTCTTGCCGTGATCGACGTGGGCGACGATCGCGACGTTGCGGAGATCGTCGCGGCGAGCGGTGTGGGTGCGGTCGGCCATCTGGCCACAGTATCGGCGCGGCTCCGAACGGTCCGCGCATAGATTCCGAGCGTGCTGCGGCCCGCGCCCGCCTTGCTCGCCGCCGTCGCGCTCGGAGTCGGCGCCGGAGGCCATCCGTCGGACGCGAGGGACGTCTCCGTCTCGTCCCGCTCCGTCCTCGCCCGCTCGTTGCGAGGCCGGACGATCCCCGTTTTCCGGCGCGGGGAGCCCGATGCGGTCCAGCGGGTGCTCGTCGTGGGCTGCATCCACGGGAACGAGAGCGCCGGGATCGCGATCGCCGACCGTCTGGAGCACGCGCGCCTGTCCGACGGCGCCGAAGTCTGGATCGTTCCCGACGCGAATCCCGACGGGGTTGCCGCTCGCACTCGCGGCGACGCCCGCGGGGTCGACCTGAACCGCAACTTCCCCTTCGGCTGGAGGCCGATCGGAGCGCCCGGCGATCCGCAGTACTCGGGCGCCGGTCCGCTGTCCGAGCCCGAGAGCCGGGCGCTGCGCCTCCTCGTCCTCCGCGTCCGTCCGACGATCACGATCTGGTTCCACCAACCGCTCGGCGTCGTCGACGAGTCCGGCGGCGACCTCCGCGTCGAGCGGCTGTACTCACGGCTCGCGGGGTTGCCGCTGCGACGCCTGCCGCGGTACCCGGGCGGCGTGACCGACTGGCAGGATCACACGTTTCCGGGCACGACCGCGTTCGTCGTCGAGCTCCCCCGCGGAGCCCTCTCCGCGGGCGCCGCCGCTCGCTACGGACGGGCTCTCCTTCGCCTGGCCGCGATCACGCGGCCGCCCGAGGCGGACGGCGCGGACGGCTAGCCTGGGAGCGGCGGGCTCGACCTCTCGCCGGGTCGAGCCTGCCGCTCCTTCTGAGCAAGAGTCCGTCTAAGATCGAGCCGTGGCCGCGCTCTACCGGAAGTACCGCCCTCAGGACTTCGAGGAGGTTGTCGGCCAGGAGGCGATCGTGCGGACGCTGAAGAACGCGATCTCCTCCGATCAGGTGCGCCAGGCCTACCTCTTCGCGGGCCCGCGCGGCACCGGGAAGACGTCGCTCGCGCGCATCCTCGCCAAGGCGCTGAATTGCGCGCAGGGCCCGACCTCGACGCCCGACAAGGTCTGCAACGCGTGCGTGACGATCGCGCGTGGGACCTCCATGGACGTGATCGAGATGGACGCGGCGTCGCAACGGGGGATCGACGACATCCGCGAGATCCGCGACCGCGTCGTCCTCCAGCCCGCCGAGGGCCGGTACAAGGTCTACATCCTCGACGAGGCGCACCAGCTCACCGATGCAGCCTGGAACGCGCTGCTGAAGCTGATCGAGGAGCCACCGCCTCATCTCGTCTTCGTCTTCTGCACTACGGATCTCTCGAAGGTGCTGCCGACGGTGCGCTCGCGCTGCCAGACGTTCGCGTTCTCGCGGCCGCGGCTGCCCGAGCTCGTGCGATTGCTGCGCCGGGTCGCGGACGGGGAGGGGATCGAGGCGCCCGACCAGGCGCTGGCTCTGATCGCCCGGGGCGCGCGTGGCGCCTTCCGCGACGCGGTCTCGACACTCGACCAGCTCAGCGCGGCGACCGAGGCGAAGGTGACGGTGCAGTCGGTTCTCCAGCTACTCGGCGCCGTGGAAGAGGAGGCGCTCTTCCGGCTCTGCGACCTCGTCGTCGACCGGGACACGGCCGGGTCGCTCACGTTCGTCGAGGAGCTCTCCGAGCAGGGGCAGGATCTCGGCCGGCTCGTCACCGACCTGCTCGAGCACCTGCGCCACCTGATGCTCGTCCAGCACATGGGCGAGGTACCGGACTCGCTGCCGGTGACCGAGGAGACGCGCGAGCGGCTGCGCGCGCAGGCGAACCAGCTCGGCGAGGCGACCGTCGTCCGGCTCGTCGACCTCCTGGCCGTGGCCGTGGAGGACATGCGCCAGGGCGCCGACCCACGGCTGCCGCTCGAGCTCGCGCTCGTGAAGGTGACGCGTCCGGGCGCCGACCTCTCGCGCGAGTCGATCGCCTACCGGCTCGAGCAGCTCGAGCAGGGGCGTCACGTCAACTTGGTCTCCCCACACACCGTCGAGGTCCCCGCGGCGCCGTTCACCTCGCCGCCCCCGGTCCCGGTCGAGCCGCCGTCGCTCGAGCTCGAGCAGCTCCGCGAAGCCTGGCAGCGCACGATCGTGCCGGCCGTGGAGGAGCGGTCGATCCCCGCGGCGTCGGTGCTGCGCGAGGCCCGTCCGGCGGTGCTCGACGACGACACGCTCACGGTCGAGTTCCCGGCGAGCGCCGCGTTCCACCGCCAGCTGGCGGAGGAGCCGAAGAACGCGACGCTGCTGAAGGACGCGCTCTACGAGGTGACCGGGCGCAAGCTCGGCCTCGCGTTCGCGGAGGGCGAACCGAGCGCCGAGAGCGCCGTCGACGCCGATGAGCCGCCCGGCGAGGAGCAGATCCTGGAGCTGGTGAAGGAAACCTTCGACGCGCGCGAGCGAGAGGATTAGACCGGAAGGGGCGCTATGGGCATGGACATGAACAAGATGCTCCAGCAGGTGCAGCAGATGCAGGAACAGATGGAGAAGGCGCAGTCCGAGCTGAAGAACGAGACCGTGGAGGCGACCGCCGGCGGCGGGATGGTGACCGTCAAGGCGACCGGCGGGCTCGAGATCACGGAGATCAAGATCGACCCGAAGGCGATCGACCCGGACGATCCGGAGCTGCTCGCCGACATGGTGCTCGCCGCGGTCAACGAGGCGCTTCGCTCGGCGCAGAGCCTGATGGAATCGAAGCTGGGCGGCCTTGCGGGCGGCCTCGGCGGCCTGGGTCTACCGGGACTGTGAGAGTCCGTTTTTCGGAATGGCGGCTCGGTCTGCGTCTTGGTACCCGCGACGTCCGGTAGTCCGACCCGCCTAGGCACAATGGGACGGTGTTCGGGCCCTCCGTCGACAACCTCGTCGCACAGCTCTCGCGACTCCCCGGCGTCGGCACACGCACGGCGCAGCGGCTTGCGTTCCACCTGCTCCAGCGCCCGGCCGACGAGGCGCTCGCGCTCTCGCAGGCGATCGAGGACGTCAAGGAGCGTGTCCGCTTCTGCCGCGAGTGCGGAAACCTGACCGAGGACGAGACGTGCGCCATCTGCCTCGACGCGCGGCGCGACCATTCCCTGATCTGCGTCGTCGAGCAGCCGGTCGATCTGATCTCGGTCGAGCGGACGAGCGAGTTCCGCGGGCTCTACCACGTCCTCGGCGGCGCACTCTCTCCGCTGGACGGGGTCGAGCCCGAGCACCTGCGGATCGACGAGCTGATGGGCCGCGTCGACCGAAACGGCGTCCAGGAGGTCGTGCTCGCGACGAACCCGAACATGACCGGCGAAGCCACTGCCGCCTACCTCGCCGACCGGCTGCGCGGCCGCGTCCGGGTCACGCGGCTCGCGAGCGGCCTTCCCGTCGGCGGCGACCTCGAGTACGCCGACGAGGTCACGCTCGGGCGTGCGCTCGCGGGTCGCCGCGAGATGTAGCTGTAACGACGGGCGCGGCCGTCAGTCCCTGCTAGTGGTTTGACCGGTAAGGTTGCCCGGTTTCCGGGTCGGGAGCACCAAGCCGGAGGCTGTCGGCGCACGCAGGCAAGGCCGGTGGGCCTTGACAAGGGCGACGGCGGGCTCCGGCGTCGCGTGCTCGCGGGCCGGAGACCAGGCGAAGGTTGCCGGTCAGACCACTAGGAGCGAGCGAAAGGGAGAGACGATGGCGACGAACGTGACGAAGACCGAGCGCGAGTGGCGCGAGGAGCTGACCCCGGAACGATTCCGGGTCCTGCGCCGCAAGGGGACCGAGCTGCCCTGGACGGGCAAGTACAACCGCGAGAAGGCCTCCGGCGTCTACCGCTGCGCGGGCTGCGGGGCCGAGCTCTTCCACTCGAGCGCGAAGTTCGACTCAGGCACGGGGTGGCCGAGCTTCTTCGAGCCCGCGAGACCGGGTTCGGTCGAGACCCAGACCGACCGCGGGCTCTTCATGCGGAGGACCGAGGTGCACTGCGCCTCCTGCGAGGGCCATCTCGGCCACGTCTTCAAGGACGGCCCTGCCCCGACAGGCCTCCGCTACTGCGTCAACTCGACGGCACTCGAGCTCGACCGCGACGGCGAGTAGCCCTCTCCGGGGCCTTCCCTACACTTGGGGCGTGGCCACGACCGACTACGAAGCCGTTCCGGACGTCCAGGGCGCCGAAGCCCGGACCGGCACGCTCGTGATGAAGTTCGGCGGCACCTCCGTCGCCGACCCGGAGAAGCTGAAGGGCGTCGCGCGCCGGCTCGTGGCGGCCCGGGAGGACGGGACCCGCGTCGTCGCCGTCCTCTCCGCCATGGGCAGGACGACCGACGAGCTGCTCGACCTCGCGCGACGCGTCTCGGCGGCGCCGAAGCCGCGCGAGCTCGACATGCTCATCTCCGTCGGCGAGCGCATCTCGTGCGCGCTCGCGGCGATGGCGATCCACGACCTCGGTCACGAGGCGATCTCGCTGACGGGCTCTCAAGCCGGCATCGTCACCGACACCGTCCACGGCAAGGCGAAGATCGTCGACGTTCGGGCGCGCCGGATTCACGAGGCGCTCGACGAGGATCGGATCGTGCTCGTCGCGGGCTTCCAGGGCGTGTCGACCGACTTCGACATCACGACGCTCGGCCGAGGCGGCTCCGACACCACAGCGGTCGCCCTCGCCGCGGCGCTCGGCGCCCAGGCCTGCGAGATCTACACCGACGTCCAGGGTGTCTACAGCGCCGACCCGCGGCTCGTGCCGGGCGCGCGCAAGCTCGACCTGCTGAGCTACGAGGAGATGCTGGAGATGGCCTCGTCCGGGGCACGCGTCCTGGCGACCCGCGCAATCGAGGTCGCCCGCAGCCACACTGTCAAGCTCCATGTCCGTTCCACCTTCAGCGACGAGCCCGGGACGTGGATCCGGGAGGAGGACGAGAGCATGCTCGAGAAGGCGCTCATCTCAGGTGTCGTCCACCAGCGGGAGGAGACGGTCTACCACGTGGCCGGGGTCGACCCCGCACGACTCTTCGGCGCGCTCGCCGATTCGAGCGTGAACGTGGACACGATCGTCCGCACCGAGCAGGAGCTCGTCTTCTCCGCGCCCGTCGAGGATCGTCCCGACGCCGCTCGCACGCTCGACGGCCTGAGCGCGGAGTGGAGCGCGCGCGACGACCTCGGCAAGGTCAGCCTCGTCGGCGCGGGGATGAAGAGCCATCCCGGCGTCGCCGCGAAGACGTTCGCGACGCTCGAGGCGGCCGGGATCGAGACGCCGCTCGTCAGCACCTCGCCGATCAAGATCGCCTGCCACGTCGCGAGCGCCGACGTCGACCGCGCCGTCCGGGCCCTGCACGAGGCGTTCGAGCTTGGCTGAGAGCTCCTTTCGAATGAGCTCTGCGCCGCGCATCGGCGTTGTCGGCGCGACCGGCGCCGTCGGGACGGTCACGCTCGAGCTCCTGCGCGCGCGCGGCTACCGAAACGTTCGCGCGTTCGCGTCGTCGCGCTCCGCCGGCAAGCGGCTCGGGGATCTCGTCGTCGAGGAGGCGACCCCGGAGGCGCTCGCCGCAGGCGATCTCGACCTCTGCCTCTTCTCCGTCGGCGCCCCGGCCTCGCGTGAGCTCGTCCCTCACGCGGTCCGCGGAGGCGCGGTCGCCGTGGACAAGTCGTCCGCGTATCGACTCGTCGACGGCGTCCCGCTCGTCGTCCCGGAGGTGAACGGCCGACGGGCGCTCGACCATGACGGGATCGTCGCGAACCCGAACTGCTGCGCCATCCCGCTCGCCGTGGCGCTGAAGCCGCTGCACGACGCAGCCGGACTCGCGCGCGTCCGCGTCAGCACCTACCAGTCCGTCTCCGGGGCGGGCGCCAAGCGGATGGAGGAGTTGCGGGCACAGCCGTCCGGCGAGGGGAACCTCGGCATGGACTGGGCCTTCGACGGCGTCGAGCTCGAGGAGGAGTCGAAGTTGCGGGACGAGACGCGGAAGATCCTCGAGTTGCCGGAGCTGCCGGTCAGCGCGACCTGCGTCCGCGTCCCCGTGCTCGTCGGCCACGCCGAGGCCGTATGGATCGAGACCGAGGAGCCGCTCTCGCCCGAGCAGGCGAGCGAGCTGCTGAGCGCCGCGCCCGGGATCCGGCTGGAGGACTTCCCGACGCCGGGCGACGCTGCCGGCGGCGACGACGTGCTCATCGGTCGCATCCGCCGGGACGCGACCGTGGAAGCCGGGCTCGTCGTCTTCGTCGTCGGCGACAACCTGCGCAAGGGCGCTGCGCTGAACGCGATCCAGATCGCGGAGCTGATCCTCGAGCGCCGCGCGATCGCGGCCTGAGGGCCGAGCCCTCCGTCTGACCGCCGGCGTCGGCGCGGGCTAGGGCCGCTGCGGCACGGGCGCGGGCTGGAACGCCTCGCGGACAACGCGCAGCACCTTGTCGCGCCGCCCCTCGAGCACCGGCTGCAGGCCGCCGAGCTCGAGCCGGACTAGCTCGACGGGCCCGGCCGTGCGCACCGTCTGGAAGCCGAAGTCCGACAGAAAGTCGCCCGGGAAGATCGTCTTGTGCACGAGGAAGCGCTCGTACTGCGACTCCCCCTCGCGGTAGCGGTAGGCGAACGTCTCGAGCGCACGCGCGCCCTTGTCCCTCGCCTCGCCGATCGCCGCCAGGAAGAGCGACTGCATCACCCACGGGCTCGACGTCTCGACGAGGTAGGCGCAGGTGACCAGCACCGCGTCTTCCGAGGGCGGCCCGGCCGGCAGCTCCGCCGCGCGCGGGAAGAGCGCCGCAGGGCCGTGCTGCATCGAGCCGAGCAGCCTCCCGTCGCCGTCGTAATAGACCGTGCCCCAGGCGCCCCACTCCTCCTCGGTCTTCTCGATCCAGCGTCGCTTGTCCACGCGCTTGCCGGTCCGGGACTGCCACCAGACGCAGTCATGGCAGACGCTCGGGGCCGTCGGAAGCGTCGCGCCGGTGAGGCCGGCGACGCGGGGCCCGCTCACTGCCCGGATCTCCTTGGCGGGGCGACCATCAGGCCGGTTGTAGCACCAACTCCGTCGCTTCGGGCCGCGCTGCGAAGCGGAACGGCACGAACGTCGTGCCGAGCCCCGGCGAGACGTGCATCGTGCCGGCCGGACGCTCGTAGAGCCCCTCGGTGTACCGCCACGTGAGGTGCGCGAGGCGAACCTTGCCAAGGCCGTAGGGAATCGTGATCTGCCCGTCGTGGAGGTGACCCGCGAGGACGAGGTGGAAAGCGCCCACAGGCAGCCTGTCGAGGACGTACGGGTAATGACAGAGCAGGATCCGCAGGTCCGCGTCGGGGTCGGTGAGCCGCCACGGCTGAGCGCGCCGCGACCGGTAGGAGCGCGGGTCGACGCCGACGATCTGGATCCGCCGCCCCTCGAGCTCGACCGTCCCGGCCTCGTCGACGAGCAGGTGCGCAGGCGACAGATCGGTCAGCCCCGCAGAGCGCGAGAACGGATCGCGGCTGTGCTCGACATCGTGGTTTCCGAGCACCGCATAGCACCGGGGCAGCCTCCCGAGCAGCTCACGCAGCACGGCCTCGCCGCTCGGCCGCGAGACGAGGTCGCCGGTGACGCAGACGAGGTCGGGCGCGCGCTCCACGGTCCATTCGACCGCCCGCTCGACGGCCCGCCGCCCGCGCGAGGGCAGCCCGAGGTGGAAGTCCGACAGATGCGCGATCCGCAGTCCCGCCAGCTCGGCCGCCAGCCCGGGAATCGGAACTTCCAGGGTCCGCAAACGGACCCACCCTGCTTCGAACCACCCCCAGGCGAGCGCTCCGAGCGCCGTCCCGAGCGACGCTCCCGCCCAGCGTCTCATGCGTCCTTCGGGCGCACGGACGCCTCCGCTTCCGCCTCAGATCTCGAGCTTCTCCAGCACGGGCGCCACCGAGACGACGTGCCGCTTGAACTTCAGCTCCGACTCCTCCAGGCCGGCGGCCACGCCGACGAGCTGTGAGAGGTGGAGGATCGGCATCTGGAAGTCCTTGCCGGTCGCGGCCTTCAGCTTCGACTGCCACGCGTCGAGCGAAAGGTGGCAGAGCGGGCACGGAGTCACGATCGCGTCGGCGCCCGCCTCCCGCGCCTGCTCGATCGGCTGGATCAGCTCGCCGAGGGCCGTCTCCTCCCGGGCCTGGATGATCGGGAACCCGCAGCACTTGATCTTTGCCGGGTAGTCGATCGCCTTGCCGCCGCAGGCCTCGATGATCCGCTCGAGCGACCAGGGCCGGTCGGGATCCTCGAAGCCGAGCAGCTTCGACGGCCGCAGGATCTGGCAGCCGTAGAAGGGCGCGATCTTCAGCCCCTTGAGCCCCTTGTGCGCCGCGTGCTTCAGCAGCTCGTAGCCCGGCCCCTCGGCGATCTCCCACAGGAGATGGCGCACCTCGATCGTGCCGTTGTAGCCGGGGACGCCGACGCGCTCGAGGTTCTCGCTCACACGCGCACGCAGGTCGTCGTCGTTCTTCAATTGCCAGTTCGCCTGGCGGAGGTTGAGCGTGCAGACGTTGCAGACCGTCATCAGCGTGTCCGCGCCGGTCGCCTCGGCGTAGGCGAGGATGCGCGCGTTCAGGTGGAGGTAGTAGTCGGGCTCGGCCTCGTGGATGTCGCCGGCCCCGCAGCACGTGACCGACTCGAGCTCCAGCAGCTCGAGCCCGACCTTCGGCGCGAGCGCCTGGGTCGAGGTGTCGAGCTCCTTCGCCGAGAGGGAAGCGAGGCAGCCCTTGTAGTAGGCGACCTTCCTCATCCTTCTGCGTGCGGGGGCTCCACCCCGGGCTGGATCTCGGGATCGCTCTCCTTCACGCCCCCCGCCTCCGTGAACTCGATGCGACCGAGCGCGTGCTCGCCCTGGACGATCCCGGCCGCGCCGTCGCGCCCCTGCTCCTTGACGAGGTTGAAGAGCGCGCGCGACTCCTTTACGTCCTTCGCCACGTGCGGCGGGAACGGCGGCGGCACCTTGCCCCGGCGCGCGAGCCCCAGCGCGAACTTCGTCTGCTTGATCGCCGAGACGACGCCCTGGGTCTTCGGAACGAGCTCCGTCTCGCGCAGCCAGCCGGTCGTCTTCGCCGACGTCACGAACCACTTCGCGTGCTTAGCGCCTAGGTCGTGGTCGATCCCCTGCCGGATCGACTCGGCGCCGAGCTTCGCGATCGCGTCGCGCGGGTCGACACCTTTCGGGCAGCGCTCGTTGCAGAAGTAGCAGCGTGTGCAGTCCCAGATCCCGTGCTCCCCGTTCAGCTCGTTGAGACGCTCGACCTGGGTACGGTCGCGTGCGTCGCCGACGAACCGCATCCCCTTCGCGAGCGCCGCCGGCCCGAGGAACTCCGGGTCCGACTCCATCGAGTTGCACTCCGAGACGCAGCAGCCGCACATGATGCAGAGCGCCTCCTTGTGGATCACGTTCATCTCCTGCTGGGAGACGATCCGCTCCTTCTCCGCGACGTCGTCGTAGCCGGGGTCGAGCCATGGCTTGACGGCGCGGATCTTCCCCCAGAACGGGGCCATGTCGACGACGAGATCCTTGACGATCGGGAGATTCCCCATCGCGGAGATCACCGGCTCGTGCCCCGACTTGGCGATGTCGTACATGCGCGTCTTGCAGGCGAGCACGGCCGCGCCGTCCATTCGCATCCCGCACGATCCGCAGATCATCATCCGACAGCTCTTGCGGTAGGCGAGCGAGCCGTCCTGGCGGTCCTTGATGATGTCGAGCACGTCGAGCAGCGTCGCCCAGTCGGGCGCCTCGACCTCGTAGCGCTTTAGCTCCTTCTCGCCGCTCTCGGAGTCGAAGCGCCAGATCTTGAGCGCGAGCTCGATCGTCGTCGAGCCGGGGGCGGGTGCGATCGGTTGGGCCACCTAGTACGTCCTTTCCCGGGGTCGCCACCTGGTCATGGTCACGTCACGCCAGTCGAGGCTCGGGCGGCCGTCCTCGAGCGTGACGATCGTGTGCTTCAGGTAGTTCTCGTCGTCGCGGTCGGGGAAGTCGTGCGGGCGCGCGTGGGCTCCCCGGCTCTCCTTGCGGGCGAGACCCGAGACGACCATACAGTCGGCCAGCTCGAGCAGGAAGCCGAGCTCGAGCGCCTGCGTCAGGTCGCTGTTGAAGATCTGGCCCTTGTCCTCGACGACGACGCGCTCGTAGCGCTCACGCAGGCGCCCGACGATCGCGCCCTGCTCCTGCATCTGGTCCTCGCGGCGGAAGACGCCGAAGTTCTCGTGCATCGTCTGAGCGAGCTCGTCGCGGATCCGCCACGGCCGCTCGCCCACGTCCCGGTCGAGCAGCTCCGTCAACTCGCGCCTCGAGTCGGCCTCGAAGGACGCCGGCGCCTCGATGGTCGTGTTCGCGAGCGCCCACTCGGCGGCGTGGCGGCCGGCGCGCTTGCCGTAGGTGATCGTCTCCATCAGCGCGTTGCCGCCGAGGCGGTTCGCGCCGTGGACGGAGACGCAGGCGCACTCGCCGGCGGCGTAGAGGCCCTCGATCGAGGTCAGGCCCCAGACGTCGGTGTCGATGCCGCCCATGTGGTAGTGGGCGCCGGGCCGGACCGGGATCGGCTCGGAGATCGGGTCGACGCCGGCGAACGTCATCGAGAGCTCCCGCGTCCCGTGCAGGCGCTCGAGGATCCTGTCGGCGCCCAGGTGGCGAAGGTCGAGCAGGACGTTGCCGTCCACGCCGCGGCCCTCGTCGATCTCCGTCTGCTCGGCGCGAGAGATGACGTCGCGGCTGGCGAGCTCCATCGCGTTCGGGGCGTAGCGCTCGAGGAAGCGATCGTTCTCGGAGTTCAGCAGGTAGGCGCCCTCTCCTCGACAACCCTCGGTGATGAGGACGCCGGTCGGGGCGAGCGTCGTCGGGTGGAACTGCATCATCTCCATGTCCTTCAGCGGGACGCCGACGCGCAGCGCCATCGCGATCCCGTCGCCCGTGCAGGCATAGGCGTTCGTCGTGCCGACGTACAGCCGTCCCGCGCCGCCGGTGGCGAGAATGACCGTCTTCGCGCCGATCGTCTCGAGGCCGCCATGCAGTAGGTCCCACGCGATCACGCCCTGACAGCGGTCGTCGTTCATGACGAGCTTCCAGGCGAAGAACTCCTCGTAGACCGCGAGGTCGCGCTTGATCACCTGCTCGTAGAGGACGTGGACGAGCACGTGGCCGGTGATGTCTGCGGCATAGGCCGTACGCGGCGCTCCGGCGGCGCCGAACGGACGTTGGGCGATCCGGCCGTCGTCCGTTCGCGAGAAGACCGCGCCCCAGGCCTCGAGCTGATAGACGTCCTCGGGGGCCTCGTCGCAGAGGATCTCGATCGCGTCCTGATCGCCGAGGTAGTCGGAGCCCTTGACGGTGTCGTACGCGTGCTCCTCGGGGCTGTCCTCCGAGGCGTTCCCGAGCGCCGCGTTGATCCCGCCTTCGGCGGCCCCGGAGTGGCTGCGCGTCGGGTGGAGCTTCGAGATCATCGCCACGTCGGCGCCCGCGTCGTGGGCCTCGATCGCCGCGCGCATACCCGCGCAGCCGGCCCCGATCACGAGGACGTCGTGCTTCGCCTCCACCACGAGGAAGCTATCGCAAGCGCTTCGGCCGACGCGCCGCTACAGGCGCGGGCCCGCGGCCACGATCTTCTCGCCCGCGTCGGCGGCGAACCGCCGGGAGAAGTTCTCCCGGAACATGCCGGCGAGCTTCGCCGCCTTGCAGTCGTACGCCGCCGGATCCGCCCAGGTCGACCGCGGATCCAGGAGGCTCGCGTCCACACCCGGCGCCCCGATCGGGACCTCGAAGCCGAAGACCGGATCCTCGCGGTACTCGACGCCGCCGAGCTCCCCGGAGAGGGCGGCGTGCAGGAGCGCGCGGGTGGCGGCGATCGGCATCCGCTCGCCCTCGCCGAACGGGCCGCCCGTCCACCCCGTGCTGACGAGCCAGACGGTCGAGCCGTGCTCGGACAGCTTCTGGCCGAGCATCCGTGCATAGACCAGGGGCGGCTGCGGCAGGAACGGCTGCCCGAAGCAGGTCGAGAAGGTCGGCTGCGGCTCGGTCACGCCGATCTCCGTCCCGGCGAGCTTCGCCGTGAAGCCGGAGAGGAAGTAGAAGAGCGCCTGCTCGCGGGTGAGCCGCGCGATCGGCGGGAGGATCCCGAAGGCGTCCGCGGTGAGGAAGAAGACGTTGCGCGGGTGCCCGGCTCGCTTCTCGGGCAGCGCGTTCGCGATCTGCTCGAGCTTATAGGCGGCGCGCGTGTTCTCCGTCTTCGAGTCGTCGTCGAGGTCGAGTACGCCCTCCTCGTCCACGACCACGTTCTCGAGGATCGTCCCGAAGGTGTGCGTCGTCCTGTAGATCTCGGGCTCGGCCTCCGCCGAGAGCTTGATCACCTTCGCGTAGCAGCCGCCCTCCATGTTGAAGACGCCGCTCAGGCCCCAACCGTGCTCGTCGTCGCCGATCAGCTTGCGCGAAGGATCGGCCGAGAGCGTGGTCTTGCCCGTGCCGGAGAGGCCGAAGTAGATCGCGACGTCGCCCTCGTCGCCGACGTTGGCGGAGCAGTGCATCGGCATGACGTCCTCGAGCGGCAGCCGGTCGTTCATCACCGTGAAGATCGACTTCTTGATCTCGCCCGCGTAGAAGGTGCCGCCGATCAGCACCTCGGCGCGCGAGGGATGCAGCACGACGAACGCGCTGCTGCGCGTTCCGTCCTCGTCCGGATCCGACTCGACCTCGGGCGCGTGCAGAACGAGCGCCTGCGGCTGGAAGTCGTGCAGCTCGTCGTCGGCCGGATCGATGAACATCGTCTTCGCGAAGAGCGCGTGGTACGGACGGTCGGTGATCACGCGGACGGCGATCCGGTGCGCCGGGTCCGCGCCGGCAAAGGCGTCGACGACGTAGAGATCCTGGCGGTCGAGGTGGGAGACGACCTTCTCCCGCAGCCGCTCGAAGTGCTCTTCCTCGAGCGGCCTGTTGACCTCGCCCCACCAGATGCGGTCCTCGGAGCCGACCTCGCGGACGAAGAACTTGTCCTTGGGCGAGCGGCCGGTGTGCTCGCCCGTGTCGACGACCAGCGGGCCGCCCTCGGCGAGCACGGCCTCCTCGCGTTCCAGGGCGTGCGTGTAGAGCATGGAGACGGTCGGGTTCCAGTGGATCTCCCCGCCCGCGCGGATGCCGTGCTCCTCGAGGCTCGCGCTTCCCTCGAGCCTGGTCGTCGTCGCCATCCGGGCCGCCTCCTTCGGTCGCTGCGTCGGTCAGTCTCCCCCGGCCGTGCATATCGTATTCACCGAGCGGCGTGGCGGCGACGATTCCCTCCCGGTCTTCCGTCGATCGCTAGCCTCCTCAGGCGTGGACGCGGTCCCGCCGGATCCTCCGCTCACCGACGGCGTCGTCTCCCTGCGTCCCTGGTCCGAGGCGGACGTGGCGGCGATCGTCGCGGCCTGCGGCGAGGACGAGATCGCCCGCTGGCTCGACATGATTCCGCAGCCCTACACCGGCCAGGACGCCCGCATCTACATCGCGTCGACGGAGGAGGGTTGGCGAGACGGCTCCGCGCAGTCGTTCGCGGTCACGGACGCGGAGACGGGTGACGTCCTCGGCTCGATCGCCGTTCGCTGGATCGACCGACCCCACGGGGTGGCCGACGTCGGCTACTGGGCGAAAGCCGAGGCGCGCGGGCGCGGCGTCACCACTCGTGCGGTCAGGATCGTCACGCGCTGGGCGATCGAGCACGCCGGCGCCGAGCGCGTCCAGCTGCGCGCGGACACGCAGAATCTCGCCTCCTGCCGCGTTGCCGAAAAGGCGGGATTCACGCGGGAGGGCGTCCTGCGCTCGGCGCGCTACAACCCGCGCCAGGACCGGCGGCACGACTGGGCGATGTACTCGCTGCTGCCGGGCGAGCTCCGTTAGATCTGCCAGGCGGCGTCGTGCAGGACGGGCACGCGCTCGCCCGACGTGGTGACTCCGGTCACATCGATCTCCGGGCTCCCGACCATGAAATCGATATGGACCGAGCTCGTGTTCAGCCGGTCTCGGTCCTCCTCGCCCACCGCGTGATACGCCGCGCCGAGGGCCATGTGGCTCGCCGCGTTCTCGTCCAGCAGCGTGTCGTAGAAGACCGTGTCCAGCGCGCCGATCCTGCCCTCGCGGTCGACGAGCGCGATCTCGCCGAGCCGAGCCGCGCCGTCGTCCGTGCCGACGAGCGCGCGCAACGTCTCCGCGCCCTCGTCGGCGTCGATCGCCACCGCGCGACCGCCCTCGAAGCGAACGGTCAGCCCCTCGATGATCTTGCCCGACGTGTACAGGGGCTTCGTCGCGCGGACGACCCCCTCCACCCGCTCCGGATCCGGGGCCGTGAAGACCTCCTCGGTCGGGAGGTTCGCCATGTGCGCGATCCCGTCCACCGTCTCCTCGCCGCCGCCGATCCAGTTGGAGCTCGGGAAGAGACCGATCGTGAGGTCGGTTCCCGGTCCCTCGAGGTGGAGGGCGTCGAACCGGCGCTCGGTCAGCCGGCCGGCGGCTTCTTTCAGCGCCGCGTTGCGCGCCTTCCAGGCGCCGACCGGGTCGTCCTCGTCCAGCCGGCACACGCGTACGACCGCCTCCCAGAGCTTCCGGAGGGCTCCATCGGGGTCGAGATCCGGGTAGACGAGGGTGGCCCACTTCGGCGTCGGGCACGGAACGATGCACCAGTTGACCGTCCGCTCGTTGATCACGGTCTGCCACTCCTTGACCCGCGGAAAGACGTCGCGGCCGAGGCGCACGGGGTCGAGGTCGTCGAGGAGGTGCGGCTCGCTCGGCCCGGTCAGGTAGATCGTCGCGCCGCGCTCCTCGCCGAGCTGGAGCGCCCGCTCGCCGTACCACGGCGGGACGTAGTCGAGCACGTCGTCGGCCGCAAACTGGACTCGCGCCCGCTTCACGTGCGGATCCCAGTAGTTGACGTCCACGAACTTCGCCCCGCGGCGGTAGGCGGCGGCAACGATCGCGCGGGTCAGGTCCTCCTTGCCGAGAACGGAGCCGAGGTCGACGATCTGGCCGGGCTGGACGTTGGCGCCGAAGCCGACGATGAGCTCGGCGAAGCGCTCGATGGGTGCGTCCATGGGGAGGCGATCCTAGCCTGGGCGCGAATCCGGCCGCGTGGACACGGCTGCCGCGATCGAGCGCTTCCTCGCCTCCCCGTCGCTGGCGGAGGCGACCCGGCGGTCGTACCGCTTCGACGTGGAGGAGTTCGCCGCATGGCTGTCTCGGCGTGGCAGGGAGATCGACGACGTGGACGTGCGAGTGCTCGCCGACTACGCCGCCGAGCTCGGGCGCGCCCGACCGCGAAAGCTGGCGCCGGCGACGATCGGCCGGAAGCTGGCCGCGATCCGCAGCTTCCTGCGCTTCACGCTCGGCCGGGCGCGCGTGCCGGACGCCTCGTTCGCGCCGAAGCGACCGCGACGGCTGCCCGAGACGCTCCAGCCCGAGGAGGTGAACGGCGTACTCGAGGCGCTCGACGGGGACGGCGCGATCCCGCTGCGGAATCGCGCCCTGCTCGAGCTCGTCTACTCCGCAGGCTTGCGCAGCCGCGAGACGGTCGACCTCGATCTCGCCGACGTCGATTTCGAGCAGGAGCTCGTCCGCGTGCGCGGCAAGGGCGGCAAGGAGCGCGTCGTCCCGCTCGGCGAGGAGGCGGCGCACTGGCTCGGTCGCTACCTGCGCGAGGCGCGGCCCGAGCTCGCGCGCCGGGCCGCGAACGCGTTCTTCCTCTCGGCGCGCGGGCGCAGGCTCGACACGTCGACGATCCGCCGAGTCCTCGCGCATCCCCATCGCCTGCGCCACGCGTTCGCCACGCACCTGCTGGAGGGAGGCGCCGACCTGCGCACGATCCAGGAGCTGCTCGGTCACAGCTCGCTCTCGACGACGCAGATCTACAGCCACGTCGACGCCCGCCGCCTCCGCCGGGTCTACGACCGCTCCCATCCGCGCTCCTAGGCAGGCGATCGTCCCTGTGGAGCGAACCGCTTCCCGTGGACGGCCGCTCCCGCGATCCTGACGTCGAGGGCTTCCTGGCGCTCCTGACGACGCGGCGGGCGCCGCGGACGGTCGAGGCCTACCGGCGCGACCTGGCCCAGCTCCGCGACTGGCTCGGGCGACCGGTCGGCTCCGTCGCGACCGAGGAGCTCGAGCGCTACCTCGCGGAGCTTCGCGCGCAAGGCCTCGCCGGATCCACGATCGCGCGCCGCGTCGCCGCGATCCGCTCCTTCTTCCGTCACCAGGCGCTGCTCGGGATCCGCGCGGACAACCCGGCCGCGGAGCTCGACCTGCCGCGACGGGTCAGACGACTTCCACGCACCCTCTCCCCCGCGGAGGCCGAGCGGCTCGTCGAGGCCGCCGCGGGAACGACGCCGCGCGCCCTGCGCGACCGGGCGCTCGCCGAGCTCCTCTACGGTGCCGGACTCCGCGTCGGAGAGGCGGTCGGCCTGGACAAGACCGGAGTCGACCTCGACCGGCGCCTCGTTCGCTGTCTCGGCAAGGGTGGGAAGGAGCGCGTCGTCCCGGTGGGCCGCCAGGCCGTCGAGGCCCTGCGCCGCTACCTCGGCCGCGGCCGGCCGTACCTCGACGTGCGCCACCGTCCGGAGCTCTTCCTGAACGCGCGCGGCGGCGGGCTCACGCGCGCGGGGGCCTTCCTGATCCTGCGCCGCCTGGCCGGAAGAGCGGGGCTCGAGCCGGAGCGCGTCCACCCGCACCTGCTCCGCCACTCCTTCGCGACGCACCTGCTCGAGGGCGGCGCCGACCTCCGCTCCGTCCAGGAGATGCTCGGCCACGCCGACCTCGCGACGACCGAGCTCTACACCCACGTGTCCGACCGTCGGCGCCGCGAGTTGTACTTCCAGGCCCACCCGCACGCGAAGCGGAGGCGTTCCTAGTTTCGGAAACCACCTTCGGGCAAGAACGGAGTTCGACGTGCATGTCGAGCCGCAACTCGCGCTCCTCGCGATCCTCACCTGCGGCGTCGGCTACGCGATGACGATCGCCGGGGTGCAGAAGAGCGCCCTCGAATGGAAGCGCCGGCGGCGAATCTGCCCGTCGTGCGGGCGCCACATCCAGGCCCGCGTCTGCGACTGCGGCACGCGCTAGCCCCTCGGGCCTGCCCGCTTCCGCAGCTCGGCCGCCACGGAGCGGGCGGTCTTGCGCAGATCGGCCTCCTGCTCGTCGTCCTCCGCGAGCCCGTTCAGGATCACGATCGTCTCGCGCTGCGGCGACCCGTTGCGGAGGCAGACGGCCGCGAGCCGGCGGACTGCCTGGTGGGCGTCGGTCGTGACGATCGTGTGCAGGAGCGGACGGACGCCGTTGACGACGCCGGGGTGATCCTTCGAAAGGAGCTGGATGGAGACGAGCGCAGAGCCGCGACAGGCCGGGCTCTCGTCGTCGAGCCCACGCCGCAGCAGCTCGATCTTCTGGCGGAAGCGGAACTGGCCGATCGCGCGGTAGGCGACGGCGCGCTCGCGATAGTCCGCGCTGCGGGCCGCGCCCTCGACCTCGTCCTCCCAGTGCTGACGGAGCGTCGCCAGCTCGCGCTCGGCTCCCGTCTCCGCCAGCTCGTCCGCCTCTGCCGCGGCCTCGGAGAGGTTCACGAGCGCGCGGTGGCCGGATAGTCGCGCCGCTCGCGCCCGACGTACTCGGCGCCGGGCCTGATGATGCGGTTGTCCGCCTGCTGCTCGAGCACATGGGCCGCCCAGCCCGCCACTCGGCTCGCGGCGAAGAGCGACGTGAAGAGGTCGTTCGGGATCCCGAGGTAGCGGTAGAGCGAGCCGGAGTAGAGATCGACATTCGGCCACAGTCCCTTCGCCTCGTGCACGGCATGCTCGGTCGCCGCGGCGATCGCGTACCAGTTCGGCTCGCCGCCGTCCTCCGAGAACTCGCGGGAGAGCTCCTTCAGGATCGCCGCGCGCGGATCCATGGCGCGGTAGACGGGATGGCCGAAGCCGTAGAGCGTCTCCTTCCGCTCGAGCATCCCGCGCACCTCGTCGTGGACGCGGTCGGGTGAGCCGAAACGCTCGAAGAGCTCCATCGCAGCCTCGCTCGCGCCGCCGTGGAGCGGGCCCTCGAGCGCGCAGATCGCCGCGACCACCGCGGAGTGCATGTCGGCGTGCGTGCCCGCGACGACGCGCGCCGCAAAGGTGGACGCGTTCAGCTCGTGCTCCGCGTGGAGGATCATCGCGACGTCGAAGGCGCGCGCCTCGCGTTCGCCTGGGTGCGAGCCGCGCAGCATCGTGAGGAAGTTCTCGGCGTACGAGAGCGACGGATCGGGCTCGAACGGTTCCTCGCCGTTTCGGCGGCGCTCGTAGCGTGCGACGATCGTCGGTAGCTGCGCGATCAGGCGGGCGGCCTTGCGCCGGCTCGAGGCGCGTTCGACGGCAGCCTCGTCGCCGTGGGAGAAGGACAGCGCCGAGACGGCCGTCCGCAGCACCTCCATCGGCGTCGCGCGACCGGCCGCGCGGTCGATGATCGCGGCGGCGTCCTCGGACAGCTCACGATCGGCCAGCTCCTCGCGAAACGCGTCGAGCTGCGCGGCGTCCGGCAGCTCGCCCTCGAGCAGCAGGTAGGCGACCTCCTCGTAGGTCGAGTGCTCCGCCAGGTCGGCGATGGCGTAGCCGCGATACATGAGCACGCCCTGATCCGGGTCGATCGACGAGAGCTCGGTCTGCGCGACGACGACACCCGAAAGCTGGACGGACTTCTTGGCGGCCACTGCGCCGGACCCTATCCCGCCTCCGTTAAGGTCCGCCGCCGACATGGCCCACCGCGTGACCCTCATCCCGGGCGACGGAACCGGGCCCGAGCTGACCGAGGCGACGCGCCGCGTGCTCGAGGCCACCGGCGTGAAATTCGACTGGGACGTCCGACATGCCGGCACGGACGTGATGGAACAGAACGGCGGCAACCCGCTTCCCGAGGATGTCCTCGACGCGATTCGCGAGACCGGCGTCGCGCTCAAGGGCCCGATCACGACCCCGGTCGGCGGGGGCTTCCGGTCGGTCAACGTCGCCCTCCGGAAGAGCCTCGACCTGTACGCGCAGGTGCGCCCGTGCAAGACCTATCCAGGAGTCCGCAGTCGCTTCGACGACGTCGATCTGATCGTCGTGCGCGAGAACACGGAGGACCTCTACGCGGGGATCGAGTACGAGGAGGGCACCGAGGACGCGCGCGAGCTGATCGCATGGATCGAGTCGAAGGGCGGCGCGCTCCGCCACGACTCCGGCATCTCGATCAAGCCGATCTCGATCACCGGGACGCGCCGGATCGTCCAGTTCGCCTTCGACTACGCGCGCCGCAATGGCCGCCGCAAGGTCACGGCCGTCCACAAGGCGAACATCATGAAGTTCTCCGACGGCCTCTACCTGCGCGTCGCGCGGGAGGTCGCCGAGGAGAACACCGACATCGAGTTCGACGACCGGATCGTGGACAACATGTCGATGCAGCTCGTCCAACGGCCCGAGGAGTACGACGTGCTCGTCCTCCCGAACCTCTACGGCGACGTGCTCTCCGACCTCTGCGCAGGGATGATCGGCGGCCTGGGACTCGCGCCCGGCGGGAACTTCGGCGAGGGGATCGCGATCTTCGAGCCGACGCACGGCTCCGCGCCGAAGTACGCCGGCCGGAACAGGGTCAACCCGATGGCGGAGCTGCTCTCCGGGATGCTGATGCTCCGCCACCTCGAGGAAGACGAGGCGGCCGACCGGCTCGAGGACGCGATCGCCGACGTGATTCGCGAGGGCGAGAGCGTCACGTACGACCTGAAGCCTGCCCGGGACGATCCGACCGCGGTCGGGACGAGCCAGGTCGCCGACGCCATCGTCGACAAACTCGGAGCGCGCGTATGAGAAGGAAGATCACGATCGTCGGAGCGGGGAACGTCGGCGCGACCTGCGCTCAGGTGCTGGCGCAGCGCGACTACGCGGACGTCGTCCTCGTCGACATCAAGGAGAAGCTGCCGCAGGGCAAGGCGCTCGACGTCAACCAGATGGGCGCCGTCCTCGGCTACGAGCCCTCGGTCGTCGGCTCGAACGGCTACGAGGAGAGCGCCGGCTCCGACGTCGTCGTGATCACCGCGGGCCTGCCGCGCTCCCCTGGGATGAGCCGCGACGACCTCGTGACGACGAACGAGAAGATCGTCGGCTCGGTCACCGAGGCCGCGATCGCGGAGTCGCCCGATGCGATCCTCGTGATCGTCTCGAACCCGCTCGACGCCATGTGCCACGTCGCCAAGAACGTCTCCGGCTGGCCGAAGGAGCGCGTGTTCGGGATGGCCGGCATCCTCGACACCGCGCGCTTCTCCACCTTCATCGCCTGGGAGACGGGCTCGTCCGTCAAGGACGTCACCGCGATGGTGCTCGGGGGCCACGGCGACCAGATGGTGCCGGTCGTCAGCGCGACGACGGTGGGCGGGATCCCGTTGACCAAGCTCGTCGCGAACGAGAGGATCGAGGCGATGGTCGAGCGGACGGCCAAGGGCGGCGGGGAGATCGTGAACCTGCTCGGCACCTCCGCCTGGTACGCGCCCGGAGCGGCCGCGGCGCAGATGGTCGACTCGATCGTCCTCGACCAGAAGCGCGTCCTGCCGTGCACGGCCCTGCTCGAAGGGGAATACGGGATCGACGGCCTCTACATGGGCGTGCCGGTCAAGCTCGGCCAGGGCGGAATCGAGGAGATCGTGGAGCTCGACCTCTCGGACGAGGAACGCTCGGCCCTCGACGCCTCCGCCGGGGCCGTCCGCGAGGTTGTCGAGGTTCTCACGACCTGACGCCCGCCGGCCGCAATGCCCTCGTGACCGGCGCGAGTCGCCGGGTCGGAATCGGCTACGCGATCGCACGTCGGCTGCTGGGCGCAGGAGCGTCTGTCTTCCTCCAGGGCTGGACGCCGCACGACGCAGCGCAGCCCTGGGGCGCCGAGCCCGGAGGCACGGAAGCGGTCGCGCTCGAGCTCGGCGTTCCGTTCCTCGAGTCCGACTTCGCGGATCCCGAGGCGCCTGCGCGCGCTGTCGCGGCCGCGGGTGACGCACTCGGCCCGCTCGACGTTCTCGTCACGAACCACGCCCGCAGCGGGCACGGTCGCCTCGGCGCGCTCACGGCCGGCGAGCTCGATGCGTTCCTGCACGAGAACGTTCGTGCAACCATCCTGCTCGTGAAGGCGTTCGCCGAGCAGTACGAGGGTCGGGCGGGCGGCCGCGTCGTGCTGCTGACCTCGGGGCAGCACCTCGCGCCGATGGCGCGCGAGGTCGCGTATGCCGTCTCGAAGGGCGCGATCCAGCAGGCGACGAAGACGCTCGCCGAGGAGCTCGCCGACCGCGGCATCACGGTCAACGCGGTCAACCCGGGCCCGACCGACACCGGCTGGGGCCTCGCCGAGATCGACCCTTCCGGGCCGATGCCGTTCGGCCGTTGGGGGGAACCCGACGACGCGGCGCGCCTGGTCGCCTGGCTCTGCAGCGACGACGCCCGCTGGATCACCGGGCAGGTTCTGGATTCCGAGGGAGGCTTCCGCCGATGGATCTCGGACTAGCCGGCCGTACGGCGATCGTCTGCGGTGCGTCCTCCGGGATCGGGCTCGCGATCGCGGAGTCGCTCGCCGAGGAGGGCGCGAACGTCGCAATGTTCGCGCGCCGGCGCGACCTGCTCGAGCGCGAGGCCGAGCGGGTCGGAGCGCTCTCGGTGCGCGGCGACCTGACGAGCCCGCGCGACGTGCGAAACCTCGTCGACCGGACCCTCGAGGCGTTCGGCGGGATCGACATCCTGGTCAACAACGGCGGCGGCCCGCCGCGCGGCCCGGCCGTCGGCCTCGAGCCGGAGGATTACGAGAGCGCCGTCGACCTCCTCCTGCTCTCGGCCGTGCGCCTGACGAATCTCTGTCTCCCGCACCTCGAGCGGAGCGGCTCGGGACGCATCGTCAACGTGACCTCGAGCTCCGTGAAGGAGCCGATCGAGAACCTCGCGCTCTCGAACGCCGTCCGCCCGGGCGTGGTCGGCTGGGCGAAGACCCTGGCGCGCGAGCTCGGCCCGAAGGGGATCACCGTCAACTCGATCGCCCCAGGCCGAATCGACACCGAGCGACTGAAAGAGGTCTATCCGGAGGGCCCCTCCGACGCTGACCTGGCCGCGATCCCGGCCGGCCGCCTCGGCGATCCGCGCGAGCTCGGCGACGTCGTTTGCTTCCTCGTCTCCGCGCGCGCCGCCTACGTGACCGGCGCCGTGATCCCCGTGGACGGCGGCCTCACGCGCGGTCTACTCTGAATGCGCGCGTGAGAAACGTCTTCACCCCTCTGCGGCTCGCGGTCGTGGGCCTGTCGCTGCTCGTCATCACCTTCGTGATCCTCGTCACGGGCACGACGGACAAGTTCCTCCTGATCCCGGACAAGGCCCACCCGCTCGCGCAGCTCGTGACCGTCCCGGGCGCAACGCCTCCGAACGACGGCGGCGGCATCTACTACGTCGATGTGCTGGAGAAGAAGGCCTCCTTCCTGGAACGGCTCTTTCCGAGCATCCATCCCGGCGCCTCGCTCGTGAAGCACACGGACGTCACTCCGGCCGGCGTGTCGGACGCGCAGCGGATCCAGGCGGACCGACTGGACATGCAGCTGTCGCAGCAGGTGGCGTCCGCCGTCGCGCTCCGGGCGCTCGGCTTCAACGTCAGAATCCGCGAGGGCGGCGTCCGCGTCGCGGCGGTCTACGCCGATTCGCACGCCCGCGGCAAGCTGCGGACGGGAGACGTGATCGTCTCGCTCGACGGGCGGCGAGCACGGGATGGCTTCGCGCTCCGCGCTGCGCTTGCGAAGCGCAAGATCGGCGACGTCGTGCGGGTCGGCTACCTCCGCGACGGAGCGCGTCACGAGATCTCGGTTCGGACGACGACCGATCCGCGCGAGCCGCGCCAGCCGATCATCGGAGTCCTGCCCCAACCGGCGCTCCGCGTCCGCGTCCCCTTCACGATCAAGTTCAACCTCGGCAACGTCGGCGGGCCGTCCGCCGGTCTCGCCTTCGCCCTGCAGATCCTCGAGGCACGCGGGCGGGACGTCGATCACGGCTACCGGGTCGCTGCGACCGGCGAGATCCTTCCGGACGGAACAGTGGGCGCCATCGGCGGCGTCGAGCAGAAGACTTTCGGCGCGCGGCAGAGCAAGGTCGACGTGTTTCTCGTCCCGGCTGGGGATAACTACCGCACCGCGCGCAAGTACGCGCATGGCCTCGAGGTCGTCCCTGTGAAGAGTTTCCAACAGGCGTTGCGCGCTCTGGCAACACTGCCTCCGAAGAGCTAGGCCGCATCCGCGGGCGCTTTGAAAGAAGTCCCGCAAACTGGTCAGTTTTCCTCCGCGGCCGCCCCTGTTACCTGCGCGTCTCACCCTAGTATCCCGCCTTGTCCACTGCGGGCCCCCGACCTGAGGCAAGGCGAACAATGAGCAAGCGCGACTGTGTGACCTGCGATGACTGCTATTTCCGCCGCGCGGGTCTCTGCGCCCTCGCTCCCGACGTGCCCTGTCCGACGTTCAGGCTCCACAGCCGCGGCTCGCTCGTCCCTCCCCGCCAGCCGCGTCTCGTTCCGAGGCCGCTCGGCGACCTCGCGGCCTCCGCCGCCTAGTAGGTGTAGTTCCTAGGGACATTGTTCATCCGGGCCTCCTTGGAGGCTGGTGGTTGTCGAAGACCGCCAGTCCAAGGAGGAGACCGGATGAAGCTGCACGGTAACGCCAGGACCTGCCCGCATTCGCGGCTGCTGCTTTGTCGTCGTGTTTTGGAGCGGGGCTGCTCGCTCGCTGCGGCGGCCGAGGCCGCC
>JBBSHO010000002.1:0-104733 GCA_038253005.1 Gaiellales bacterium
GACCCCGAGGACCTGCTACGCGGCTTGCGCGAGTTCGCCGAGCAGCAGGCCGAGACGGTGCAGGAGGCCCAGCGCGAGCAGTTCGCCACGCTGACGCTGAACACCGCAGTCGAGCTGACCGGCGCGGCGCTGAAGCGCATGGACGTGTCGGGCGGCGCCGACGAGCAGGCGATCGCGCTCCGCGACGCGATGCGGATCCTCTTTCCCGAGGCCGTCGCGCTCGTGAGCGCGGCGCGCCAAGGCTTCATGCGCGAGCGCTAGACCACTGGTGGCGCTCTTCGACCGCGCGATCGTCCGCTTCCTCCCGGCCGTGCCCCGGCCGGTGGTGCAGAAGCTCTCCCAGCGCTACATCGCCGGGCCTGAGCTGAAGGACGCCCGCGAGACCGTTCGCGTGCTGAACGCCGCCGGGAAGCTGGCGACGATCGACGTCCTCGGCGAGGAGATCACGACACCCGAGGAGGCGGCCGCGATCGTGCGCGCCTACCAGGACGTCTTCGCCGACATCGAGCAGTGCGGACTCGACTCGAACGTGAGCGTGAAGGCGACGGCGCTCGGGCTCGAGCTCGACTACGACCTCTGCCGCCGGAACCTGCAGACGGTCGTCGAGGACGCGGCCTCGCGCGGCAACTTCGTGCGCATCGACATGGAGGACTCGTCGACGACCGACGACGCGCTTCGCCTCTACCGCGACCTGCGCGCGGCCGGGCACGACAACCTCGGGATCGTCCTCCAGGCGATGCTGCGGCGGACGGTCGGAGACATCCGCACGCTCGCCGACCTGAAGCCGAGCGTCCGCCTCTGCAAGGGAATCTACGTCGAGCCGCCTGAGGTCGCCTTCCGCGAGTTCGAGGCGGTGCGGGCAAACTACGTGCGCGCGCTCGAGGAGCTGCTGCGGGCCGGGTGCTACGTCGGAATCGCCACGCACGACGAGTGGCTCGTCGACGAGGGGCGTCGACTCGTGGCGGAGCACGGTCTCGGGCCGGAGGAGGTCGAGTTCCAGATGCTGCTCGGCGTTCGCCGCGAGCTCGGCGACGAGCTCGTCGCCGAGGGGCGGCGACTGCGGATCTACGTCCCGTTCGGCCGCCACTGGTATGCCTACTCCCTGCGCCGGCTGCAGGAGAACCCGAAGATCGCCGGCTACATCGCGGCGGACACACTCGGGCGGCTGATCCCCGGCCGCAACGGCTCCCTCTCCCGTTCCTGACGCGCCGATGGAATGGGCCTGGGCGGAGGGCTGCCGTGTGCGCGACGCGGAGGGCCGCGAGTACCTCGACCTCTCCGGCGGCTTCGGCGTGGCGGCGCTCGGGCACCGGAACCCGCGCGTGCTCGAGGCGATCGCCTCCGCGCCGGTGATGCACGCGCTCGGCGATCTCGCCGAAGCGGAGTCGACGGCCGAGCTGCGCCGTCGGCTGCTGCCGTACCCGGCGAAACTCGGTGTCACCGGCGCCGACGCGGTCGAGATCGCGCTGCGGACGGCGCTGCTCGCGACCGGCAGGCCGGGGATCGTCGCCTTCGACGGCGCCTACCACGGGACCGGGCTGCTCGCGCTCGCCGCGACGGGCTTCGAGCGCTTGCGCGAGCCGTTCGCGCCGTGGCTCCCCGGGCCGGTCTATCGGCGCGGCTACGGGGAGGATCCGGGCCCGCTGCCGGCCGACGCGGGCTGCGTGATCGCCGAGCCGGTGCAGGGCCGAGCCGGCGCCCGCGTGCCGCCGGACGGGTTCCTGGAGACGCTTCGCCGTCGCTGTGACGAGACGGGCGCGCTGCTCCTCGTCGACGCGATCTATGCGGGTCTCGGGCGGATCGGCGAGCTCTGGCCGGGCGAGGACGTGGCCGACGTGCTGTGCATCGGCAAGGCCCTCGGCGGCGGGCTCCCGCTCTCGGCCGCGCTCTTCGTCCGGCGCGACCTCGGGCAAGCGTGGGACCTCGGCCCGGAGGACGTGCTCACGCACACGCACACCGGCAACGCGCTCGCCTGCGCGGCAGCGCTCGTCGTGCTGGAGGAGGTTCCGAAGCTGCTCGACCGCGCCCGCGTCGCCGGCGATCGGTTCGCCGAAGCGGGCTGGCACGGCGCAGGGCTGCTGCGGGCGCGGCCGGGCGATGTGGAGGAGGCGGAGCGGCTCGGCGTGATCGTCGTCCCGGCCGGCGAGGACGGCTCGCTCCTCTCCGCTACGCCGCCGCTGACGATCCTGGACGCCGAGATCGACGAGGCGCTCGCGCTGCTGGGCTGAGAACTCGCCCCGACCACCCGCGCTGCTGATCGCGCTCGATGCGATCTGGCGTAGCTCGCGGGCCGTTGCGTCTTGGTGGACGAGCCCCGGCTGCTGATGCGCGAGCCGGCCGGGGCGCGCTTCCTGTTCCGGCTCGCCAAGAGTGCGCGCAAGCGCCGGTGCGGCTTGACCGCGATCACCCAGGACGCCCCCGACCTGCTAGGCGGCCTTACGCGCGTAGAGCAGGAACTCGCCGGGTACCCGCGCATCGAGTCGCCGGTAGTTCCCCGGCTGGGCCGGATACTCCTCGAGCGCCTGGATCGCGAGCCCGGCGCGCACGAGCGTCGTCACGACCTGGCCGAGGCGCCAGAGGCGGTCCGCCTCCGCAGACTCGTCGAAGTAGCTTTCCCGCCAGCGCATCATCCCGTCGACGCAGAGCGCGGCCGGATGCTCCTCGAAGAGGAGGAAGTCGCCGCCGAGACGAAGCGCGCCGGCCACCCCCGCAGCCCAGGCGGCGAGGTCGTGCAGCCACGGCAGCACGCCGCTCGCCGCGTAGACGAGGTCGAAGCGCTCGCGCCTGAGCTCCCGTGGCAGCGCCTGCACGTCGCCCTGAACCCAGAGGATCGAGGGCCATCGCTCCCGGCCGAGGTCGAGCGCCTCCTCGGAGCCGTCGACCCCGGTGACGGTCGCGCCGAGCTCGGCCAGCTCGGCCGTCGACTTGCCCGTCCCGCACTGGAGGTGGAGGACCTTTTTCCCCTTCAGGTCGGCGAGCGCCCGGCGGACCTGCGGCGGGAGGCCCAGCCGCCCGGACAGGATCTGCGCTCGCCGACGGTGCACCTCGTCCCACGCGCGCCGGTTGTGCTCGGTCGGCTCCATCTCAGGCCAGCAAGGCGAAGCCGCCGTCGACGATCAGCGTGTGTCCACACACCATCGCCGCTTCCGGGGAGCAGAGAAACGTGACCGCGTCGGCCACGTCGTCCGGCTCCACGAGTCGGCCCGCCGGTGTCCGCTCCAGGCTGGAAGAGAGCATCTCCTCGCGATTCGGGAAGTGCTCCAGCGCGCCGGTCTCGACGATGCCGGCCGAAACCGCGTTCACCCGGATCCCACGCGGGGCGAGCTCGACGGCGAGGTAGCGGACGACCGACTCGAGCGCCGCCTTGGAGGCGCCCACGAGCACGTAGTTCTCCAGCACGCGGATCGAGCCGAGCGACGAGATGCCGACGATCGCGGAGCCGGCCGGCATCGCGGGCGCGCACGCGCGCCCGAGGGACAGGAGAGCCCGCGCGTTCGCCGCGAGCGTCCAGTCCCAGTGCTTGTCCTCGGTCTCGAGCGCCGGGCGGATCACGCCCGTGGCGGCGTTGTGCACGAGGGCGTCGTAGGGCCCGTGCTCCGCGAGCTCGGCGACGACGCGCTCGGAGGCCACGTTGCCGCGCACGAGAACGGGCTCCGTCCCTGCCGCGCGCAGCTCCTCGGCCGCCTCCTCGGCGGCGGCGTCGTCGCGCATGTAGCCGACGACCACGGCCGTGGCCCCGAGCCCGGCGAACCGGAGCGCGATCGCCTTCCCGATTCCCCGCGTACCGCCCGTCACGAGGACGGAGCGTCCGGCGAAGCTCATCGACGCGGCGGCAGCGGGTCGTACGCGGGCGCGGAGCTCGGGAGCCCGCTCCAGCCGGGGCGCGAGCGCGGCTCCCGACCGCCTTCCTCCGCCTTCGAGGACGCGTGACCGAGGGCGTCGAGCAGCTCCATCTTCTCCTCCGCGTAGCGCTTGACGGCGTGGTCTGCCGGTAGCTCGAGCACGAGCTCCTCGAGGCGCGCGCGCAGCTGATAGGCGAAGTGCGGCGTCGCCGGGCCGACGAGCGCGTCGACGTCCTCCCTGGTCGGCTCCCGCATCGGCGCAAGCCTAACGAACCGCTCGTTAGGCTCGAACGGTGCGCCGGCCGACCGCGGACCTGATGCTGCTGGCGACGGTCACGCTCTGGGCTTTCAACTTCACGGTCTCGAAGTACATCCTCGACCACGGGTTTCGGCCCCTCTCCTACTCGTCGGTCCGGTACGCCTGCGCCGCGCTCCTCTTCGCCGCGGTCACGCTGCCGCGGGAGGGCTCGCTGCGGATCGGGCGCGGTCAGATCCCGAGCGTCGCCGGCTGCACGGTTGCCCTCTTCCTCAACCAGCTCTGCTTCATCTACGCCCTGCGCTTCACGACCGCGGCGACCGTGGCGCTGCTCTTCGGGACGCTGCCGATCTTCACCGCGCTGCTGGCGCGCGGCGCCGGCGTCGAGCGGCTGAGCTCGCGTTTCTGGCTCGCGGCCGCGATCTCGTTCGCAGGCGTCGCGCTCGTCGCGGTCGGCTCGTCGGGCGGCAAGCTCTCATCGGATGTGAAAGGAGACGCGCTCGCGATCGGCGCCGCCGCGACGTGGGCTGCCTACTCCGTCGCGATCGCCCCGCTGATGCGCCGGTACTCGCCGTTTCGGCTGAGCGCCGTCTTCCTGCTGGCCGTCTGCGTCCCGCTCTTCGCCGCCGGAGGACAGCAGCTCGGGAAGCAGGACTGGCGCTTCAACTCGCTCGTCTGGGTCGGCTTCGCCTTCGCCGTGCTCGGGCCGCTCGTGCTCACGAACCTGCTCTGGTTCACGGCGATCGACCGCGTCGGCCCCTCGAGGGCGGCGCTGTTCGCGAACCTCCAGCCGTTTCTCGCGGCGATCGTCGCGCTCCTCCTGCTGAAGGAGAGGATCACGATGGTGCAGGTCGCCGGCGGTCTGGCCATCGGCGCGGGAATCCTGCTCTCGCCACGGGTGCGACCGCCCGAGCCCGTCGCGGAGTAGATCGTCTAGCGTTTGGGCGATGGCCTCGCTGCGTGCGCGTCTGGCCCGCAAGCCCCCGGGCTACCGGTTCACGATCGGACGCATCCTCGCGATCTACGCGGGACTGATGATCACGTTGTTCCTCGCCGCGCTGGACCAGACGATCGTCGCGACGGCGCTGCCGCGGATCGTCTCCGATCTCGGCGGTTTCTCTCAGTACTCCTGGGTCTTCACCGCGTATCTGCTCGCCTCGACCGTGACCGTCCCGATCTACGGCCGGCTCGGGGACGTCTACGGACGCCGGCCGCTCTTTCTGATCGCGATCGCGATCTTCCTCGTCGGCTCCGCGCTCTGCGGCCTCGCCCAGAACATGACCGAGCTCGTGCTCTTCCGCGCGGTGCAGGGAATCGGCGCGGGCGGGCTCGTGCCGCTGGCGCTCGCGGTCGTGGGCGCCATCGTGCCCCCGCGCGACCGCGGCCGCTACCAGGGCCTGATCGGGGCCGTCTTCGCCGCGGCCTCGATCATCGGACCGGCGGTCGGCGGCTTCATCGTCGACCACACGACCTGGCGCTGGATCTTCTACGTCAACCTTCCGGTCGGCGGCCTCGCGCTCCTCGTCATCTACGTGACGATGCCGCGCCGGGCCGTGCGGGAGGAGCACACGATCGACTGGCTCGGCGCGGGCGTGCTGGCTGCAGGCACGACGTCACTCCTGCTCGGCCTGGTCTGGGGCGGGCGGCAGTACCCCTGGATCTCCGGCCACGTCCTCGGCGCGCTCGGAACGGCGGTCCTCGTGCTCGCGCTCTTCGCCGTCGTGGAGCGGCGGTCGCCCGAGCCGATCATCCCCTTCGACCTGCTTCGGGACCGGGTCGTGCTCTCGAGCGTCGTCTCGATGGGTCTCGTCGGCGCCGCCATGTTCGGGACGATCTCCTACGTCCCGCTCTTCGTGCAGGGCGTGATCGGCACGTCGGCGACCTCCTCGGGCGTCGTGCTGACGCCGCTGATGCTCGGCGCGGTGACGACCAGCATCCTGTCGGGACAGTGGGTCTCACGCACGGGTCGCTACCGGCCGAACGCGCTCGTGGGGCCGGTCGTGCTCGGCGCCGGGATGCTGCTGCTGTGGCGCATGAGTCTCGCCACGACGAACGGCCAAGCCGCCCGGAACATGGTCGTCGCGGGGATCGGCCTCGGTCTGATGATGCAGGTCTTCGTCCTCTCGGTGCAGAACTCGGTGCCGCGCGCCGCGATCGGCTCGGCCACGGCGCTGACGCAGTTCGCCCGCTCGATCGGCGCGACGCTCGGCGTGACGCTGATGGGCGTGATCGTCAACCAGGGCCTGCCGCGGAGCGCGCGCAGCCGGACGGAGCTCGTCCACAGGCTGCCCCCGCGGCTACGCGTCGCCCTCGCGGACGCTCTTCACCCGGCCTTCCTCGCGTCCGCGATCCTGTGCGCGATCGTGTTCGCGGTCGTCGTCTTCGGGGTGAAGGAACGACCCCTGCGCCGGGGCTTCGACAATGTGACGGTCGGGGACGAGGCTTCCCCGCAATCGACCACGAGCGCGGCCGCGCCTCCGGCAAGGGCGGAGTAGGATTCGGGCATGGCGCAGACCGACTTCATGCCGCTCGACGGCTGGGATCACGTCGAGCTCTATGTCGGGAACGCCAAGCAGGCCGCCTTCTACTACGAGCACGCGTTTGGCTACACGCGGACGTCGTACGCAGGACCCGAGACCGGCGTCCGCGACCGTGCGTCCTACGTGCTCGAGCAGTCCGACATCCGCATCGTCCTGACGAGCGGGCTGCGCGGCGAGAGCGAGATCGGCCGCTTCGCCTGCGCGCACGGAGACGGCGTGAAGGACGTCGCCCTCCGCGTTCCCGACGCGACCGAGGCCTACCGCCAGGCCGTTCAGCGCGGCGCGCGCGGGATCGTCGAGCCGCACTGGCTGGAGGACGAGCACGGTCGCGTCGAGCTCGCCTCGATCGCCACCTACGGCGAGAACCTCCACACCTTCGTCAACCGCTCCGACTACGCGGGCGCGTTCCTCCCGGGCTATCAGGCGACCCCGTCCGCGAACGGCTCGCCCGCGACGGGTGTCGGTCTGAAGCAGATCGACCACGTGGTCGGCAACGTCGAGCTCGGCCGGATGCAGTACTGGGTCGAGTTCTACGAGCGCGCGTTCGGGATGACCGAGATGATCCACTTCAGCGACGAGGACATCTCCACCGAGTACTCCGCGCTGATGTCGAAGGTGATGACGGACGGCGAGGGGAAGATCAAGTTCCCGATCAACGAGCCGGCCGAGGGCAAGCGGAAGAGCCAGATCGAGGAGTACCTCGAGTTCTACGGCGGCCCGGGCGTGCAGCATGTCGCGCTCGCGACCGACGACATCGTCGGGACGGTCAACGCCCTTCAGGAGCGAGGGGTCGCCTTCCTTCAGACCCCGGACGCGTACTACGCCGACGTGGCCGACCGGGTGGGCGAGATCTCCGAGGACTGGGAGGACCTGCGACGGCTGCGCATCCTCGCCGACCGGGACGACGAAGGCTACCTTCTGCAGATCTTCACGAAGACGACGCAGGACCGCCCGACCCTGTTCTTCGAGGTGATCGAGCGGCACGGCGCCCGCGGCTTCGGCGACGGGAACTTCAAGGCGCTCTTCGAGGCGATCGAGCGCGAGCAGGCGCTGCGCGGCAACCTCTGATCGACCTCGACTTCCTCTCCGCCCCCGCGCGGCAGGCCGGCTCGCTCCGCCGCGTCGTCCACCGGCCCTGGAAGCTGCCCGGAGGCTCCTGGATCATGGGCCAGACCTGGGACGATCTCCTCTTCGCGCACTGGTCCGTGCCCGAGGAGGCGCTCCGCGAGCACGTCCCGCGCGGGCTCGAGCTCGACCGCCACGCCGGCCGGACGTGGCTCGGGATCACCCCGTTCCGGGTCACCGGCCTCCGTCTGCGGGGAACGCTTCCGCTGCCGCGCGTCTCCAGCTTCCTCGAGCTGAACGTGCGCACCTACGTCACGCGGGACGGCAAGCCCGGGATCTGGTTCTTCAGCCTCGACGCTTCGAGCCGGCTCGCGGTCGACGCGGCGCGGCTCACGTACCGGCTGCCGTACTTCCGCGCGCGGATCGACGCGGAACGGCGTGGCGAGTGGATCGACTACTCGTGCTCGCGCGCCGGTCGGAGCGGGCGCGTGTTCAGCGCGCGCTACCGGCCTTCCGGGCAGGTCTTCGAGGCCGAGGCCGGGTCGATCGAGTCCTTCATCACGGATCGCTACTGCCTCTACACGACCGACCTCGCCGGTGCGCTCTACAGTGCGGAGATCCACCACGAGCCGTGGCCGCTCCAGCCCGCGGAGGCCGAGATCGAGCTGAACACGATCGCCCCGGTCGCGCTGCCGGACGAGCAGCCGCTGCTCCACTTCTCCGCCCGCCAGGACGTGGTCCTCTGGCCGCTCGAAACGCTACCCGGGTAGCCCTGGCGGACACCGGGGCGCACCGCAAGACCCGCAGCCCGGCGGCGTCTTCTCAGGTGCACGCGAGCAAATGCCTGCAAAACAGAGGGGGAAACACAGATGAAGCGACTGGCGATTCTGACCGCCATCGTGCTGGGAGCGCTGGCGCTGGCAGCCGCCGGCCTCGCGGATCCCGGCGATGGCAAGGGCAAGGGCGCGAAGGTGACGCCGAAGGGCGGGAAGCTGACGTTCGACGACGTTCGCACCGCCGACCACGGCTGCGATTCCCGCGTGTGGGCGACCGACACCCTGCACCGGACATACAAGGTGAGATCGAACCACGACGGCACGTACACGGTGCGCCGCGAGGACAGGGGGACGTTCGTGACGACCGGCCCGATGAGCCCGAGCGCCGATCCGTGCCCGGGCGTCGTCCGCCGCGGCAAGCACGGCACGCTGCTCCAGCCCGGCGTCAAAGGGAAGACGAGCGGCTACATCCAGGGGACCGTGAGCGGCGGGACGTTCAACCCGAAGGGCTCGTGCACCGCCGAGTGCACGAACCGCGACTTCGTCGCCGGCTTCTTCACCCCGACCACCGCCGGGACGGCCGTCACGTTCACGTGCAACCAGGGCTACGCCGGCTGCCGCTTCAGCTTCAAGTACACGGCTCAGCGGCAGAACAAGCAGCACCTCCGGTACCACCACTGGGAGGATCGTGGGACCGACGGCGTCACCGAGGTCTTCATCGGCGACATCGCGACCAGCTGACACCCGGCCCGACCGCTGCTGAGAAGAGCCCGCTTTCGGCGGGCTCTTCTCGTTTGCTGCCATGCTTTCCGGTGTGACGCCGCAGCGCCGCACCGCACTCGTCTCCGTGGCCGCCGCGGCCGCGTTGCTCGCGCTCAAGCTCGTGACCGGGCTGGCAACGCACAGCCTGGGGCTCGTCTCGGAAGCGCTCCATTCCGGCACGGATCTCGTCGCTGCGCTGCTGACCTTCTTCGCCGTGGGGGTGGCCGTCCGGCCGGCCGACCCGGCCCACCAGTTCGGCCACGGGAAGGCGGAGCATCTCTCCGCGCTGGCCGAGGCGGCGATCCTCGTCGCGGCGAGCCTGCTGATCGCCTGGCGCGCGATCTCGCACCTCGTCGGCTCCGCCGGGACGGGCGTCCACGCCACCTGGTTCGCGCTCGTCGTGATCGTGGTCGTGATCGCGGTCGACGTCAGCCGCACGGTCGTCTCGTGGCGGGGCGGCCGCCGGTACCGGAGCGCGGCGCTGCAGGCGAACGCCCTGCACTTCGCGAGCGACCTCGCCGGCTCCTTCGCCGTCCTCGTCGGCCTGCTGCTCGTGCGCGCCGGCTATGCGCGCGCCGACTCGGCCGCCGCGCTCTTCGTCGCCGCGCTCGTCCTCCTCGCGGCGGCGCGGCTGATGAGGCGGAACGTCGACGTCCTGATGGACCAGTCGCCCGCCGAGGCCGAGTTGGCCGCTCGAGGGGCGATCGCGGACGTCGAGCCGGCCGTCGAGCTGCGGCGGCTGCGGATGCGCCAGGCCGGCGGGCGGCAGTTCGCGGACGTCGTGATCACCGTCTCGCCCACCGCGGCGGTCGGCCAGGGCCATGCCGCGGCCGACCGGGTCGAGGCCGCCGTGCACGAGGCCCTGCCGGGAAGCGACGTCGTCGTCCACGTCGAGCCGCACGCCGGCGACGCGGAGATCCGCGAGCGGACGCACGCGGCCGCGCTCGAGGTCCCGCGGGTCCGCGAGGTGCACAACGTCAGCATCCTCGACGTCGGCGGCCGCACCGAGGTCTCGCTCCACCTGAAGCTTCCCGGCGAGCTGAGCCTCGAGGATGCGCACGAGGTCGCCTCCGCGGTCGAGCGCGCGATCGCCGAGGCCGTGCCCGAGGTGGACGACGTCCAGACGCACCTGGAGCCGCTCGCGGAGGTCGGTGAGGGCAGGGCGCCGAGCGCCCGCGACGTGCGCGCCGACGACGAGCTGGTGCGCCGCATCGTCCGCGAGGCGACCGGCGGCGAGGTGCGGTCTCTGCGCTTCCTGGATACCGAGGACGGGCTGCTCGCGTATCTCACCCTCCGGCTCGACCCGTCCACCGACCTGGCCGAGGCCCACGAGCGAGCGAGCGAGATCGAGGAGCGCATCCGGCGCGAGCGTCCGGAGATCGCCGACGTGATCGTCCACACCGAGCCGTGAGACTGTGCACGTTCACGCCGATCGAGCTGGAGCTCGAGCGCGGCTGGCCCGGGATCATCGAAGGCGACACCGTCCACCAGCTCGCCGCGCAGACGTTGCAGGCGTTCTTCACCGGCGGTGGGACGGCGCGACGTCACGCGGAGTACCCGCTCGCGGGCGTGAGGCTGCTCGCGCCGATCCAGTCGCCGCCCTCCGTCCGCGACTTCTACGCCTTCGAGGAGCACGTGAAGACCGCCCGAGCGCTGCGCGGCCAGGAGGCGCCGGCGGAGTGGTACGAGCTGCCGGTCTTCTATTTCTCCAACCCGGCGGCGATCTACGGGCCCGACGCGGACGTGCCGTATCCGGACGGGTCGGAGGAGCTCGACTACGAGCTGGAGGTCGCCGCCGTGATCGGCGCCGACGGCGAGATCGCCGGCTTCACCGTGATGAACGACTGGTCGGCGCGCGACCTGCAGCGGGCGGAGATGTGCGTCGGACTCGGACCGGCGAAGGGCAAGGACTTCGCCACGAGTCTCGGGCCTGTCGTCGTCACGCGGGACCAGCTCGACGGCTCCTCGGCGACGATGGTCGCACGCGTGAACGGCGAGGAGCGCTCGCGCGGAAACCTCTCCGACCTGCACCACTCCTGGGAAGCGATCGTCGCCCACGCGGCGCGAAACACGCAGCTCCGTCCGGGAGACATCCTCGGCTCGGGGACGGTGGGGACGGGTTGCATCCTCGAGCATGGTGACGGCCGCTGGCTGCAGCGCGGCGACGTCGTCGAGCTCGAGGTCGAGGGGATCGGCGTGCTGCGAAACCGCATCGTCTGATTGGAACATGTTCGCCGGGCAGTTCGCGCTTGCCGAAGCGCCGAATCTTCCCTGATCACCACTGACGCTCGGATCGGCCGTGCGGGCGGTCGCCGCGCCGAGAACGTGGCCTACCCGGGCGCGTAGACCCGGCTGGCGACGGATATCCTCCGGCCATGCCCTTCTACCAGCGACTCGGCGAGGTCCCCCGCAAGCGGCATACGCAATTCCGCGAGAACGGCGCCCTCCTGACCGAGGAGGTGCTCGGGCTCGAAGGCTTCTCCGGCAACGAGTCGATCCTCTACCACCTCCAGTCGCCGTGCCGGATCAAGGAGCTCGGCGACTTCGAGCCGATCGAGCGCGACGAGTGGGTGCCCGACGCGCACGCGCACCGGCACTTCAAGACGATGGGCATGGACGCCGGCGGAGACCCGATCACGGGCCGGCGCCTCCTGATGTGGAACAACGACGTCGAGATCTCGCTCTGCCGCCCCGACGAGGCGATGGAGTACTTCTTCCGGAACGGCGAGGGCGACGAGGTGATCTTCGTGCACGAGGGCTCGGGGACGCTGGAGACCACGTTCGGCGATCTCCACTACGACCAGGGCGACTACGTCGTCGTCCCGCGCGGGACGACCTACCGGTTCCGGCCGGAGGGCGAGCAGCGCCACCTCGTCTTCGAGACACCCGGGTTGATCACGATCCCGAAGCGCTACCGCAACGAGCACGGCCAGCTGATGGAGCACGCGCCGTACTACCACCGGGACATCCATCCGCCGACCGAGCTGCACACACACCCCGATCGCGGCGAGCACGAGGTGAAGGTGCGCGTGCGCGACGGCTACCAGACCTACGTCCTCGACTATCACCCCTTCGATGTCGTCGGCTGGGACGGCTACGTCTACCCCTGGACGTTCTCGATCCACGACTTCGAGCCGATCACCGGGCGCATCCACATGCCGCCGCCCTCGCACCAGACCTTCGCGGGGCCGAGCTTCGTGATCTGCTCGTTCTGCCCGCGCAAGCTCGACTTCGATCCCGAGGCGATCCCGATCCCGTACCACCACTCGAATCTCCAGTCGGAGGAGATGATCTATTACGTCTCGGGCAACTTCGGCTCGCGCAAGGGGATCGAGGTCGGCTCGGTGACGCTCCACCCCTCGGGTCTGCCGCACGGGCCGCACCCGGGCCTCGCGGAGAAGTCGATCGGGATGACGGAGACGCACGAGCTCGCGGTCATGTGCGACACGTTCAATCCGCTGAAGCTCTCGAGCTGGGCGAAGAGCCTCGACGACGGCAAGTACGCCTATTCCTGGTACGAGGAGCCGTCCGACAACGGCGCCCGCGACGCCGACCAGGATCCGGCCGGCGTCACCTCGCATTTCTAGGTGCGACTCGTTCTGGACTGGGACGGGACGGTCTCCGAGGAGGACACCGGCTGGATGGTGCTCGAGCGATTCGGCGACCGAGAGGTGTTCATGCAGGCCGAGGGCCAGCTCGGCCCCGGCAAGCTGACGCTCAAGCAGGTGATGGAGCTCGAGTTCTCGAGCGTCCGCGCGCCGCTCGAGGAGGTGCGCGACTGGCTCGTCGAGGAGGTGCGGATCCGACCGGGGTTCTGCGAGCTCGCCGAACGCCACCGGCCGGTGATCCTCTCCAGCGGCTTTACGGAGCTGATCGAGCCCGTGCTCGCCCGCGAGGGGCTCGAGCTCGAGGTGCGCGCGAACAGCGTCGAAGCGGCGCCCGACGGCTGGCAGGTGCGCTGGCGCGACGAGGCGCAATGCGTGGAGTGCGGCGAGGCGTGCAAGCGCGGCTCGCTGCCGGACGGCGAGGTCGTGTACGTCGGCGACGGCTACTCCGACCGGTGCGCGGCGCTCTCCGCGGGCCGGGTTTTCGCGCGCGACGGTTTGGCCGACTACCTGGAGGAACGGGGCCTGCCGTTCGAGCCGTTCGAGGACTTCGTCGAGCTGGCGGCCGCCGTCGAGCCGCCCAGCCGGAGCTGAGGCCGGAAAGAAGGAGCCCGGCGGCGGCTCGGGCCATGTCCGGGGTCAGACCCCGGACATGGCCTTTAGGGTCGCGGCTGTGCCGCTGCTCCCCCTGCCGCAGCCGTATGACTTCGAGCTCTCGACCGAGCGCTTCCGCCGGTTCGGCCCCGACCTCGCGAGCCTCTGGCGTGACGGCGGGCTCCATCGGGTGATCGAGGGTCGGGAGGTGCGGATCGAGCCGGCGGCCGGGGGCGTCGGCGTCGAGCCGCTCGACGCGGCGACCGAGCCGACCGTGCGGAAGCTGCTCGGGCTCGAGCTCGGGGTCGACGGCTTCGTGGAGTTCGCCGCGGGGGAGCCGGTGCTCGCGCGGATCGTGCAGCGCCTCGCCGGCTTCCGGCCGCCGCTCGCGCCGGATCCGTTCGAGGCGCTCGTCACCTCGATCACCGCGCAGCAGGTCTCGCTCCAGTCGGCGTTCGCCGTCCGCAGTCGGCTCATCCTCCGCTTCGGCGAGCCGGCCGAGCACGCGGTGGCTTTCCCCACCGAGGAGCGTCTCGCCGCGGCCAGCGAGGAGGAGCTCGTCGAGGTCGGCTTCTCGCGCCGCAAGGCGGAGTACGCCGTCGGCCTCGCCCGCGCAACCCTCGACTACGGCGAGCTCGAACGGCTTCCCGACGAGGAGGTCAAGGCGCGCATCTCTGCCCTTCGCGGCCTCGGCGAATGGACGGCCGACTGGTTCCTCGCGCGCCACCTCGCCCGCCCCGAGGCATGGCCTGCCGGCGACCTCGGGCTGCGCAAGGCAGTGCTCGCCTTCTACCCTGACGTGACCGACGTCCGCGCCGCGGGCGTCCGCTTTCGCCCCTTCCAGAACCTGACCGCCCAGTACCTGCTGCTCGCGCACCGACACCCATGACGATCCGACCCGCCACGCGCGAGGATCTGCCGGCGCTCGCCGAGCTCTGGCGCGCGTTCGCGGCCGAGATACCGCCCCCCGACTACGCCGCGTTCGACCCCGAGCGGGAGCTCCGCGAGATCGAGGAGATCGTGCGCGGCGCGATCGCTCTCGTCGCCGAGGAGGCGGGCGATCCCGTCGGCTTTGCGCTCGCGCGGAAGAAGGGACCGCGCCTGGGCTTCCTGAGCGACCTCTACGTCCGCCCCGAGGCCCGGCGGCTCGGTGTCGCGCGCGCCCTCGTGCGCGAGGTCGTCGAGCGGCTCCAGGCCGACGGCGTGGAGATGCTGGAGCTCGAGGTGAAGGAGTCGAACCGCGGCGCGAGCGCCATTTATCAGCGTTGGGGCTTACGCGAGACGCTGCTCACGCTCGCTGCGCCCGTCGCGGAGCTCGCCGGCCGGCTCGCGGAGGAGCAGCGGCCCGCCTCCTTCGGCTCGATCCACGTCCAGACCGACGACGAGCTCTCCGTCGAGCGCGCCGTCCGCCAGTTCGTGCCGCGCCTCGGGCGGAGTGCGGGCACCGAGGTCACGCCGGCCCGGAACGGCTGGATCTCCGTCTACGACGATCTCTGCAACCGCGACCGTAGCGCGCAACGGCGGCTCGCCGGCGAGCTCTCCGACCGGCTCGGAGCGGTGACCGTGGCGCTCGCCCAGGAGGAGGGCGCCGTCGTCCGTTTCCTCCTTTTCGAGCGCGGCCGCATGGTCGACGAGTACCTCTCCGTCCCCACCTACTACGGCCCGCTGAGCACGGCGGACGAGCTCTCGCTCGCTGCGAACCCGACCCTCGTCGCCCGGCTTACCGGCGCCGATCCGGCCCGCGTCCGCACGGTGGCCCGGATCGCGTCCGCCCCGGCGGAGCTGCCGCCGGCGCCCGAGCTCCTCGTGCAGATCGCCGGCCTGATGGGCCTCGAGGGCGCGGAGCGCGGCTACCAATAAGATCGAAGCGTGCTGACGCTCTACGACGCCGACCGGTGCCCGTACTGCGCGCGCGTGCGGATCGTGCTCGCCGAGAAGGGCGTCGAGTACGAGGCCGTCCCCGTCGATCTCTCCGACCGACCGGCCTGGATCTACGAGAGGAACCCGCTCGGCAAGGTGCCGGTGCTCGAGGACGATGCGTTCGTCCTACCGGAATCGGCCGTGATCGACGAGTATCTGGAGGAGCGGTACCCCGAGCCTCCTCTACTGCCGGCCGATGCGGCCGAGCGCGCACAGGCGCGGCTGCTCGTCAATGACTTCGATCGGCTCGGGGACGAGTACTACGCGCTACGGCGCGGGCAGGAGGGAGCGCGGGTGGGCCTCGACCGCCAGCTCGCCGCCCTCGACGCGCGGCTCGACGCCCAGCCGTTCCTGACCGGCCGCGCGTACGGCCTCGCCGACATCGCGTACGTGCCGTGGATCCTGCGGGCGCGCGACCGGATGGACGTGGAGCTCGATCGGTTCCTTGCGCTCGCGGCCTGGGTCGAGCGGCTCTCGGCGCGGCCGGCGATCGCGGCCGAGCTGGGCGTCGTCGCCACCCTGTGACGGTCGTCCTGCCGCACGCGCCGCAGCTCGACGAACGGATGTGGGAGCCTCAGCGCGAGCTGCTCGCCGGTCGCGAAGGGTTCCTCGCGCGTGACTGAGCTGCCCGCGGTGGTCGACGCGGCATGGCTCGCGGCGAGCCTCGGCGAGGCGGATCTCTACCTCGGCGACGTGCGCGGCCCGAACGCCCACGCCCGCGGGCACATCCCGGGGTCGCGGCCGCTCGTGCTCGGCTCCCCGCCGCCGCTCGCGGATCGCACGACGCTCGAGGCGCTTGCGCCGGAGGTCGGTCTGCGCCTGCGCCGGCACGGCCTCACCGGCGAGGAGCGGCTCGTCCTCTACGACCGCGGCGACGGCGTCGGCGCGATGCCCTCGGCGCAGATGGCCGAGCTCGCGGGACATCCGCGCGTGGCCGTCCTCCTGGGCGGGATCGCCGCCTGGCCGGGCGAGCTCGAGGTCGGGCCCGTCGAGCTCGAGCCGGGGAAGGCGCGGTTCGAGCCGCGGCTGGAGGCCGTGCCGACGCGGGAGGAGCTGGCCGGTCGCCTCGACGACCCGGACCTGACGATCCTGGACGTGCGCACCGAGGACGAGTTCAGCGGTCGCCAGGGCTATCCATGCGATCCGCGCCAGGGCCGGATTCCCGGTGCGCGTCACGTCCACGTCGAGCGGCTCTTCGCAGGACCGGGACAGCCCCTCTCCGCGGATCAGCTGCGTGAGCTCGTCGGCGACGCCGGGGAGATCGTGGCCTACTGCCACTCCGGCTCGCGCTCGGCCCTCGCCACGCTCGCACTGCGCTCCGCGGGATACGACGCCCGGAACTATCCCGGATCGTGGCACGACTGGTCCCGCCACGAGGAACTGCCGCTGGATCAGGGTTGAGCGGCCGCGCCAACCCGCTCGGCCACCTCGACGAACGCTCCGCAGAGCTCCCGGCCGAGCTCGTTCCAGCCTGCGATCCGCTCGCGGGTCTCCGCCAGCAAGGCCTCTGCGTCGACCGGAACCTCGTCCTTGTCGTCGACCCAGCCCTGCACCTGCTCGAGCGTCACCTCTGGATGGAACTGCACTCCCCAGGCGCTCGCACCGAGCCGGAAGGCCTGGGTGCAGGTCGCGCTGCGTGCGAGCTCGTCGGCGCCGGCCGGGAGGCCGTGGGTGTAGTAGTGCCACTGGAACGCGTCGAAGCGGCGCGGGAGCCGCGCGAAGAGCTCGTCGTCTCTCGCCGCGGCGGCCAGCTCGACCTCGTACCAGCCGATCTCGAACCGCGAGGCGGGATGAACCGAGGCGTGCGCTGCCTTGGCAAGGAGCTGCGCGCCGAGGCAGATCCCGAGCACCGGCGTCCCGAGGCCGAGCAGGCGCCGGAGAAAGAGGTTCTCCTCTCGCAGCCACGGATGGTGAGCGTCCTGGTCGGCGTGCATCGCGCCGCCGAAGACGAGCACCGCGCCGTAGGCGTCGAGCGGCCGGGGCGGCGGCGTTCCCCAGGCCGGGCTCCACTCCTCGAGGCGATGTCCGCGCCCGGACACCACGTCGCCGAACACGCACGCTCGCACCTGCTCTCCGTGGATGACCGCGAGCACGTCCATCGGGGTGACTCTAGCGCCGGCGGATCCGGCCGGAGATGAGCTAGCTCGACCTCGCGACCGGGACAGCCGCCTCCTCGAGCAGGCCGCGCAGCATCTGGGCGTTCGTCGCCGCTTGCGAGACCCGCCCACCGCGGCCGTCGTCGCTCGTCGCGTTGTTGTTGAAGAACGCGAACGCCTGCTCGGCCCGGCCCGCCAGCTCCCGCAACTGCGGAACCCATTCGCGCAGCTCCTCGTCTGCGTACAGGTAGTCGAAGCGCTCGGCGGCGCTTCCGCCACGCTTGTTCCACGTCCCGGCGTTCCGGCCGTGGAAGCGGACGTAGAGCGTCGGACTCGTCAGAGCGAGGACCGTCGGCGCCACGTTCTCGGCGCCCTCGATGCGGGGCGAGTCGACGATCACGTGCGTGGCGCGCAGCTCTTCCAGGAGGCCGAGGGTCTCGGCCCGCCGCCCTTCCTCCAGCCAGCCGACGTGCCGGAACTCGAGCAGCAGCTCGTCGGCCCCGAGTTGCTCGCGCACCCAGCGGAGGTACTCGAAGGACGCGGGTTTCGGGACGACGTACGGCGGGAGCTGGAAGAGGATCCCGCCGAGCTTGCCGGCCGAGCGCAGCGGCTCGAGCGCTTCCAGGAAGCGCCGGAAGACCTCGGCTCGGAACTCGCGCGGCGGCCGGTCGACCCGGCCGCGCGCGTCGGTCGGCACGCCCTCGCGCAGGTCGGGCGGGAGCTGCTCGAGCTTGACCGGATGCCTCGTCATGAGCCCGAAGGCCTTCACGTGCATGACGAAGCCCGGCGGCGTCCGCTCGGCCCAGCGCGCCACCATCTCCTCGCCCGGGACGCGGTAGTAGGTGGAGTCGACCTCGACGGTGTCGAAATGACGCGCGTAGTAGGCGAGCCGCTCACCGGCCGGCGTGCCCGGCGGGTACCAGTGCTTCGAGAGCGCCTCGTCCGCCCAGCTGCACGTTCCCACGCGGACCGGCGCCATCCGTCCAGGATACGAGACGAGGCCCCGAAGGGCCCCGTCTCGAACGGCCGATGCGCCGGGACGCTAGAGCCGGATCTTGATCTTCCTGCTGACCGCCGTGAAGCCGCCGGCGGTCGCGCTGACGCAGCGCACGCTCGGGAAGGTCGGGCCCGTGCAGCCGGTGGCCGTGACGTCACGGTCGCCGACCGTCGTCCGCACCTGGAACGTGGTCGTCGTTCGCTTCCTGCTCGTGTTCTTAAGCAAGATGCTGTAGGCACCGCCGGCCTTCGTCCTGGCCGAGAAGCGCGGCCTGCCGTTCAGGAGTAAGCGCGCCGTCGCGGACGCGACGGCCTGGCCGGCCTGCGTGATCGTGCCGGAGACCGCGAGCAGCCGCTTCCCCCTGCTCAGGACGCGGGTCCTGATCGTGACCGCGCCGGAGCCGACGTAGGAGCGCGTCTCGACTGAGCCGGCCGCGTTCGGCATGCCGTTGCCGGAGGCGTACGGCGTCGTCAGCGCCTTCCAGACCGTCGCGCCGGTCGCCGGAACCTGGAACACGCCGCTCACCTGGAAGGTCGCGTCGAGGAGCTGCGCTCCGTTCGGCGAGCGACCGGGCGAGCCCGCCGGCGTGTCGGCGGGCCCGAGGCAGACCACGAGCTTGGCGCTGCCGAAGCCCTGCTCGGGACCCTGCGTGGCGTCGACGTAGACCGGGAGGTTGATGCTCTGCCCGGCGACAGAGAGCGCGAGGATCCACACGGCCTGGTGCTTGCCGGGGGAGCACGGGTCCGCCAGGTGCTTGTTCGGATCGTCCACGACCACGTCCCCCTGCAGCGGGAGCGCGATGCCGAGATCGCGCGCGAAGACGTTGCCCGTGGTCGTCCCGATCTTCGTCCCGGGAGCCTGGGTCGCCGTGAGCGCGTACCCGGACGGGACGTAGATCGTGATCCTCGCCGGTTGCGAATCGGACTGATCCTGGGAGATCTTGATCTTGACGGAGCCGCCCGGCTGCGAGACGGCGAGGCGCTGCGTCGCGAGCGCGCTGCTCGCGAAGGCGAGCACCCCGACGGCCGCAAGCGCGAACACCGCCAGCCTGAAAAACGTCTTCATAACGCCCCTTCCTTTCACGCTCTGTCGGTCGTTTCAGGTTGCTTAGACGCGGATCGTCCCCAAGTGTTGAAGCGTAGAACTATCCGCGGGCGTTTACGAGCTTCCCGAAGAAGCGCCATTCCCTGCCGCTATAGCGCGCGAGCTTGACCTTCCCGATCGGGAAGTAGTCGCCCGGAGAGGTCTTGATCTCGACCCCGGGGAGGAGGAACGGATTGACCTCGTCCAGGTGCGTGGCGGCCCGTAGCAGGCTGTCCCGCGTCGGGTTCCGACCGGCGTGCTTCAGGGCGTCGACCATCGTGTAGGCGACCGCCATCCCGTAGTAGTTGTAGACGTCGTAGAAGTGCGCGTCCGGCAGCTCCTGCTGGAGGATCCTCCGGTAGAGGACGACGGCAGGATCCTTGCGCCAGAGCGAGGACGTCGGATCCTTGACGAAGGCGATCGAGACCGAGCCGGCGACCTCGCCCTTGCTGGTCGCGCCGCGGGAGATCTTCATGATGTCCGGCGAGATCGAGACCGAGCTGACGTAGAACTGCGGCCGCCACCCCAGCCGGTAGGCCCCGACATAGCCGAAGATGACGAACTTCGGCGTCGCGAACAGCATCAGCGTGTCGGCGCCGGAGGCCTTCAACCGGGCGATCTGCGAGCCGACATCCGTGTCGGTGACGTCGTAGGACTGGGTCGCGACGATCTTCCCCTTCCCGCCGAGTCCGCGTCGAAGGCCGCTCGCCATCTCCTTGCCGAAGTCCGAGTTCTCGTAGAGGACGGCAATCCGCGCGTGCGGCCTGGTCGCCGCGATGCGCCGCCCGTAGATCGCGCCCTCCCCGACGAAGCTCGGGAGATACCCCATCGTCCACGGGTACTTCGCGCGGTCGGAGGCGATCTTGCTCACGCCGCTGCCGACGAAGAGCTCGGGCACCTTGCGGTCGTTGAGGTAGGAGCGGATCGCGAGTGCGTGCTCGGTGCCGACGGTGTTGAAGATCGCGAAGACCTTGTCCTCCTCGACCAGCTGCCGCGTGAGCTGGACCGTCTGCGCCGGGTCGTAGCCGTCGTCGAGGTACTTGTAGACGACCCTCCGCCCGTTCACGCCGCCGTGGGCGTCCACCCAGCGGAAATAGGCGTCCGCGCCGCGGCCGACGGATCCGAACGCGGCGGCCGGGCCGCTGAGCGGCGCCGTTCCGCCGATCGTGATCGTCGTCGGCGTGACCCCGGGCGTGGATGAGCCCGCGAGCGCGAGCGCGGAGACGACCGCTGCGAGCTGGCCGATCACGGCGAGACGGGATGGCGCAGCGCGCTGACGGAGAGCACGACGCGCCCGATCGTCGCACGTGAGGTGTCCGGAACGGTGTTGAGGTAGACCAGATTCGCCAGGTTCTGGACGGTCGAGCGCGCGCCGATCGTCAAGCGCAGGCGCGAGCCCGCGGGGATCGGCGTGAGCTCGTCGGCGAGCCTGATCGTGACCGTGCGGGGCTTCGGCCCGAGGTCCGCGGTCGCAGCGCCTCCGTCCGCGATCAGGAGCTCCGTGCCGTTCGGCCGGATGGCGCTCAGGACGACGACGAGGTGTTGGTAGCCGGCTCGGGAGGAGAGGGTCACACGTGCCGTCGGGGAGCCGAACGTCTCGACGCGGCCGATCCGCCGCGTCGTCCGCACGAGCCTCCCGGGCCCGGTGAGAACGCCGTGCGCGGCGAAGTCGAAGCGCAGGCGGCGGGTGGGCGGGACCGTCCCGAAGCTGATCGTCCTCCCCGTCCACGGATCGGCAGCGATCTCGATCGGCGGCCGCTTGTCGATCCCGTTCGGGACGCCCTTCAGGAAGCGGTCGAACCAGGCGCGCGCCTCGCCCTCGTAGTGTGGGAACTCGGCGAGCGGATTCGCCGCGGGGGTGTGGCCGAGATCGCCCAGGTAGAGGCGCTTCGGCCCGCGCAGCCGCCGGAACGCGACGAGCGCCTGATCGGCGTCGAAGGCGAAGTCCCGCCGTCCCTGGAGCATCAGGGTCGGGATGCGCAGCCGGCCGAGGCGCGGCGCCGCCGAGCGCACGGCGAGAAGGTCGCGAAGCGCCGGAACGTTCCGACCGGCGAACGCGTCGGAAAGGAGGGACCTGAGGCCGGGCGCGTATCGCTCTGCGGGGATGTCCTGGGCGAAGCCGAGGACGATCCCTGCTCGCACGAGGCCGTCGGGCGCAAGCGCCTGACGGAGGTCGGTCCAGGTCGCGGCCGGGACGATCGCGGCGAACGGCACCCCGGCCGCCGCGGCGAGCCACGTCATCCCGCCGCCGTAGGAGACGCCGAACGCGCCGACGTGCTTTCCGTCGATCTCGGGGTGGCTCGTCAGCCAGTCGAAGAGCTCACGTGTATCCGCCAGCTCACGCGGGCCGTCGAGGCTGAAGAGCCCCTCCGACTCACCGTGGGCCCGCGCGTCGAAGGTCAGGACGGCGTAGCCGTTCGGCGCGAGCGACGTCGCGGCCTCCTGGTTCATCGTCGGCAGGTCGAAGTCGGCGTCGTTGCGCGTCTTGCCGAGGCCGTGGAAGAGCATCACCGCCGGCCAGCCCCCCGCCGGAGGCGTTCCCGTCGGCTCGAAGAACGAGACCGCGATCCGGGCGCCGTCGCTCATCGTCACCTTCGTCTCGGTCTGCGTAAAGCCGCCGGCCGCCGCGCTCCCCGTCCAGCCGAGGCTCGTGAGGAGCGCGGCGCACACGAGGAGAGGCCTTCGGACCACGAGGCTGCACAGCGTAGCCCGGCGATACGATCGCCGGGTGGATCCGCGTCCGGTAGGCGTCTTCGACTCGGGGATGGGCGGCCTGACCGTCCTCCACGAGTGTCTCGTCACCCTTCCGCACGAAGACTTCGTCTACCTCGGCGACGGCGCTCGGCTGCCGTACGGCCCGCGACCGCTGGAGGAGATCAGCCGGTTCGCGCACGAGATCGGGGCCTGGTTGGAAGGGCAGGGCGTGAAGCTGATCCTCGTCGCCTGCAACGCGGCCACGTCGGCGGCGCTGCCCGGGCTCCAGGAGGCCCTGTCCGTTCCGGTCGTCGGCGTGATCGCCCCCGAGGCGCACGCCGCCGTGCAGGCGACGCGGAACCGGCGGATCGGGCTCCTGGCGACACAGGCGACGGTCGCGGCCGGCCGCTACGAGGAGCTCGTGCGGACGCTCGACGCGGGGGCGCGCCTGACCGCGGTCGCCTGCCCGCAGCTCGTGCCGCTGATCGAGAGCGGGCAGCCCTACGGCGCCGCCACGGTGGAGGCCGTCCGCGAGTACGCCGCGCCGGTCGAGGACGCCGGCTGCGACACGGTCATCCTCGGCTGCACGCACTATCCCCTGATCCGGCCCATCCTCCAGCGCGAGTTCGGGCGCGGCGTGACGCTCGTCTTCTCGGCGGAGGAGACCGCGCGGGAGGTGGCGGAGACGCTCGGGCGGAAGGGGATCGAGAACGAGCCCGCGCGCGACGGCGCCTACCGCTTTCTCACGACCGGAGATCCGGCGCTCTTCGCCGCGCTCGGCGAGCGGTTCCTCCAGCTCCCGCTCGGCGAGGTGGAGCGCGTGACCGTGGCCGAGCTCGAGGCGGCCGCCGCGTGAGCCGAAGCGACGGCCGCCGGCCGGACGACCTGCGCCCGCTCGAGCTCGAGGTGGACTACCTGGAGCAACCGCACGGCGCCGTCCTCCTCAGCCAGGGCAAGACGAAGGTGCTGTGTACGGCTTCGGTGCAGGACAGCGTCCCCCGCTGGCTCGCGCACAAGGGGCGCGGGTGGATGACCGCCGAGTACTCGCTGCTGCCGGCCTCGACCGGGGAGCGCACCGACCGGGAGGCGTCGCGCGGAAAGCAGGGCGGCCGGACGGTCGAGATCCAGCGCTTGATCGGCCGCTCGTTGCGCGCGGTGACCGACTTCGAGGCGCTCGGGGAACGCACGCTCTGGCTCGACTGCGACGTCCTCCAGGCGGACGGCGGCACGCGCTGCGCGGCGATCTCCGGCGCGTACGTCGCAGCCCGTCGCGCGCTCGACCGCTTCGGCCTGGGCCGGGCGCTGCCGGGGTCGGTCGCGGCCGTGTCGGTCGGGATCGTAGACGGCGAGCCGTTGCTCGATCTGGACTATTCCGAGGACTCGCAGGCCGAGGTGGACATGAACGTCGTCATGACCGGCGACGGCGCCCTGATCGAGGTGCAGGCGACGGCCGAGCGGACGCCGTTCTCGCGCGCGCGGCTGGACGAGCTGCTCGAGCTCGCGGCAGGCGGGATCGAGGAGATCGCAGCGGCGCAGCTCGAGGCCGCGGAGACGGTGCGTGCATAGCATCCCGTCCCTGAGCTGGGACGAGTCGCTCCTGCGGCTCGTGCTCGCGGCGGTGCTCGGCGGGGCGATCGGCGTCGAGCGGGAGCTGCGCGAGCGGGAGGCCGGCCTGCGGACGCACCTGCTCGTCTCGGTCGGCTCGGCGCTCTTCACGATCGTCTCCGCCTACGGGTTCCACTCGTTCCTGGCCTCGGGCGCGAGCGTCGTGCGTGCCGACCCGACACGGATCGCCGCGCAGATCGTGACCGGGATCGGCTTCCTCGGCGCGGGCGCGATCATCCGCCAGGGCCTCTCCGTGCGCGGGCTCACGACCGCGGCGACGCTCTGGGTCGTCGCCGCGATCGGGCTGGCGTCGGGCGCCGGCTACTACAGCGCGGCCGCGATCACGACGGCGCTCGTGCTCGTATCGCTCTGGCCGCTTCGGGTCCTGGCCTTCCGGATCCTCCATCGCTTCCGGCCCGAGGACGGACGTCTGCTCGTCGAGCTGCCTGCGGGGGCGAGCCCCGGAGGTGTGGTCGACGAGGTCGAGCGGGCGGGCGCGCGAATGCGGTCGCTCGAGGTGAGCCAGGAGGGGGAGCGACGGCGGCTCGCGCTCGACGTCGAGCTGCCGCGGACGACCGGCGCGGCGCAGCTCGTCTCACGCATCGCCGAGGTGGACGACGTCGCGGAGGTGCGATGGGCGGAGTGATCGCGATCCTCGCGTCCAGGAACGAGCACAAGGCGCGCGAGCTCGAGCGGGTGCTTCCCGGCTGGACGATCGAGCTGCTGGAGGCGGACGAGACGCCGGCCGAGGACGGCGAGACGTACTACGACAACGCACGCGCGAAAGCGTGGTTCGGACGGAGTGTCGCCGGGCTCGACATGTGGATCCTCGGTGAGGACTCGGGCGTCGAGGTGGAGGGTCTCGGCGGGAAGCCCGGGATCCGCTCGGCGCGCTCGGCCGGGGACGATCCGGTCGGATGGCTCCTCGGCGACCTCGCCGGAGTGGCGGACGAGGGGCGCCGGGCGCGCTACGTGTGCGAGCTGGTGTGCCTCTCGCCTGCGCGGGAGGAATCCCGCGGGAGCGGGGTGCTCACCGGGAGGATCGCCGAGGCTGCGCGGGGCGGCGAGGGCTTCGGGTTCGATCCGATCTTCGTCCCGGACGGCGAGGAGCGAACGGTCGCCGAGCTCGGCGACGCCTGGAAGTCCGGGCACTCCCATCGGGCCCGCGCGGCGCGCTCGCTGCTCGCCTCGCTCGCCCCGGCCAACCACTAGGCCAGGCCGGGCAGCTCTTCCACGAGCTGCTGCTCGGTGCGTCTGGCTCGCCAGAAGTTCAACTCGGCTCCGAAGACGATCACGTTCGCCATCACGTAGAGCCAGACGAGGAGCACAGCGGGCGCGCCGAAGGCGCGGAGGCCCGGGTTCAAGGCTGCGTAGCGCTGGTAGATCGGCACGACCTGGAACGTCGCCTCGAGCAGCACCGTCGCGAACACGGCGCCCGGCAGCACCTCCCGCACGGACACCTCCGCGTTTGTCAGCAGGTAGTAGACGGAGACGAGGAACACGAAGACCCCGACCAGGGAGATCGCGATCGAGAGCGCGTAGGCGGCGGGTCCGTTGCCGACGACGTGCGGCGCGTACTGCTTCAGGGCCGCAACTCCGAGCGAGCCCGCGAGCAGCGCCACGAAGAGCGTCACGAGCGAGCCGACCATCAGCACCGAGGCGAGCCCCTTTCCGCGCAGGAACGACCGGTTCGGTCTCCCGTAGACGATGTTGAACGCCGACTCGAGCACGCTGAACAGCGAGAGCGACGTCCAAAGAAGCGCCGTCCCGCCGACGATCCCGAGCGCGGCCGCGTTGTCCTGCACCGTGTGAACGAGGCCGACGATCCGGTCGATCGGCGTCCCGGGCAGCGCGTGCTTGATCTCGCGCACGAGGAAGCTCGACTCGTCGGCCCGTCCGGTCAGCCCGAGCAGCGCGAGCGCCAGAAAGGTCAGCGGGACGAAGGAAAGGAGCGCGAAGTAGGCGATCATCGCGGCCAGGTGCGTCCCCCGGTCGGCGAAGAACTTCCGCAGGAGATCTCGCTTTCGCGTTCGCATGTCGCGGGAGTATCCCTATGCTTCCGTCATGGACGCCCAGCAGGCTCTCGCAGACCTGACGGAGATCTCCTCGCAGGTCGAGGCCGCGGTCATCTTCGACGAGCGAGGAAAGGTTGCGGGCTCGACGCTCGCCGACGGCCAGCGCGCCGCAGACCTCGCCGCGGCCGCCGCCGAGCTGCTCGCCGGCGCCGAGGCGGTGAAGAGCGGAAGCGACGGTCCTCTCAACCAGCTCGAGGCCGCGACGCCGGAGGGAAGCGTCTTCGTCGTGCGTGACGGGAAGACCCGCATCGCCGCCACGACCGCAGCCGAGCCGACCGTCGGCCTCGTCTTCTACGACCTGAAGAGCGCCCTGCGCGCGGTCGTCTCGAAGCCCGCAGCGCGGGAAGAGCCGTCGCCCGCGACGAAGAAGCCCGCGCCGAAGAAGAAGCCCGCCGCCGCGAAGAAACCCGCTCCGAGGAAGAAGAAGGATGCGTCGTAGCTCGGCCACGCTGATCGGTGTCGCCGCCGGGATGCTCGCCGGGGGCGCCTTCATCCGGCGTCGCACGACGGCACGCGAGCGCGTCGACCTCTACTACGAGGACGGCTCGATGGTCTCGCTCACCGACGGAGCCGCCGACGCCGGTCGGCTGCTGTCGCTCGCGCGCGACGTGCTCCGCGCGGCCCGGTGACCGACGAGGAGCTGCGCCTCGCCCTACGGGAGCACGCCTACCTCGAGGGAGACTTCCTCCTCCGCTCAGGCAAGCGCTCGCGCTACTACCTGGACAAGTACCGCTTCGAGACGCGCCCCGACGTCCTCGCCGAGCTCGGCGAGCGGATCGCCGCCGCCGCTGGCGAGTACGAGCCCGACGCGAAGCTGCTCGCCGGTCCGGAGCTCGGCGCCGTCGCGCTCGCCGCAGCCGGGTCGCTCGCCTCGGGGATCCCGTTCCTGATCGTCCGCAAGGCGGCCAAGGACTACGGCACCTCGAAGCGCGTCGAGGGCGTCTACGAGGAGGGCGATCAGGTGTGTCTCGTCGAGGACGTCGTCACCTCCGGCGGCGCGTTGCTCGAGTCCGTCGATGCGCTCCGCGACGCCGGTCTCGTCGTGCGCACGGCCGTCTGCGTCGTCGATCGGGAGGAGGGTGGAGCCGACGCGCTCGCGCGTGCAGCGGTGCGCCTGCGCCCCCTTTTCCGGGCGAGCGAAGTGCTGGATGCTGCAAAAAGCGCAGCAAACCCGCATGGTTGAGCGGGTCCGACGCGCCTGTTAGGGTCTTTTTCCGGTTGTTGAAACCGTCGACCAGGAGGAGAGAGACTTGACGAAGCAGGAATTCGTATCGGAGGTCGCGTCGAAGGCCGGGCTCTCGACTCGCGATGCGGCGAAGGCGGTCGACGCCTTCCTCGACGCGATCACGGACTCGCTCAAGCGGCGCGAGGCCGTCGCGTTCACAGGCTTCGGGAAGTTCACCACCCAGGACCGGGCCGAGCGCCAGGGCGTGAACCCCCGCAACCCGTCCCAGAAAGTGACGATCCCGGCGGCGACCGTGCCGAAGTTCTCGGCCGGAAGTCAGTTGAAGCAGGCGGTCAAGGGCGGCAGCTAGCCCCGAGCACCTCCTCCACGTGTGCGAGGGCCGCGCCAGCGGCCCTCGCCATATCCGGGGACGGCAGTAGCCTTACCCCATGGTGACAGTGGCGACGACGCACTTCGCCGACCGGCTCGCAGAGGCGGTCGAGCGGAAGCGCTCCCAGCTCGTCGTCGGCCTCGACCCGCGGCCCGACCTGCTGCCCGTCGAGCTGCGCGGCGACGTCCACCTCGGTCGCCAGGCCGCCGCCGCCGCGTGCGCACGCTTCTGCTGCGGGCTCGTCGACGCGGTTGCGCCGTACGTCGTCGGCGTCAAGCCGCAGGTCGCGTTCTTCGAGGCGCTCGGCGCCGACGGCCTGCGAGCTCTGGAGGAGGTGTGCGCGTACTCACGCTCCGCGGGGCTGCAGGTGCTGGCCGACGCGAAGCGCGGCGACATCGGCTCGACGGCGCGCGCCTATGCGACGGCTTTCCTCGAGTCCAGAGAGGAGGCCCCGGCTCTGGCGGATGCACTGACCGTCAACCCCTACCTCGGCGGGGATTCCCTCGAGCCCTATCTCGCGGCCTGCCGCCGGCACGGCGCCGGGATCTTCTGCGTCGTCAAGACGTCGAACCCGGGCGGTGCGGAGATCCAGGATCTCGTCCTCTCCGACGGTCGCCCGCTCTGGCAGCAGGTGGCGGAGCTCGTGCAGGAATGGGGCGCCGACCTGCTCGGCGACCGGGGCCTCTCCTCGGTCGGCGCCGTGATCGGGGCGACGCATCCGCGCGCGGTCGGGGAGGCGCGGCGAATCCTGCCTCGGTCGGTGCTGCTGCTGCCGGGCGTCGGCGCGCAGGGCGCGACTCCCGCCGATGTCGCGCGCGCCTTCACGAGCGGTCCGGCGAGCGCGCTCGTGAACGTCTCGCGTGACGTGATCTACGCGTTCCGCGTCTCGGGGATGGACTGGCGGAGCGCTGCGGCGGCCGAGGCGTCCCGGTACGCTCGGGAAGTCTGGGCCGTCTCGGGCTGGTAGCCGGATGGACCCGGCCCGCCGCGAGCTGAAGCGTTACGGCGCGCCCGCGGCGTTCCTGCTCGCGGTGACGATCGCCGTGCTGCTGATCAAGGCCGGGCTCGGCGGCTCGACGTCAGCGACGACGACGGCGGGAGCGCTGCCGACGGCGGCCGCGACGACGACGACGCGCGCGACCACGAGCGCGAAGCTCACGCTGACGACGCCGCCCGTGGTGACCTCCAGTACGACGTCCACCGATACGACGGCGACCTCGACGACGGCCGGTCGGACGTACACGATCCAGAGCGGCGACACCCTCGGCGGCGTCGCGGCGAAGGAGAACACCACCGTCGACGAGCTCCTCCGGCTCAATCCGGGTATCGACCCGAAGACCCTGCACGTCGGCCAGCAGATCCGCGTCGGCTAGCCTGACGCCGTGAAGCTTCGGCTTTTCGCCGTGGCGGCCGCGGCGCTCGCCTTCGCCGCGCCGGCGCACGCAGGGGCGCCTCCCGTCTCGGCTCGGGCCTACCTCGTGGAGAACCCTGCGACCGGCGAAACGCTCGCCCAGCACGCCGCCTACGCGCGCGTCCCGATCGCGAGCATCACGAAGCTGATGACCGTGCTCGTCACGCTGGAGCACGCCAGGCTGGACGACGTCGTCACCGTCCGCTCCGACGCGGCTGCGGTCGGCGAGTCCACGATCAATCTGCGCGCGGGCGAGCGGATCTCGGTGCGCGATCTGCTCAAGGGCGCGCTGATCCAGAGCGCGAACGACGCCGCCGACGCGCTCGCGGACGATGTCTCGCACGGCGACGAGCGCGCGTTCGTCGCGCTGATGAACGCGAAGGCGCGGGAGCTCGGGCTCGACCACACCCACTTCGCCCGGCCGGACGGTCTCGACGCGCCGGGTCACTTCTCGAGCGCTCGCGACGTGACGTCCCTGGCCGAGATTCTGATGCGCGATCCGGTCGTCCGCTCGATCGTCCGGGAGCGGACGGACTCGATCGCCGGCGGCCGGCGGTTGCACACCTGGAACGACCTGCTCGGCGTCTTCCCCGGCCTCTACGGCGTCAAGACCGGCCACACGGGCGCCGCCGGCTGGTGCGAGGTCGCCGCCGTCCGCCGGAACGGGACGACGATCTTCGCGACAGTGCTCGGCAGCCCGGACCGGAGCCGGCGAAACGCCGATCTCGCCTCGCTGCTGCGCTGGAGCCTGCAGCTCTATCGCCCCGTCTGGATCGTCCAGCCGAGCCACGTCTATCTGCGGCTCGCCGCCGGCTACGGCCGCTCGCCGCTCGCGCTCGTCGCCGCGCGGCCGCTCGCCCGCTTCGTGCGCATGGACAGGCCGCTGGTCGAGCGCGTCGTCGCCCCCGCAGCGGTCTCCCTTCCCGTCCGACGGGGACAGCGGCTCGGCACGATCGAGGTCTTCTCCGGTCGGACGCTCGTCGGTGCACGGCCGCTCGTCGCCGCGCGGTCGATCTCGCGTCCCGGCCTCGGCGGCCGGGTCGGCTTCTACGCCGGCCGCACGCTTGCACACCTAGGAAGCTGGTTCTCGTGATCATCACGGTGACGCTCAACGCGGCGCTCGACCGGACGCTGACCGTTCCGAACTTTCAGCGCGGCCAGCGACACCGCGCGAGCCAGGGTTTGACGCTCGCGGGGGGGAAGGGGATCAACGTCGCCCGCGCGCTCAAGCGACTCGGCGTCCCCGTCGTCGCCACGGGTCTCGCAGGCGGGCGCACGGGCACGCGGATCGTCGAGGAGCTGACCTCCGAGGCGATCCTCAACGACTTCGTCCGGATCGGCGACGAGTCCCGCACCTCCACGGCCGTCGTCGACCCGACCGGCGGCTCCTACACCGACATCAACGAGTGGGGCCCCGCCGTCACGCCGGACGAGCTCGCGATGCTGCTGGACAAGATCAGCTACCTCTCGCGCGGCGCGGACATGGTCGTCTTTGCCGGTTCCCTCCCGCGTGCTGTCGAAGACGCCTTCTACGCCGAGGCGATCCGCGACCTGAACCGGCGCCACGTCCCGACTGTGCTCGACTCCGAAGGCCAGCCTCTGCGCCTGGGCGTGGAAGCCGAGCCGTTCCTCGTCTCGCCGAACCAGCGGGAGGCCGAGGGGCTCGTCGGCCAGGAGTTTCGCGACGACGAGGACTGCATGGTCGCCCTGGATCAGATCGCCGAGATCGGCGCGCGAAACGTCCTCATCACCTCGGAGTCGGCGTGCTTCGGTCTCTTCCGCGAGGAGCGCCGCAAGCTCCGCTTCCGCGCCGAGGCGCCGAGGGTGGAGCCGGTCTCGGCGGTCGGCTCGGGCGATGTCCTCCTGGCTGGCTTCCTCGCGGCGCGGCTCGCCGAGCGCCCACTCGACGAGGCGCTCCGGAGCGCGGTCGCCGCGGGCGCAGCCTCGACGCTCGAGCTCGGCGCCGGCCGCTTCGACCCGCGAGAGGCCGGACGACTCCAGGGGGGCGTGCAGGTCCAGGAGCTCGAGGCCGTCGCGAGCTAACGCGTCGTCGGGCCCCGGTGATACCATCGCTCGCCACTTGAGAGGACTCCGCGCCACCGCACACGAGGGGAGCTGCTGATGGAGCTCCAGCTCGGGCGCACGGACGTCGAGCGCCTGCTTGAGCTGGAGCGGAAGTTCTCGAGAGAGGGCCTCACCTTCGATGACGTGCTCCTCGTTCCGGCGGAGTCGCGCGCCCTCCCGAACGACGTTTCGACCGCGACCCGGCTCACGCGGGAGATCCGGCTCGCGATCCCGGTCGTGTCGGCGGCGATGGACACCGTCACCGAGGCCAGGCTCGCGATCGCGCTCGCGCGCGAAGGCGGGATCGGCGTCCTTCACCGCAACCTGTCGATCGAGGCGCAGGTGGCCGAGGTGGACAAGGTCAAGCGGTCGGAGTCGGGGATGATCGTCGAGCCGGTCACGCTCCCACCTGACGCGCTCGTGTCCGACGCGCTCGCGCTGATGGCGCGCTACAAGGTCTCCGGTGTCCCGATCACCGACGGTGACGGCCGTCTCGTCGGGATCCTGACGAACCGCGATCTCCGCTTCGAGGAAGAGACCGCGCAGCCCGTCTCGGCGCTGATGACGGCGCGCGAGCTCGTCACCGCTCCGGTCGGGACGACGCTCGCCGAGGCCGAGCAGATCCTCCATCGGCACAAGATCGAGAAGCTCCCGGTCGTGGACGCCGAGGGGCGGCTCCGCGGCCTGATCACGGTCAAGGACATCCAGAAGCGGATCGAGTTCCCGCATGCGTCGAAGGACGAGCAGGGGCGGCTGCGCGTAGGCGCGGCGGTCGGCGTCGGCGCCGATGCCTGGGACCGGGCGGGCGCTCTCGTCGAGGCGGGCGTCGACGTCCTCGTCGTCGACACCGCGCACGGCCATTCCGCCTCGGTCGTCGAGATGGTGCGCAGGGTCAAGTCCGAATGGGACGTGCAGACGATCGCGGGGAACGTGGCGACCGCCGAGGCGACCGAAGCGCTGATCGACGCGGGCGCGGACGCGGTCAAGGTCGGGATCGGGCCCGGGTCGATCTGTACGACGCGCGTCGTCGCCGGCGTCGGCGTCCCGCAGGTCACCGCCGTCTACGACTGCGCGGCTGCAGCCGCCCCCCACGACGTGCCGGTGATCGCGGACGGCGGGATGACCTCCTCCGGCGACCTGGCCAAGGCGATCGCCGCGGGGGCCGACTCGATCATGGCCGGCTCCCTCCTGGCCGGCCTCGACGAGTCGCCCGGCGAGGTCGTCATCCACCAGGGCGAGCGCTTCAAGGAGTACCGCGGCATGGGCTCGCTCGGAGCGATGAAGGCGCGCGAATTCTCGCAGGACCGCTACTTCCAGGGCGACGTCGAGGACGTCGAGAAGCTCGTACCCGCGGGGATCGAGGGCCGCGTCGCCTACAAGGGGCCGCTCGCAGGAATCCTCCACCAGCTCGTGGGCGGGCTCCGCCAGGCGATGGGCTACTGCGGGGCGGCGACGATCGAGGAGATGAAGCGGGCGCAGTTCGTGCGCATCACCAGCGCGGGGCTGCGCGAGTCGCATCCGCACGACGTGACGATCACGAAGGAGGCGCCGAACTATCGGCGCTGAGATCCTGCCACTGCCCGATCGCGCTCCCGAAGAGCGGCCGGTGCTCGTGCTCGACCTCGGCGGCCAGTACTCGCAGCTGATCGCGCGGCGGGTGCGCGAGTGCCGTGTCTACTCCGAGCTCGTCGGCCACGGCATCACCCCGGAGGCGATCCGCGCGCGCAACCCGCACGCGATCGTGCTCTCCGGCGGGCCCGCGTCGGTCTACGCCGAGGACGCGCCGCGGATCGATCCGCGTATCTTCGAGCTCGGCATCCCGACGCTCGGCATCTGCTACGGAATGCAGCTGATGGCGCAAGAGCTCGGCGGCCGCGTCGACCGGACCGGCGTCTCCGAGTTCGGGAAGACCGAGCTGCACGCGGACGACTCGGAGCTCTTCGCCGGCCTTCCCGACGACCAGACGGTCTGGATGAGCCACCGCGACTCGGTCGTAGCGCCTCCTGAGGGGGCGCGGATCGTGGCAGGGTCGCCGTCGACGCCGATCGCCGCGTTCGAGGAGCCGGGGCGGCGGCTCTACGGTGTCCAGTTCCATCCCGAGGTCGCGCACACGCCGCACGGCACCGACCTGCTGAAGAACTTCCTCTACTCCGTCGCAGACGCGCCGCCGGCCTGGACGCCTGCCGCCGTGATCGAAGAGCAGGTCGATCGGATCCGTGCCCAGGTCGGGTCCGAGCGGGTGCTGTGCGCGCTCTCGGGCGGCGTCGACTCGGCGGTCGCGGCGCTGCTCGTGCACAAGGCCGTCGGCGACCAGCTGACCTGCGTCTTCGTCGACCACGGGATGCTGCGCGAGAACGAGGCCGAGCAAGTCGTCGAGACGTTCGGAGGCCACTTCAAGGTGCCGCTCGTCCACGTCCAGGCGCAGGAGCGGTTCCTCATCCGCCTCGCCGCCGTCGACGATCCGGAGGAGAAGCGGAAGATCGTCGGCGAGGAGTTCATCCGCGTCTTCGAGGAGGAGGCGGGGAAGCTCGGGAACATCCGTTTCCTCGTCCAGGGGACGCTCTATTCCGACGTGATCGAGTCCGGCGGGGGCGAGGACGGCGTGGCGGCGAAGATCAAGTCGCACCACAACGTCGGCGGCCTCCCGGCCGACATGCGGATGCAGCTCGTGGAGCCGCTGCGGCTGCTCTTCAAGGACGAGGTACGCCGTGTCGGCGAGGAGCTCGGGATGCCGGAGCGGATGGTCTGGCGTCAGCCGTTCCCGGGCCCGGGGCTCGCGATCCGGATCATCGGCGACGTCACGGCCGAGCGGCTCGAGATCCTGCGGTCGGCGGACTCGATCCTGCAGGAGGAGATCCGGCGCGCCGGCCTGTACCGCGAGCTGTGGCAGTCGTTCGCCGTTCTCCCGGCGATCCGATCGGTCGGCGTGCAGGGCGACGAGCGGACGTATGCGTACCCGATCGTGATCCGCGCGGTCACGTCCGAGGACGCGATGACGGCCGACTGGGCCCGTCTCCCGTACGACCTGCTGGAGACGATCTCGAGCCGGATCATCAACGAGATCCCCGGCGTGAACCGCGTGGCCCTCGACCTGAGCTCGAAGCCGCCGGCCACGATCGAGTGGGAGTAGCTCCTCCACAACCCCGCCCCGCGCGGACGTGTCCGTGGGACATGTCCGCCCCTTGGCCAGAATCGCCCGTTTTGCAGGTCATTCCGTCGGCCGGGGACATGGCCGGGGTCTGACCCCGGCCATGTCCGGAAGAGACAGGGCCGCGTAGCTCGCGCTAGGGCGTCCGGATCTTCGACACCAGCTGCTGCTGGTTGAACCCGATGTTCTCCCCGGCCGCGTTGAACGTCGTCACCGACGCCGCGTAGGTGAAGCTGCCGCCCGAATCGACGCCGAAGTAGTCTCCGATGAAGCTCTGCGGCGCGCAGATGCAGTCGAAGCGCGGCGACGAGAGCTGCGGATCCCAGGTATGCGCCGAGAGCCTCACGTTGTGGCCGATCGGCCGCAGACCGGGGCGATAGAACTGGATCGCCGTGTTGACGCAGTAGTTGCGGCGCCCGTACGGCGCGTTCGCGTCGAAGAGCAGTCCGGCGCCCGTCGCCTCGGCGCCGCCCTGGACGGGGCACGGGAGGCGCCGGTCGTAGAACGCGATCGAGACCGTCCCGCTCCGCGCGACGGCGAGGTTGGGCTGAAGCGCTTCCCCCGGGCCGCGATTGTCGTTGACCTGCACCGGTCGTCGCCAACGCCGTCCACCGTCGAGCGACGCCGTCAGGTAGATGATCGAAGGACCGTTCCGCGCCTGCTCGTAGGCGAGGTAGAGCGGATAGAAGCGACCGACTTTGCGCGGTCCGACGAAGAACGCCTCCCCGAAAGCCGACCGGAAGGTCGTGTTCTGGTAGCGCGGGACGAACTGGGAGCGGAGAGCGGCCCGGCGCGGAGCCCAGGTGACGCCGCCGTTCCGGGAGGACGTGACCGTGACGGTGAACGGCGAGCTGTCGCCGTGGAACGTGGCCGCGGCCACCCAGACCGTCCCGTCCGGCGCGATGCGCGGCAGCGAGCCGTTGTCCCCGAACCCGCGCGCCTGCGGGAGGATCAGCTTCGGCGTCGACCAGTCGCCGTGTGTCCCGTCCGGACGCGCGTCCGCGTGTGAGGAGTAGACCCGCAAGTCGGCGTCGTCCCCGCCGATCGCCCAGGTGACGTAGATGCGGCCGAAGTGCCGGCTGCGGCGGTTCGTGTCGATCGCGATCCACTGCTTGTCGAAGACGTTCTGGCCCGCGAAGGGCGTCGTGGCGATGAAGTCCGGTCTCGTACCGCGCGTGGTCAGCCAGGCCGTCGCGGCGGCGGACGCGCGCGGGTGGACGGCGATCGCGATCCCGGAGCGCGGCAGCGACGGGTTCACGCGCGGCGAGAGGAACCGATGCGTCCCGTTCGCCGCATAGTCGAACTGATACGGCAGCACGACGGCGTAGAAGTTCCCCCACGGATCGAAGGCGCCGACCGGGTCGGAGTTGTCCGTCCAGCCCTCGTAGCCGGGGATGTGCCCTTGCACCGGCCACGTCAGGCCGCCGTCGAAGGACTCGAAGAAGCCGGTCAGATGGTTGTAGCCCTCCGCGTTCACGACCCACTTGCTGACGCCGATCAGATGGCGCGGGCTCGTCGGATCGACGTGAAGGTCCGATTCGGAGTGGTCCTTGACGCGGAAGGGCGCGTTCGCGACGTCCTGAGTCGGATAAGGGCCGAGGCTCTCGCCGGTCGTCACGGCGCCCCCGCACGTCGTCCCGCCGCCGTCGGGATAGCCCTGCGAGCCGTCCAGGCCGAGCGTGTAGGCGACCTCGGGCGCGTAACAGCTGACCCGCTGCGTCGTCGCCGGAACGCTCGAGACCCCGCGCGCCGCGTAGCTCGCCGCGAACCTGCCGTCCGACTGGAAGCCCTGCGGCGGGCTCGCGGCCTGCGCCGCCGTCGCGACGACACCGGCGCAGAGCGCGGCGAGCATCCCCATGCGTCCTCTCGCGCGCACCGAGCATAGTGACGACGTGCGCGCGAAAAGGTTCGTCGACGATCTCGCCCGCACGGAGATCGGCGCGACCTTCAACTTCTACCGGGAAGGGAAGGGAGCCGACCGCCGGCGACGACGGCTCGTCACGTACCTGGAGCGCCAGGCCGCGGCGACGCTGCTGCTCGTGGGTGAGGCCGCCGGGTACCGGGGCGCCCGCGTCTCCGGGCTCCCGTTCACGTCCGAGCGCCAGCTCACGGGGCACGGCCCCGCCGAGGCGAGCGCGACGATCGTCCGCCGGACGCTCGAGGAGCTCGGGATCGAGGCTTTGTGCTGGAACGTCGTCCCGACCCATCCGCACCGACCGGGCGAGCCGGACACGAACCGCGCACCGATCCGCGCCGAGGTCGAGTCCGCCGCGCCGTTCCTCGCCGAGCTCGCGCGGGGGCGGCGCGCTACGTCCGTCATCCGTCCCCATGGCGGGGCGGCGGGATTCCGCACCGGGCTGCTACATTTCGGGCCGGCGGACGCCTCTGGTCCGCCCTTTCTGTGATGAAGACCTACAACGCGAAACCGGGCGAGATCCCCCGCGACTGGTACCTCGTCGACGCCGAGGGCGTGACCCTCGGCCGGCTCGCGACGCGCATCGCCGACATGCTGCGCGGCAAGGGGAAGCCCCAGTACACGCCCCACGTCGACACGGGCGACTTCGTCGTCGTGGTCAACGCCGAGAAAGTGCTCGTCACGGGCAACAAGCTCGACCAGAAGCGCTACTACCGCCACTCAGGCTACCCGGGCGGCCTCCGCAGCCGCACGCTCCGGGAGCAGCTCGACCGCCGCCCGGAGGAGGTGCTCCGCAAGGCCGTGAAGGGGATGCTCCCGCGGAACCGGCTCGCGCGGCAGCAGATCACCAAGCTCAAGATCTACGCCGGCCCGGAGCACCCGCACGAGGCGCAGGCGCCGAAGCCTTGGAAGGTGGCCGTCTGATGGCGACCGTCGCCCAGTACCTCGGCACGGGCAAGCGAAAGACCTCCGTCGCCCGCGTGATCCTCCGCCCGGGCGACGGCGCGACCTGGTTCAACGGCCGGACGATCGAGGAGTACTTCCCGCGCGCGACGCACCGCACGCTAGCGCTCGCGCCGCTCGAGACCGCCGGCGCCGCCGGCACGTTCGACATCCGCGTCCGCGTCCACGGCGGCGGTCCGAGCGGCCAGGCCGGAGCGGTACGGCACGGCATCGCTCGAGCACTCGTCGAGGCCGATCCGGAGCTGCGCTTGCCGCTGAAGCGAGCCGGGTTCCTCACGCGCGACGCCCGCATCGTGGAGCGCAAGAAGGCCGGCCTGCACAAGGCGCGCAAGGCGCCCCAGTTTTCTAAGCGCTAAAAAGCTGCGCTGCCTGGCCTTTGTCCGCGCCGCGCCGCGTATGCTGCGCCGCCGTGCCGCGACGTTATTTCGGAACCGACGGCGTCCGGGGCGTCGTCGGTCGAGACCTGACCGCGGAGCTCGTCGAGCGGCTCGGTCGCGCGGCCGCGCTCTGGTCGGGCGGCGGCCGCGTCTTCGTCGGCCGCGACACGCGCGCCTCCGGCCCGGAGCTCGAGCGGGCGTTTGCCGAAGGGGTGGCCTCCGCCGGCGGGTCCGCGGTGCGCGGCGGGGGGCGGCCGCCCCCCGCGGGCGCCCTGCTCGCGCTCGACCTCGGCGCGGTCGTCTCCGCCTCGCACAATCCGCCCGAGTACAACGGCGTCAAGCTCTTCGACAGAGAGGGACGCAAGCTCACCGACGCGCAGGAGGAGGAGATCGAGGCGCTCCTCGATGCGCCCGCCACCGGCGGCGGTGAGATCGACGAGGTCGGCGTCGCGACCGACAGCTACCTCGAGCACGTGCTGGAGCGCTTCGGCGCCGACCTCTCCGGGCTGCGGATCGCGGTCGACTGCGCGAACGGCGCCTACTCCGGGATCGCGCCCCAGGCCTTCGAGCAGCTCGGCGCGGAGGTGACCACGATCGGCGACGAGCCGGACGGGACCAACATCAACGTCGGCTGCGGCGCCACGGCGCTCACCTCCTTGCAGCGGACCGTTACAAGGGTTCGGGCGGATCTGGGGATCGCTTTCGACGGGGACGGGGACCGGATGCTCGCGGTCGACGCGGCCGGAGAGGTCGTGGACGGCGACCAGATCGTCGCGATCCTCGCGCTCGACCGCGGCGTCGACCTCGTCGCCGTCACCTCGATGGCGAACCTGGGCTTCCACCGGCTGATGGCTGAGCGCGGGATTCGCGTCGTCACGACCGATGTCGGCGACCGCTACGTGGCCGAGGCGCTCCGGCGCGAAGGCGGGATCCTCGGCGGCGAGCAGTCCGGCCACGTGATCTGGCTCGAGGGCCACGTGACCGGTGACGGCCTCGCCGCCGCGCTGCTCCTCTGCGCGGCGCTGAAGGGTCGGACGCTTGCCGCGGCCGCGGCCGCGATGCCTCGCTACCCCCAGACGACGGAGAACGTCGCGGTCGGGCGTCGGGAGCTTCCGCAGGCCGTCCACGACGAGGTCGCGCGGCTGAACGCAGAGCTCGGGGAGAGCGGTCGGATCCTCGTCCGACCCTCCGGCACCGAACCGGTCGTTCGCGTACTCGCGGAGGCGGAAACGGTCGCGGAAGCCCAGCGTCTCTGTGCTACCATCGCGGCTCTCGTTCGACGAGAGCTCGGCTGACCGCTTTCAACGCAGGAAGCGGGGATGAGGCCGGGCTTTTGCCGTTTTGCGGGAGGGTTTCGATTCACCCGGAAGTCAACTGGGCGGAAACGAGAGGAGCTTCAGGGTGTGCGGGATCATCGGATACGTCGGGAGTCGCCCGGCCAAGGATCTGCTCCTCCGGGGCCTCGAGCGCCTCGAGTACCGCGGCTACGACTCCGCGGGGATCGCGCTGCGTGAGCACGGCGGCCTCGACTACGTCCGTGCGGTCGGCAACCTCCAGTTCCTGAAGGACGCCGCCGGCTCGAACGGGTCGCAGTCGAGCCACGGGCTCGGCCACACGCGCTGGGCGACGCACGGCTCGGTCTCGTACGAGAACGCGCACCCGCTCACCGGCTGCGAGGACGGCAAGGTCGCGATCGTGCTGAACGGCATCGTCGAGAACTACCGCGAGCTCAAGGAGTCGCTGCTCGCCGAGGGGCACACGTTCGGTTCGGAGACCGACGCCGAGGTCGTGGTGCACCTCGTCGAGCGCTACTACACGGGCGACCTGATCGAGGCCGTACGCGAGGCCTACCGGCAGCTCGAGGGGCATTTCGCGTTCGTCGTCATCCACGACGGCCATCCCGACCTGCTCGTCGGCGCGCGCCTGCAATGCCCGCTCGTCGTCGGCGTCGGCGAGGGGGAGATGTTCCTTGCCTCCTCGATCGCCGCCTTCCTGCGCGAGACGCGCCGCATCCAGCTGATCGAGGACAACGAGATCGTCGCGATCACGCCGGAGGGCGCACGCTTCTTCGGCCAGGACGGCGAGATCGAGCACAAGGAGATCGAGCCGGTCGATTGGGACGACGAGAGCGCCGAGAAGGGCGGCTACGAGACGTTCATGCTGAAGGAGATCTACGAGCAGCCCGACGCGGTGCGCGAGACGATCGGCGACCGCGCACGGCACGGCAAGCTCGTGCTCGACGGTCTCGGGCTGACGGAGCTCGAGCTGAGGAACCTCCGCCGCATCGTCATCCTCGCGTGCGGCACCGCCTACCACGCCGGCGTCGTCGGCAAGTACGTGATCGAGGAGTGGGCGCGAGTGCCGGTCGAGCCGGACATCGCGAGCGAGTGGCGCTACCGCAACCCCGTCCTCTCGAGGGACACGCTCGTGATCGGCATCTCCCAGTCCGGCGAGACGGCCGACACGATCGCCGCGATGCGTCTGGCCCGGAAGTCGGGCGCGCGCACGCTCGCGATCACGAACATGATGGGCACGCAGATCACTCGCGAGGTCGACTCCGTCCTCTACACGCGCGCCGGGCTCGAGATGGGCGTCGCCGCGTCGAAGACGTTCACGGCCCAGGTGTCGCTGCTCTACCTGATCGCGCTCAAGCTGGCGCAGGTGCGAAAGACACTGCCCGAGGAGGAGATCTCGTACATCCTCGACGAGGTCTACCGGCTGCCGGAGCGAATGGCGACCTTCCTCGACGCGAGCCACCCGATCGAGGAGATCGCGCAACGCCACTACGAGAAGCCGTTCTTCCTCTACCTCGGCCGCCACATCGGGCTGCCGGTCGCGCTCGAGGGCGCCCTGAAGCTGAAGGAGATCTCCTACATCCCCACCGAGGCGTACTCGGCCGGGGAGATGAAGCACGGCCCGATCGCGCTGCTCGACTCCGAGACGCCGGTCGTCTGCGTCGCGACCGACCAGAAGGTGATCTACGACAAGGTCGTCTCGAACATCCAGGAGGTACGGGCGCGTGGCGCGCAGGTGATCGCGATCGCCACCGACGGAAACGAGGGGATCCAGCACCACGCCGACGACGTGATCTACGTGCCGCGTACGCCCGCCTTTCTCCAGGCCGTGATGGCCGTGCTGCCGCTCCAGTTGCTCGCCTACCGGATCGCGCGCCTGCGCGGCCTGAACGTCGATCAGCCGCGCAACCTGGCCAAGACGGTCACCGTCGAGTAGCGAGCTCGGCGGCCTCGGGGAGTGTCGAGGCTCGACGCTCCGGCTCCGGGACGGGAAGAGGCCAGCTCCGCTCGTCGCGGTCGACCCAGACGGCGTCCAGTCCGGCCGCGAGGGCGCCGGCGATGTCCCAGCCGTGCGCCGCGACGAGCGTTGAGCCCGCCGGCACGAGGGCGTACGTTCTCGGATCGGGCTTGTAGGCCTCCACCTCCTCGACGCTCCGCACCTCGGCGACGAGCTCGCGAAGGCCGCCTCGCTCGAGCAGCTTCTCGGTGCTCTTCCTCCCGCCGTTCGTCAGCACCCACGCTTCCGAGCCGGCGCCGCGGACGAGCTCGAGCGCTTCCCGTGCGTCGGGGTAGGGCTCCACCGCCTCGAGGCGGTCAGGGATGCCCGGGTCGACCGCGGCGGCGATCCGCTCGAACGGCTCGTAGGCTCCGGCGAGGGTGAGGGCAGTGGCGTGGTGGAGCGCCCGCGCGAACGTCGCGCTCTCGGCAAGGTCGCCCAAGTCGAAGAGCGTGCCCAGCGCGTCGAAGACGATCGCGCTCAGCCTTTCGACCTCTGACTGCTCTCGGGCGCGCGGAGACGCAGCTTCTTCAGCGACGGCGGGAGGTGCGGCCGCGAGCGTGCCCGCCCGCCCTTTGCGTCGAGCCCGAGGAGCGTCCGCAGCGCGAGCAGCGGGGCCCCGGCCGCCCAGGCCTGGGGCTTGAGAGCGTCCGGATATTCGATCGGCACGTTGCCGTCGTCCCGCTCGAAGCCGGCGAAGAGCTCGGGAAGCTGATGCCCGAACGCCGCGGCCGCTTCGAGCAGCGCTTCGCAGAGGCGCGCGGCTTCGTCGCGAAAGCCGTACCGGCGCATACCGGCCGCGGCGATCGCGGTGTCGTGGGGCCATACGGTGCCGTTGTGGTACTCGAGCGGGTTGTAACCACCGTCCTCCGACGACATCGTCCGGAGTCCCCACCCGTTGAACAGGTCCGGCTCGAGCAGGCGCCGCACGGTCGCGCGGGCCCGTCGATCCTCGACGATGCCGCTCCACAGGAGGTGGCCGATGTTGGAGGTCATCGCATCGACCTGCTGCTTCTCACCGTCGAGCGCGAGGACGAAGTGGCGCCGCTCCTTGCTCCAGAAGTCGCGGTTGAAGCGGCGCTTCAGCTCCGCTGCCTCCTGCTCCAGCCGTGACGCCAGCTCCGGATCGCCCCAGAGCTCGCGCGCCATCCGCGCCGTCCGCAGCCGTGCGTCGTAGGCGTATCCCTGCAGCTCGCACGTTGCGATCGGCGGCTCGGCCTGGCGGCCGTCGGCGAAGCGCATCGAGTTGCTCGAGTCCTTCCAGCACTGGTTGTCGAGCGCCCATTCCGAGCTGGAGCGCTTGCGGTACTCGACGTAGCCGTCGCCGTCGAGGTCGGCGGGCCCCTCGATCCACCCGAGCGCGGCCCGGGCGTTCGGCTCGAGCCGGCGCACGAGCTCGGCGTCGCCCGTCCAGCGCTCGTACTCGTCGAGCAGGATGAGGAACAGGGAGGTCGTGTCGTGCGCCCCGTAGTACGGCGTGTGCGGGATCTCCTTCAACGCCGCGAGCGTCCCGCGCCGGAGCTCGTGCAGGATCTTGCCGGGCTCGGCGTCGCGGAAGTTGTCCCATTCCGTCGCCTGGAGCTCTGCGAGCGTCCTGAGCGTCGCCTCGGCCAGCTCGGCCTGGAACGGCAGCGTCTCGTAGGCCGCGATCATGCTGTCGCGACCGAACACCGTCATGTACCAGGGGAGACCGCCGCCCGGCATCGCGAAGCGCAGTCGATTTTCCTCGGGCCTGATCCGCAAGGCGGCCAGGTCGAGCAGGCTCTGACGGTAGGTGCGCTGGATCGCGGCGTCGGTCGTCTCGAGCCTCGGAGATGTCTCGATCCAGTCGTCGAGGCTCATCGCCATCTTCGGTGCATGGGCGCCGAAGGAGCCGCAGCCGAGCATGGGCGCGCGGCGGCGCCCGTCGACGACCGGGGACACGTCGATGCAGGTCTCCCAGCGCTCGTGCGGGCCGAGCCGGAGCTCGAACTTCGCCGTGTTCGCGGACATCGTGCAGTGGCGCTTGAACGTGATCGCGGTGCCTCGCCGGTACCCCTCCCGCTCGTGCCAGAGCGTCGCCGAGCGGGAGCCGACCTCGACCCACCGGCGACCCTCGCTGTTCCCGGGGCCGCCGGCCTGAGCGTCCATCACGTCGGCGAAGTCGGAGCCGAACCGAATCTCGATCCTGACCCGCAGCTTGTCGTCGGTCAAGTTCTCGACGGCGACGTCCTCGTGCATCCCCTCGGTGACGAAGCGGTCGCGCCGGATCGAGAGCGGGGGGCCGTCTGTCTTTCCCGGAGGGATCCCGACGATCCGGGCGGAGAAGTAGTCGACGCGCCTGCTCGTGAGCGGCTCGATCGGCTTCCCGTCGACACGGAGCCACCAGCGGGACAGGTGCCGGACGTCGCGGTAGAAGAAGCCCTCCGCCGCTTCGGCCTCCACGTCGCCGCAGTGGTCGGAGAAGAAGAACGTGGTTCCGTCGAGGATGATCAGATCGTCGGTCATCCGCTCGGTCTTGCCCGTGTCGGCGCGCTTTAGTCCGGTGGCCACGGAGCGGGCCTGACCGAGCGCAAGGAGCTGCGCCCGGGATCGGATCGACTAGGGGATCTTGAGCGTGTGGTCGGCGGTCCGTCCCGCGCGCGCCGCGGCGGTCGCCAGGCCGGTCGTCCGGTAGACGGCGAACGTCGAGTCGAGCCCGGTGATCGAGAGGATCCGGTTCACCTGCGTGTGTTCTTCGCTGTCGAGCACGAGCGTGAATCCCAGCTCCGCCTGCTCCGCGTCGTGCCGAGACCCGAGGAGGGCGCTGATCGTCGCCGAGTCGATGAACGAGGCTTCGCGGAGATCGACGACGACCCGCAGTCCGCTATCGATCAGGTGGGCGAGCTCGCTCTCCAGGCGGCGCGCGGAGAACGCGTCGTGCTCGCCGATCAGCGCGACGACGGCGACCGCGGGATCCTGCTCTTCGAGTGTGATCGAGATCGGGGCCATGACTTCCAAGCCATAAACGCCAGCCCGCCCTTTTCGGTTGCGCTCAGATGGGGCGACGGAGCCGTTTTGTCTCCGAGCGTCGCCGCTTCTGCTCGAGTCGACGCTCCCGCGCGGCCTTCGTCGGCTTCGTCGGCTTCCGCCTCCGCGGCACGCGCAGCGCCTCGCGCAACTGCTCCACCAGCCTGCCGACCGCGAGCTCGCGGTTGCGCAGCTGGCTTCGCTCGTCCTGTGCGATCGCCCGGAGGACGGGGCCGGCCTTCGTCGTGACGCGCCTCTTCTGCGCCGCGCTCAGGGCCATGGTCGCGTTCACGTCCAGGACCGCCTCGACCCGCGTCTCCGAGGTCTGCGCGTGCTGCCCGCCGGGACCGCTCGAGCGAGAGAACCGCAGCTGGATCTCCGCGAGCGGCAGCACGACCGAGCGAGTGACGCGAATAGAATCGCCGTCCATGGCGGCGATTCTCCTCGATGTCGACGGCGTCTTCCAGGTGTCCGGCGAGCCGATCGCCGGCGGCGCGGAGGCGGTGCGGCGGTTACGGCAGAACGGGCACCGGCTCCGATTCGTGACGAACAACACGACCCGTTCCCGGGCGACGCTGGCTGCGGAGCTACGCGGGATCGGGATCGAGCTCGACGACGAGGAGCTTCAGACGACGCCGCGGGCGGCGGCGCGCGCGCTCGCCGGCAAGCGGGTGCTCGCGCTCACGATGCACGCGATCGTGGCCGACCTCGAGGGGATCGAGCTCGTCGGCGAGGACGCGGAGGCCGTTCTCCTCGGCGGCGCCGACGAGACGCCCGAGTCGAACCTCGTCTTCAGCTATATGAACCTCGCGCGCGCCTTCTCGGAGCTCGAGACCGGCGCCGACCTCTACTGCCTGCACAAGAATCGCTGGTGGCAGACGAAGCGGGGGCCGATGCTCGACGCGGGCGCGTTCGTCGCGGGCCTCGAGTACTCGGCGGGCGCAGACGCGACCATTCTCGGCAAGCCCAGCGCGGCGTACTACGAGGCGGCGCTCGAGGCCGTCGACGGGGACGCGGAGCTGACCTGGATGGTCGGGGACGACATCGAGGCGGACATCGCCGGCGCGCAGGGTTTCGGGATGAAGACGGTGCTCGTTCGCACGGGCAAGTTCCGGCCCGACGCGGTCGACCGGACGAACGTCCGCCCGGACGGGATCGTCTCCTCGATCGCTCAACTCCCGGACTGGCTCGAAGAGCGCCTCTAGCGTCGTGCGCGTCGGCCTGGATCTGATCGAGATCGAGCGGATCCGGCGCGCACTGGAGCGATATCCCGCGTTTCGCGAACGCTGCTTCACCGAGGCCGAGCGCGCCTACTGCGACTCTCGCAAGAATCCGGCGCAGAGCTACGCGGGCCGCTTCGCCGGCAAGGAAGCGGTCGGAAAGGCGCTCGGGATCGGTGTTCGGTTCACGTGGCGGGAGATCGAGATCGCAGGGCGGCTGAAGCCGCGGGTGCGGCTGTCCGGACGCACGGGAGCGTGGGCGGCGAAGGCCGGGGCGGGGCGGATCGATCTGTCGATGACGCACTCTCGAGAGCTCGCCGCCGCGATCTGCGTCGTCGAAGAGGGGTGATGCTCGAGCCGCTCTACACCGCGGCCGAGCTGCGCACCGCCGAGGCGGGGCACGACGTGGACGCGATGATGGAACGGGCGGGTCGGGCGGTCGCAGAGACGGTGCTGGCACGGTTCCCCGGCGCGCGGAAGGTCGCTGCCGTGTGCGGGAAGGGCGCGAACGGCGGGGATGGACGGATCGCGCTGCGAATCCTCGGCGCCCAGGGCCTCGGGACGACGGACGAGCTGGACGCGGACGCCGACGTCGTCGTGGACGCGCTCCTAGGGACTGGCTTCCGCGGCGAGCCGCGCCCCGACGCGGCCGCGCTGATCGGGCGGATGAACGAGCATCGTGCGCCGGTCCTGGCGGTCGACCTTCCCTCGGGCGTGGACGCGTCCACGGGCGAGGTGGCCGGGGAGGCCGTGGACGCTGCGGTCACGGTGACGATGCACGGGCCGAAGGTGGGGCTCGCCGTCGCTCCGGGCCGATTCCACGCCGGCGAGGTGGTCGTCGCCGACATCGGCCTCGAGGCGATCGAGACGCGGAACCGCGCCGTCGGCGCCGGGATCCTCGCGCTCGTTCCACGGCGCGGGCCCGGAGACACGAAGTACAGCGCGGGCTCCGTCCTCGTCGTCGGCGGCTCGCCCGGGATGGTCGGCGCGGTCTGTCTCGCGGCCGAGGCTGCGTTCCGGGCCGACGCGGGCTACGTCGCGGTCGCCGTGCCCGGAGAGTCGCTGCCGGTTGTCGAGGCGCGGCTGCTCGAGGCCGTGAAGCGGCCGCTCGAGGATGTCGACGAGGCGGCGGAGCGCGCGGGCGCGCTCGCGATCGGTCCCGGGCTCGGCCGCGGGGGCGACCGGAAGGAGCTCGTCCGCCGGCTGCTCGGGCGGCTCGAGATTCCGGCCGTCGTCGACGCGGACGCGCTCTTCGACCTCGAGCCGATCGCCTGGCCGGGGCCGCGCGTGCTGACGCCGCATGCGGGCGAGCTCGGCCGGCTGATCGGTGAGGACTCGGACTGGGTTTCCGCGCACCGCCTCGAGGCCGCGCAGCGCGCAGTCGAGCGGTTCGGCTGCGTCGTGCTGCTCAAGGGCACCGACACGCTCGTCGCCGCACCGGGCGAGGGCGTGCTCGTCTGCGCGGAAGGTCTGCCGTCGCTCGCGACAGCGGGTTCCGGCGACGTGCTGACCGGCGTCGTCGGAGCGTTTCTGGCCAAGGGCGTGGAGCCGCGCCTCGCCGCCGCCGCCGCCGCCTTCGCGCACGGGCGGGCGTCGATCGAGGCGTCACAGCGCGCCGGCCTCGTCGCGAGCGACCTGATCGCCGCGCTCCCCGCCGTCCTCGCCTGACACCGCCAGACCGGACACGCCCCGGGGTCAGACCCCCGGCCGTGGCTCGGGGGGACGCGTCGGTTTACGGGCTCTAAGCTCCGACCATGCACCGCTCGGAGATCACGATCGACCTCGGGGCCCTTCGGCGGAACGTCCGCACAGTGCTCCGGGGGCTCGAAGGCGCCGAGCTCTGGGCGGTGGTCAAGGCGAACGCCTACGGGCACGGAGCGGCCGACGCCGGCGGGGCCGCGCTCGGGGCCGGAGCCGCCGGGCTCTGCGTCGCCACCGTCCCGGAGGGGCTCGCGCTGCGCCCCGAGTTTTCGGGTGTTCGGATCCTCGTTATGGGCCCCCCCGGATCGAGCCGCGAGATCGCCCAGGCGCGGGAGGCCGGGCTCGAGCTGGCGATCGCGGACGGCGAGGCGCCGGAGGGCCTCCGTGTCCATCTCAAGCTCGATACCGGGATGGGCCGCTTCGGGCTCTCCGAGCTACCGCAGCCGCCGGCGGAGGTCGTCGGCCTGATGTCTCACCTGGCCACGGCCGACACGGATCCTGCGTTCGCGCACGAGCAGATCGAGCGCTTCCGGGAGGCGACCGACGAGTACGCCCACCTGACGCGCCACGTCGCGAACAGCGCAGCCGCGCTCAGGATCCCGGAAGCTCGCTTCGACGCCGTCCGTTGCGGCGTCGCGCTCTACGGCCTCTCTCCCTTCGGCACGAATCCCACGGACGACGGCCTCGAGCCGGTTCTCGCGTGGCAGAGCGGCCTGGCGCAGGTGAAGCGGCTCCAGCCGGGGGAAAGCGCCGGCTACGGGCGCCGGTTCGTCGCCGAGCGAGCGACCTGGATCGGACTCGTGCCGGTGGGCTACGGCGACGGCTTCCGCCGCGACCTCACGGGAACCGAGGTGCGGGTGGCGGGCGAGCCGCGCCGGGTCGTCGGCACGGTCTCGATGGACTCCTTCGCCGTCGAGCTCGACCGCGAGCTGCCGGTCGGGACGCCGGTCGTCCTGCTCGGGCACGGCGTTCTCGCCGAGGCGCACGCGGGCGTCGCGGGGACGATCAACTACGAGCTCCTGTGCGGGATCGAGTCGGGGCCGCTGCGGGCGCGGAGGACGGTCGTGGATGGCTGAGCCCGGCCGGACGAACGCCGAGGAGGTGCGCGCGCGCTTCGGCGCGACCGCCGCCAGGGTCGCGGAGCACGCGGGACGGCAGATCGAGGATGTGCGCAGGCGGCTCGGCCCCTTCCTGGAGCTCGAGGGGAGCGAGCGGGTCCTCGACGCCGGCGCCGGAGCCGGCGTCCTCGCCCTCGCGCTCGCGCCGCTCGTCCGCGAGGTCGTCGGGATCGATCTCGTCCCGGAGCTGCTCGAATCCGCCCGCACGAATGCGCCACCGAACGCGACGTTCGTCGAGGGCGACGCGACCGACCTTCCGTTTGCGGACGCCTCGTTCGACCTCGCCGGGACGCGCCGCACGCTGCACCACGTCGCGCGGCCCGAGCTGGTCGTAGCCGAGCTCGTCCGGGTGACGAGACCCGGCGGCCGCGTCTTCGTCGACGATCAGATCGGGCCGGTCGACCCCCTCGCCGCGCTTGCCCTCGACCGCTTCGAGCGGGCACGCGACCCGTCGCACGCGCGCACCCTCCCGGACATCGATCTCCGGCACCTGTTCGAGTCGAACGGCCTCGTCCTCCGCCGGGCGGAGCTCCACCGGCACGAACGGAAGCTCGACTCCTACCTCGACCTCGCCGGCTGCGAGGGTGCGGCGCGCGAGACGACCACCGCACTCTCACCCGGAGGCGCGGAGAGCTACACGGCCGAGAGCGCCTGGTATTTGCTCGTCAAGCCTTCTCTCTGAGCGAACAGCCCGGCACGCTCAGGTCACCTCGCGCAGCTCGACCGGCGCGGCGATCCCCGCCGCGCGGAGTACGGACTCGAGCAGCTCCTGAGCCTCCGGGTAGGACGGACAGCCCTTCCAGTAGAACAGCTCGACCTGCATCTCCCCGTCTCTCAGGAGCTGCGGTCCAGGTGGGAAAATGCGTCGCGCAGCTCGGCTCGCTCGGTCTCGTGCGTCGTGAAGGAGCGCGCGAGTCGCCGCTCTCCCTCCCGCGTCAGACGGAGATGGGCGACGCGACCGTCCGCCGTGGACCGCTCCCGCCGTACGAGCCCCGCCTCCTCCGCCCGGCGTACGAGCTCGGTGACCGTGCTCTGGGCGAGCTGGAGGCGCTCCGCCAGCTCGGTCACGGTCGACTGGCCGCTCCGGTCGGGGGCCCCCTTGATCATCAGCAGCAGCAGATGGCGCTGCGGCGTCAAGCCCGAGGATCGGGCGATGCGCTCGCTGCGGCGGAGGAAGCGACGGAGCGCGGAGCGAAACTCGGCGACGTCCACCACCTCCGCCACGGAAGGGCGATCGGCGGCCACGCGGCGATTCTAGTCCGGGCGCGCGCGATATCCAGACCTGCCGAGCACGCGGCTCAGGAGGCCGGGGGCGATCGCCTGCGCAATCGCCGCGGCCCGGTACCAGCCCGGCACGAAGGTCTCACGGCGGTCGTGGTCGAGAACGGAGAGGACGTGGCGCGCGATGTCGTCCGGGCGGACGACGAGCCGCCGCAGCAGGGGGCTGCGAAGCGTTTCCGACTGCGGGAAGCCCTCCGTCTCGACGAAGCCGGGGTTGACCGTGTGCACGCGGATGCCCCGCGGCCCGAGCTCGGCCGCCGCCGCGCGCGAGAACGCGAGCTGAGCGTGCTTCGACGCGGAGTACGGACCTGCGGGAGGGAAGGCGACCGTGCCGGCGACCGAGACGATGTTGACGACGTCCGCCCGGCCGGCGGCCTCCAGGGCGGGCAGGAACGCGCGCAGGCACCAGACCCCGCCGAGATAGTTGACGCGCAGCGTCTCCTCGAGCTGCTCCGGCTCGATCGCCGCGAACCCGGCTCGTCCGGCGATGCCCGCGTTGTTGACGAGCAGCCGGATCTGCGGGTGCCGATCCCGCACCGCGACGGCGGCCCGGTCGACGGCGGCCCGGTCGCCGACGTCGCAGAGCTCGTACTCGCCCTCGATCTCCTCGGCGAGCGGCCGGAGCCGCTCCTCCCGCCGCGCCAGGAGGACGCAGCGCCACCCCCGGGCTGCGAGCGCCCGTGCGATCGCCTCACCGATCCCGCTCGACGCGCCGGTGACGACCGCTACGCGGTTCAGCGGCAGACGCGGACGTTGCGGTTCGCGGTGAGCGTGTGCCCGCCCTGGTCGCGCGCGACCGCGCTGAGGAGGTGCGGGCCGATCTTCGCCGCGGACGCGTGCCAGCTACCGACGAAGAGATCGGCCGTCCCGTGCTTGTCGAGATCGACCTGCCGGCCGTCGACGAGGAACCGGACCGCGAGCACCTTCTTCGTCGAGCTTGCCGCGACGATCAGCCGTGCGTTGCCAGGGACGCAGGCGCCCGCGCCGGGCACGATCCAGCTCAGCGCCGGGCCTCCGACGCCCCGGATTCGCACCGACTTGAAGGCGGTGTTCGGGAGGATGTCCGGGCCGATCGTCTCGATGTTCTTCGCCTCCTGGAAGTCGGACGCCACGAGGGTCGCCCTCGTCAGACCGCGCGGGATCGTGCGCGCCTGGGTCGGCAGCGGGAAGGCGGCGATCCCCGAGAATGGGTCGTACAGCGCCGCGCCGACGAGCACCTTCCGGTAGCCGATCGCGAGCGAGAGCGGATCGACGCCCGCGCCCTTGTCCGTGATGCGGGCGAAGATCGTCGGTCGGCCGGCGGCGACGCGCGTCGTCAGCAGGCGAATCGTCGGCGGCCGCACGTCGTTCTGCCACGAGCGGAGGATGTAGCGGCCGGGCGCCGAGCGGCCCGTGAAGTTGTCGCTTCCCGAGTCGACCGAGACGTAGAACTGCTGCTCCCGCGGGAAGACCGCTCCGGCCGCGCCGATGTCGGCCTTGTAGTCGAACATCAGGTCGTTCTGGTTCACGGGCGTGCCTGCGTAGCCCTGGACGTCGTTCTCGTCCGGTGAGCCGAGGAACCACGGATCGATGATCGCACCGGGCGACGAGCCGATCACCGCGACGCCCAGATTCGCGACTGGCCGGTTGACGCTCGTCTTGTAGAGCTTCTCCGCGCCGTCCTCCTTCATCGGCGCGCCGAAGTAGTCGCGCGGCGGGCCGAACGGCTCGCTCGGGCAGCAGTAGACCTGCGCGCGGTTCGGTCCGTTGAGCGTGTCGCCGGCCTGGAACTTCCTCAGCTTCCTCGCGTCGTTCAGCTGCAGCTCAACGCCCGGACGACGGACCTGGAAGTCGTACGGGATCCTCCGCGTGACCGCGCCCCGGCGCAGGAGGATGAAGCCGTAGTCGTCGCCCTGCTGTGCGGCCGCGCCAGCGCGCGCGATCGCCACGAGCTCGCCCTCTCCTCCGGGCGGAACGGTGACCGCCGGCGGGAGGTCGATCGTGGCGCCCGTGCTGGCGCTCTGCGGCGCGAGCTCCACCTGCCAGACGCCCGCGCCGTCGCCCGCGTCGCTGACGCGGACGAGCAGCGCGCGATCCCGCGCACCGGTGTCGACGTCCAGCTCGCGGTAGGAGAGGGAGGCCGGGTCGGTGAAGATCTGCGGGTCGTTCGCCGCCGGGAGGCTTGCGAGACCCGCGCCCTCGAGCACGACCGGCGCCTCCTGCGTCCTCGCCGTGTTCCCCCAGGCCGGGCCTGCCGTCGACATCAGCGCGGACTTGATCTCCTGCGGGGTCCAGCTGCGGTGGAGCTGGACGAGGAGGGCCGCGGAGCCCGCGATGTGTGGTGTCGCCATGCTCGTGCCGTCGAAGACCGCGAACGGCGAGCCGCGCGTGAACTCCGGCAGCGTCGAGGACAGGACCTGACCGCCGGGCGCCGAGATATCGGGTTTCAGCGCATGGCCGAAGTCCGTCGGGCCCGCGGAGGAGAAGCTCGTCACGATCCCGCTGCGACCGGTCTCGATCCGCTCGGGCGTGTGGCCGATCAGGACGCTTGCGGCGCCGCCGTGGGCCGCCATGTACGCGCGCAGCCGCTGCCCGTCGAGGTCGGAGATCATCCCGGCGGGAATCGGCAGCTGGAGCGGGATCGGGTTCGCCTCGCCCGGCCGGTTGTCGACAAGGATGATCCCGACCGCCCCGGCGCGAAAGGCGCGGAACGCCTTCGAGATGAAGGTGCAGTGGCCGCGCGAGACGAGGGCGATCGCACCGCGCAGCGACCCGGCGGCGAGCGGCGTGAGCTGCTCGTTGTTCGGATCCTCCTCGGGCCCGCAAAGCCGCCGGTCGACGGCCGTGCCCCCGGACGCCGTGAGCGTGCTGACGTCGGCGACCGTGTGCGGCACGATGGCCGCGTTGTCCGGGAAGTTCGCCCCGCCGTTGGAGGCGATCGGGACCTGGCGCAGGTCATCCGGCGCGTCCGCCGCCTGGACGGACAGGGCCGGGGAGAAGACGTGCGTGTTCGAGACCGCGGCGACGGTGATCGCCTGCGGGACCGTGCCGGGCGAGCCGACCGTGCCGAGGCCGAAGTCGTCCCGGTCGTTGCCGGCGGCGATCACCGGCACGACGCCCGCGTTGACGACGTTGCGGATCGTCTCGTACATCGGGTCGTTGGCCGGATCCGCGTCCGGCCCTCCGCCGGAGAAGTTGATCACGTCCATCCCGTCGCGGACGGCCGACTCGAAGGCCGCGACGATCTCCGGGGTGTCGGCGACGTGGCCGACCGGCGTCGGAATGTTGAAGACGCGGTAGTTGCCGATATAGGCGCGTGGAGCGACGCCGGAGAGCCCGCAGGTCGGCGGGTGGTCATTGCCCCCGGGGGAGCACGTGCCTGCGTCGCCGGCCGCGATTCCCGACACGTGCGTTCCGTGGAAGGAGGCGTGGCGGTCGAGCGCGAGCCGGCCGGGGCGGCCGGAGTTCGGGCCCGGGAAGGCGCGCGCGACGATCACCTTCGGAGTCGTCCACTTGCGCCCGCCCTTCGGGAAGCCCGCGGGGTAGGAGAATCCGTCCGGGCGCAGGAACGGGTTCGTCTCGTCCACGCCGTCGTCGACGACGCCGATCTTGACGCCCTCGCCCCGTGCGCCGGTCAGCGCGTGCAGCTCGTCCGCGCCGATCACCGACGGGCTGCGATCGGTTCGCATCCGGTAGCGGACGCTCGGGTAGACCTTCGAGACGAAGCCGAGGCGCACGAGCTGCGGGAGCCTCGTCGCAGGCAGCGTCACGGTCAGGCCGTCGAGCACCACCTGGAAGCGGCGGTCGATGCGGGCCTGCGGGATCGCGTGGCGCAGCTTCGTCGCGGCGACGCGCTGGGCGGCGACGACGCGCCGGAGGTAGGCCCGCGAGGCGGCGGTCGCTACGTTCAGCTTCCTCGTCGTCCCCGTCGCGGCGAACGAGCGCCCGTACGCGGCGGCGAGGGGCGGCTTCGGCAGGCCGACGATCACGCGTACGCGCCCGCTGCGATGCGCGGCCGGGATGCGCACGGATCCGGCGCGGACGCGCGGGATGGTCAGATCGCCGAACGTGCGCCGGACGGGCATGAAGGACGCGGCCGCGGGTAGCGCCGACGCGAGCGCCGCGACCACCACCAAGAGACCCACAGCGCGGCGCAAGGATCGCAATGTAGCGGAAGCGATTTAGACTCGCCTGGTGCCTCGGCGATTCGAAGGAAAGCGTGGCCTCGTGCTCGGCGTCGCGAACAAGCGCTCGATCGCCTGGGCGATCGCCAAGCGCCTGGCCGACGGGGGCGCCGAGCTCGCGTTCACATACCAGGGCGACCGCATCGAGCCGAGCGTGCGCGCTCTCGCCGAGTCGGTGTCGAGCCCGCTCGTGACCGAGTGCGACGTGCGCTCCGACGCCGACGTCGAGCGCGTCTTCCGGGAGACGCGAGAGACCTTCGAGGGCGGGATCGACCTGCTCGTCCACTCGGTCGCCTACGCCGCCGCCGAGGATCTGGAGGGCCGCTTCACCGACACGCCGCGCGACCGCTTCTGGCTGGCGCTCGACGTCAGCGCCTACTCGCTCGTCGCCTGCGCTCGGGCCGCCGAGCCGCTGATGGAGGCCCGCGGCGGCGGCTCGATCGTGACGATGACCTACCTCGGCGGCGAGCGGGCGGTCCCGCACTACAACGTGATGGGAGTGGCCAAGGCGACCCTCGACGCCTCCGTCCGCTACCTCGCGTGGGACCTGGGGCGGAAGTCGATCCGGGTGAACGCGATCTCCGCCGGACCGGTACGCACGCTCGCGGCCCGTTCGATCGCCGGCTTTCCGACCATGGAGGCGATCGTCGAGGAGCGCTCTCCACTCCACCGCCACATCGAGGCCGACGACGTCGGCGGCGCCGCGTCCTACCTCCTGTCCGACGACGCTCGGAACGTCACGGGGACGGTCCTGTACGTCGACTCCGGCTACCACGCGATGGGGATGTAGAGATCGAGAGCAGGCGCAGGCCGACCTTCCTCTCCCCGTCCTGCACGAGCCGCGGGAGATCGACGGTGACGACGTGCCAGCCTCGGCGGCCGAGATGGAGGCCCGGCCGCTCGTCGACCGTGAACCTCGCGCCCCGGAGCGGCGAGGGCTCGAAGCGCAGGCGGAGCGCGCCTGCCCCGTAGATCCAGAAGGGCGCGTGCTCCTCGCTCATGAAGCGTCCCGAGGTCGGCGAGACCTGGCCGTACCAGCCCTGGCAGAAGACGGGCTCGCCGTGCGGCGGCTCCGGCAGGGCAGGCGGGCGTCCCCCCTGCGAACGCCCGAAGAGCCAAACCGGCGCAGCGGTCGCCGTGACCGACCAGCCGTGGGCGGCGAGGCCGCGCCGGGCGAAATAGGAGCGGTCGGGGACGGCGGAGTTCCGGTCGAAGAGGCCGAGGTGGAGCGCGATCGAGCCGACGCCCATGCGCTCGAGCAGGCCGGCCGTGCCGCCACTCCAGTCCCCGCAGTTCAACCGCTCGAGCCGCCGCGCGGTCGCCTTCGCGGCGAGCGGCGCGGTGGTCGAGTAGCCGCCGGGCCGCTGCCGCTGCGCGGCTGTGTCGTACCAGAGGTAGACGCTGCCGTAATGGACGTCGGGATCGAACACGGGCAGCTCGAGGAGCCGGCCGCGCGTCGCGGCGGCGAGCGCGGCGGGATCGCCCGTCGCCGATCTCCCGTAGATCCGCACGTGCAGGTCGAGCAAGAGCAGGAGCAGCACGAGCGCGACGACGACGTTTCGCCGGCTGCGCGCGACGGCCACCGCGACGAGGCCCGCGAGCGACAGGCAGGCGATCGGGAGCAGGCGCTCGGGCACGCGCGGGAACCGGAACGGCGGCAGCGCGTGGAAGAGCGGTGAGTACGTGGGGAGGGTCGTCCCGAGCGCGAGCAGGACGGGAACGAGAGCGCCGACCCCGAGGGCGACCGCGAGGCCGATCCGGCGCGAGCGCACGAGCACGACGAGGCCGGCGAGCGCCAGCAACGGCGTCGCCCAGCCCAGGTAGACGAACTGCTCGCTGCGCGCGTGGTCGACGTGCCGCCCGAGGAAGTCGCTCCAGTGGGCCGAGTACAGCCTGACCTCGGCGAGCGTGCGCCCGCCGGCCTGGGTCGAGCCCTTGATCACCGCCTCGCGGACGAGGATCCCGGCCCCGACCGCGGCGAGGACGCCGCCGCCGACTCCCGCCAGGAGCCTCGGAGCGCGTGTCCGGCAGGCAGCGTAGAGGACGAAGAACGGAATCGCGCCGAGCGCGAGGTGCACCTGACCCGAGAGCGGGATCGACGCCAGCGCCCCTGCGGCGAGGACGAGCCAGAACGTGCGCCCGCGCCGCGCCCGCTCGAACGCCCACAGCGCGAGCGGAAGCAGCACCGAGACCGGCCCGAGCAGGTGCCCGACGCTCTGCTCCACGCGATAGGGGGCCAGCGCGAAGGCGAGGCCGCCGGCGAGCGCAGGACCGCGGGGGAGGTCGAGCTCTCGCAGCCACGCGCATGCGAGCACGCCGGCCAGGACGTAGAGGACGAGCTGGAGCACGTTCCAGCCGACGACGAGGCCGAAGGCCGCCGAGAGCGGCCAGTAGAGGAAGCCGAACGGCCAACCGGGGAAGTTGGGCTGCGGCGCGGACTCGGGGCGGAAGCTGTACGGATCCCGCCAGGGCGCCCGCCCGTGGTCGAGCTGGTGGCCGACGAGCCAGAGGTGGTACAGGGTCTGGAGGTGGTCGCCCGGCGAGGCTTCGCCGTGGGCCGGCGCGCCGCCCGAGAGGAAGTGCGAGCGCGCCTGCGAGATCGCCGGCCAGGTCGCGGTGACGCCGGCCGCGAGGTAGAGCGCGAGTGCGAGAGCTAGAAAGCCTGCGCGGCCGCGAGCAGCTCGTCGAAGTCCGGCAGCTCGGCGGTGTCGTAGCGCCATGCGCGGAGCACCGTACCGTCCTCGCCGACGAGGAACGCGCTGCGCTCGGCGACGCCCGTGAGGCCGCGGAAGTCCTGCTCGACGCCGAAGGCACGGATCGCCTCGCCGTTCCAGTCGGAGAGCAGGGGGAAGTTCAGATCGAGGATCTGGGCCCAGGCGACGTGCGTCCAGGGTGAGTCGCGCGAGATCCCGAAGGGGTGGACGCGGGCCTGCTCGAACTCGAGGCTCCTGTCACGCAGGAGCTCCATCTCGTTCGTTCAGGTGGCGGACCAGTCGAAGAGGTAGAAGAGGAAGAGCACGCGGCCGCCGGCGACGAGCTCTGCGATCGTCCGCCGCTCGCTCGGGGCCGTCCAGACGGACGCCTCCGGAACCCGATCGCCCGCCTGGAGCACCGCGCCACCCTATCGGGTCACCGTGGCCCCGTCCCTAGCCCCCACCCGCCCACGGGGTCACCTGAGGGTACGGCGTTCGGGCGTACGCGTCTGTGCCGATTCCGCGCCGAGAGTGTGACTCGCCTCACCGGCGGCGGATCCGGACGTGGACGTGATTGTCGTGGCCTGCGAGGACCTGGACGATGCGGCGTGGGCCGGTCCGGGCGGTGTTCGGGCCGACGAAGACGAGCTGCGCGCCGGCGCGGACGAAGCGGTCGACGAGGTCCTGCGCGAGCCGGTGGTCGATCTGCGAGGCGCGGTCGGGCGGCCGCTCTCGACGGTCGCGCCGCGGGTAGTAGACGTCCACGTCGAGGCCGTTCTGGTGCGAGACGTGGCTCGGCCGGCCGAAGCGGATCCCGAAGTCGCCTCCGTGCGGACGGCTGAGGTCTCCGATCCCGACCCGCGGCGCGCCCGGGTGAGCCCTGGCGAATCCGTTCACGACACGCAGCACGATCCGCACGAGGCGGTCGCTGCCGAAGCGCCGCCAGGCGCGATCCGGCCGGCGCCGGAGGATCGGATCCCAGGTGAAGTAGCGGCGCCCCGCCGGCGCGAGCTGGACGCCCGCGACGAGCCTCCCGTTCCACGGTCGGCCGAGCGAGGTCGAATGCCGCCAGTGGATCTGCGGCTGGGCCGGCGCCGTCGCGAGCGCCGCGGCGGAGACCAGGACAGCTACCGTGGGAAACAGCATCGGTCGCGGTTTACGTGCGGGACCGATCCGCAAGTCCCGGACGTAGACAACGTTCTCTGGGGCGCCGGCTGCATCTTCTACGGCTCAGCGCAGGATCAGATCCGGGCGTTCCGCGCCTTTCACATCACCCGCGAGCTCCAGGGGCGTTACGGCTATCCAGCCCTGACCCCGTGCCGCTTCACGCGCAGGCAGCTCGAGGAGATTCGCGCGTCGCTGCCGTTCCGCCATCAGACGTACGGGCCGCGCAACGAGCATGAGGTGAAGCTCCTGCACGCGCACCACCGCGGCCGGCCGGGCTGAGAGCTGCGCCGTTAGGCGAGGACGGAGGCGGGCGCCTCGGTCGCGTCCGCGATCTCGCGCACGACCTCCACGATGTCGCGGTTGGCGTTGAAGATCCGCAGCTGGCGGTCCGAGCCGTTCCCGCGCCGCAGGATCTCCATGATCCCCTCGAGCTCCCGCTCGGACCCGAGCTCACGCGCGTGGGGCCCGATCTCCTTCAGCGTCCGGCGGATGAGCTGCGCCACGGGCACGCGGTTCCGCCGACCGGTGGCGAGGTCCATCGCCGGCGCCTCGAGCCCGTAGCGCGCGGCGAGCCACTTGTTCTCGGTGGTGAGGATCCGGTGGTACGACGGGATCTGCTCGCCCCGCTCGAAGCGCTCGCAGTAGTGCTTGACGAGCGCCTGGCAGTAAGCGGTCAGCGCGACCACGTCCTCGAGCCGCGTCGTCGCGTCGCAGATCCGGATCTCGATCGTCCCGAGCCGCGGATGCAGGCGGATGTCCCACCAGATGTGCGTGTAGTCCGCGATGCAGCCCGTCTTCTCGAGCTGGCCGACGACCTCCGCGTAGTCGCCGTAGTTCTCGAATCGCGGCGGGGGGCCGGAGCGGGGGAAGGCCGCGAAGATCATTTGCCGCGAGGACGAGAGCCCCGTCGGCTCGCCGCGCCAGAACGGGGAGCTGGCCGAGAGGGCGAGCAGCTGGCCGAGGTGCAGGAGCAGCCCGTTCACGACCTGGATCGCCTTCTCCGCGTCGTCGACCGCGACGTGGATGTGCATCCCGAAGATCAGCTCCCGCCGGGCGACGTACTGGAGCTGGTCGACGAGGTTCCGGTAGCGGTCGCGGGCCGTGATCCGCTGGCGCTCGAACAGGCTGAACGGATGGGTGCCGGACGAGCCGACGCGCAGGCTCTGGCCGCGCGCGACCTCGCAGACGTACGCGCGGATCTTCCGCAGCTGCTCCTCGATGTCGGACGCCGTATGGCAGACGGGCGTCGCGATCTCCAGCACCGACTGCATCAGCTCGGCGTTGATCCGCGGCTCGAGCTCGTGCCCCGCGACCGCCTCGAGCACCGTGTCGATGTGCTGAACGAGGTCGAAGGTCTCGCCGTCGAGCAGCATGTACTCCTCCTCGACCCCGAGCGTGTACGGGTCGCTCTGGCCGAAGCGGTGGTCGAGCACGCTGCCGCCTGTCGCGAAGCCTGCGGCCTTGCCCGTGATCGAGGCCGGATAGATCTGTTTCATCGCGGCGTGTCCGGGAGTATCGCGTCCGCCTCGATCTCCACGAGCCAGCGCGGGAACCGCGCGGCAGTAGCCGACCTGGAGCTCCAGCGGGTGGCCGGAACCGATTCGGCGCGGCGCCACGCCTCTAGTATCGCGCCGCGTGGACGCGCTGACGCAGATCGACGGCTGGCCCGCGCCCCATGCCGCCGCCGCGGTCGTCGCCGCGGGCACGATCGTGGCGGTGCGAGGTCCGCGCGACCGGGTGTTCCGCTGGGCATCGGTGACGAAGCTCGTCACGGCGCTCGCGGCGCTCGTCGCGGCGGAGGAGGGGATCGTCGGCCTCGACGAGCCGGCGGGACCGGAGGGCTCGACCGTCCGCCACCTCCTGGCCCACGCGTCCGGGCTCCCGTTCGACCGCGGCGGTCCGATCTCGCGGCCGGGGCGGCGCCGCATCTACTCGAACGTCGGCTTCGAGACCCTCGCAGAGCACGTCGGCCGCGCGGCCGAGATGCCGTTTGCCGAGTACCTGCAGGCCGGCGTGCTGCGGCCGCTGGCGATCGCCGCCGAGCTGCGCGGGTCTCCGGCGTCCGAGCTGCACGGCACGCTCGACGATCTGGCCGGGCTGGCGCGGGAGCTCCAGCGGCCGACGCTCGTCGCCCCCGAGACGCTCGCGGAGGCGACGAGCGTGCAGTTCCCCGGCCTCGACGGCGTCCTGCCCGACCTCGGCCGGTTCACGCCGAACGACTGGGGCCTCGGCTTCGAGCTCCGCGACGCTAAGACGCCTCACTGGACCGGCTTGCGCAACTCCGCGCGGACGTTCGGCCACTTCGGCGGCAGTGGCGCGTTTCTCTGGGTCGACCCGGACGCGGGCCTCGCGCTCGCGTGCCTGACCGACCTCGACTTCGGCGACTGGGCCAAGCAGGCGTGGCCGCGACTATCCGACACGGTTCTAGCGGAGGATGCCGGTGTGACCGAGTGAGTAGCGGCCCGGCTGTGGCCACACCGAGAGCCCGTGCGGTCCCGATCCGACCGGGATGCGGGCGAGCAATCGGCCGTTGATGGTGCTGATCGCGTAGACGACGCCGTTGTACCGGCCCGAGAGCCAGAGCACCTTGCCGTCGGCCGACACTCCACCCATGTCGGGGCTCCCGCCGCCCGGGATCCGCCACGTCTTGACGATCTTCCTCGTCGCGAAGCTGATCACCGAGATGCTCCCGTCGCCACGATTCGTGGCGTACAGGAAGCGTCCGTCGCGGCTCGGGTAGAGCCCGTGCGTACCCGCTCCGGTGGGGAGGAAGCCGATCGGCCGGAATCGGTCGCCCGCTACCATCCACAGGCCGTTCGCCGCCTTGTCCGCGATGTAGAACACGGATCCGTCCGGCGAGAGCTTCACGTCTTGCGGCGACGCGCCTCCCGACCCGAGCGTCAGCGTTCCGACGACGCGTTGCTGCGCGATGTCGACCTTCACGATCTGTCCGGAGAACTCGCAGCTCGCGATCGCGTAGCTCCCGTCGGCCGAGAAGTCCATGTGATCGACGCCCCGGCACGGAACGGGCAGGGAGTGATAGAGCCGAAGGGTGTGCGCGTCGCGAAAGTCGAGCCGGGCGTTGCGCTCGGCCACGACGATCGCGTAGCGGCCGTCGATCGTGAAGTACATGTTGTACGGATCGGTGACGGGGATCGATCGGCCCGGCGTGCCCGTGCGCGGGTTGAGCGGCGTGACGCTGTTGCCCTCGTCGTTGAGGACGTACAGCGTTTTCAGGTCGTAGGAGGGCGTGACGTGCTGAGGCAGGGCGCCGACGGCGAAGTGGCGGACGATCCGAAATGTGCGGGGATCGATCTCGTCGACTGTGTTGCTGTCGCTGTTGGGGACATAGATGCGGGCGGGAACGCCCTTGACCGCCGGGCTCATCATTCCCGCGCCGTCATGGGCGTAGACGTTGGCGACGCTGGACCGGGTCGTCGCGGCGAGCAGGCGGCCGGTCGCCGGTGAGAGCGCGCCGATCGACGCCTCCGTTCCGCCCGGGCCGCGCCCGCCGGCTAGCAGGATCTGGCCGCCGAGCGCCACCGCCGCCAAGTCGGAGCGGGGCGAGGCCAGCTTCCCGCCTAGCCTGACACGGCCCGCTACCGGGTCGATCGCGACGACGCGCCCCGTGGGCGTGCCGGAGACGGGACCCCGGCCGCCGATCACGTAAGCCGTCGATCCGAGCGTCGCCGCGGCGGCGTGCGTCGTCGGAGCGGGGAGGCGGCCGACCCGCCGGATCCGGCCTGTGCGGGGGTCGAAAGCGAGCACCGTGGAGCTCGCGCTGCCGGAAGGAGTCGAGCCGCCCGCGATCACGACCTTGCCGTCCGCGGCGGTGACCGCGGCGTAGCGAAGCGCGGTCGGCAGGCGTCCTGCGACGCGGGGCGCCGACCCCGGGCGCCAAGCCAGGATCGTGTCGAGCCAGTGCACGCCGGTGTAGCCGCCCACGACGTAAGCGGTCCCGTCCACGACCGCCGCCGACAGGTCCGAGCTGGGAGCGGGAAGCCGTCCTACGACCGCAGCCCGGCCGGTACGGGGATCGACGCGCACGATGTCGGCGAGCTGGCGGACTCCGTCCCCGCCGCCGAAGAGATAGACCGAGTCCCCGAGTCGCACGGCCGCCGCGTCGTGCAAAGCCCCTGGCAGGCGCCCTCGGTCGAGCTCACGCCCCCGGCTGACGAGGCGGATCGTGTCGGTCGAGGCGTCCGCGGCGCTCAGCCCCCCGAGGAGGATGGCGCTACCCGGCGTCGTGCCGGGAGCTGCCGCCGAGTCCTGGAGCGGCTGCGCCAACGAGCCGCGCGAAGCCTCGACGAGGCGGACTGCCGTGGCCTTCCGATGCTGCGCGGCCACGACCGCGTGCCGCTGCGCAGCGGCCGGGCGAGTCGCCCCGGCACGGTCGGTGTCGGTGTCGATCGACGTCCAGGCGATTCCGAGGCCGAGGGTGCCCGCGACGATCGGGGCGGCGAGGAGGAGGAGCCGGCGGCGGCGCACGATCCCCCAGGATGCCGGAGTCCGGCGGACGGCGCGTCGTTAGCCGTCGTCGGCGAAGAGCGGGCGCACGAGCTCGTCGAAGGTCTCGCGGTCGCAGCTCGCGACCGTCGCCGGGGTGAGTGCGCGCACCGAAGCCGTCCGCTGGACTCCCATCGCGAGCGCCACCTCACCGAAGTACTCGCCCGGGCGCAGGACGCTCTGTGCGCCGCGACTCACCTGACTGACGGTGAGCAGCCCGGAGAGGAGGACGTAGAACCGCTCGCCGGCGTCGCCCTCGGTCACGATTCCTGCGCCGGCCGGAATCTCTTCCCGCTCCATGCGCGCGGCCAGCCGATTCAGCGTCTCTCCCGGCAGGGTTGCGAGGAGGCCGACGCGCGAGAGCTCGTGCGCCGTGGCGCCCGCCGCGCGCGGGCTCACTCGGGGTCTTCCTCCGGCTCGTCCTGCTTCCGATCCTCGTGTCCGGCTCCGCGCATGGCCTCCTCGTCGTTGCGGCGGTCCGGCCCCTGCTCGTGCTCTTCCTCGGTCGGCTCTGGATGGTCGTGCACGGTCGCTCCTTCGCGGTAGGGTCGGCCCATTGTGTCCGTTCTGGACGAGTGGAGGTTCTGTCCCCGCTGTGCGGTCGAGCTGCAGCGGGAGCCCGGGCGAGTCGAGTGTCCGGTGTGCGGCTACGTCGGGTACGCGAACGCGGCGCCCGCGGCGGAAGCGATCTGCTTCGACGAGCAGGCTCGCGTGCTGCTCGGGTGTCGCGCCTTCGATCCGGGCAAGGGGCTCTGGGATCTCCCCGGCGGTTTCCTGCAGGAGCGCGAAGCTCCCGTCGACGGGCTGCGGCGCGAGCTGAGGGAAGAAACGGCTCTCGAGGCCGACGAGCTCGATTCCTCGGCTTCTGGCTCGAGCCGTACGACGGTCGGACCGTTCTGTGCTTGACGTGGACCGCGTGGGTGAGCGGCGAGCCGTGCGCCGGCGACGACCTCGTCGAGCTGGCCTGGTTCGAGCCCGACGACCTTCCTTCGGCCCGGGAGCTGGCCTTCTCGCACTATCCCGATGCGCTCTCAGCGGCGCTCAGGCGGCACGAGCACGCGTAGCGCCGCCGGCTCGACCCGGAACTCGATCGGCGTCTCCAGCTCGTCCGGCTCGCCGTCGATCACGGCCTCGAGGCGGCCTGCTGCGGCGTCGAGGCGAAAGGCGACTCCCCGACGCTCGGCCCACTCGCTCCGTACGAGGCTCACCGGCGCGTAGAGGTGGAGAAGCCCCTCGTCGAGCCGGTCGCGCTCGCCGACCGAGAGCAGCTCGAGCGAGTACGAATTGTTCGCGAGGAGGACGACCCGCGCCTCGAGCGGCTCGCCGTCGACGGTGATCCCGAGCGGGTCGCGGTGGACCGCGAGGATCGCGAGCGCCCGCAGCCGTGCGAGCGCCTGCCGCCGACGCCGGTGTCCCTCGCGCCGGTGCACGAGCTGCGCGTAGAGCCCGAGGGAGACGTTGTTGACGAAGAGCCGCTCGCCCGCGCGGCCCACGTCGATCCGTCGCTCCGTCCCGGCGAAGGCGTCCAGCGCCCCGATCGGGTCGTCGCGGTCGAGCCCGATGTCGCGAGCGAAATGATTTCGCGTCCCGAACGGGATGCAGACGAAGGGCAGCCCTCGAGCGAGCGCCGCCTCGGCCACCGAGGCGAGCGAGCCGTCGCCGCCGGCGATCCCGAGGGCGTCGGCGTCGGATGAGCGAGCGAGCTCGGCCGGATCGTCGTCCTGGTCGAGTACATGCGTGTCGATCCCGCGCTCGCGCGCCGCCGCGACGAGCTCCTCGGCGTTCGGCTTGTCGCCTCCCGACCGGGGATTGACGAGGAGATACCCGCCCATGATTCAGACTATGGGTCCAGCAGGCCCGCACGATGAGCCGTTCGGCCCATGATGCCGTCCGCAGCGCGTGTCGATCATTCACGCATGAGCGAACGCGGCCTGCACCAGATCGAGGACGACCTCAGCGACACCTGGCTCGAGGACTGGGCCGGGGCGGGCGTCGCGGAGATCGAGGCGTACCTCGCCAAGCACGCGGCTTTCCTGCGCTTCATCGAGTCGCAGGAAGCCTAGTAGTCAGCACGGCGGCGAGGATGATTTCCTCGCCCGGGCGAGGAAATCGTTTAGATTCTCCGCCGTGATGAAGCTCAGCTACCTGTGGCGTGGCCTACCCGGCCATCCGATCCATCCGCCGTTGACGGACGCGACGATCGGGATCTACACGTTCGCGACGATCGCGGCCTTCATCGACGTCGTCGGCATCACCGACAAGACCGGCGCGTACGGCTGGTGGATTGCGCTGATCATCGGCCTGATCACGACCGTCGCCACCGCGCTGACCGGCTTCCTCGACTGGCTGACGATCGAGTGGGGCAGCGAGCTCTGGAAGACCGCGACGACGCACATGATCGCGATGCTCACGGCGACCGTGTTCTTCGGCCTCGCTGCGATCTTCGGGCACGCGAGCTACACGCACGGAGACGTCAGCTCCGGCGCGTTCATTCTCACGCTGATCGGCTTCGGGTTCCTGACCGTTGGCGGCTGGCTCGGCGGCGCGATCACCTACGTGCACGGGATGCGCGTGCTGAAGCTGGTCGACGAGCCGGTGGAGCGCGCCGCGGCGCCTCTGCCGCACCCGGAGAAGGAAGCGGCCGAGGGAGCCTAGGCTCCCTCGGCAAGTCCCAACGCGCGCTCGATCGCGCCTTTTGGCTGCGCCCCGACCGCGGCTGCGGCGGGCTCGCCGCCCTTGAAGAGGATCATCATCGGGATCGACTGCACGCCGTAGCGCTGGGCCAGCCCCTGCTCCTCGTCGATGTTCACCTTGACGAGCTTGAGCTCGTCCTTGCGCTCCTCGGCGATCTTGTCGAGCACCGGTGAGACCGCGTGACACGGGCCGCACCACTCGGCCCAGAAGTCGACGAGCACGGGCTTGTCGCTCTGGAGCACTTCCTGCTCGAAGCTTGCTTCCTTGATGTCGGTGGCCATCGAGTCCTTTCGCTTTGCTGGGCGATTCGTCCTACCCAGGAAAGAACGCGACGAACCGTCGCGATGTTCCCGGCCGGTCGCAGCGTGGCTTCTAGAATCGACGGCGTGTTCGCTTCGCTCCCGGCCGTCCCGGACCACACCGCGCTCGAGGAGGAGATCCTCGCCTGGTGGGAGTCCGAGCGGACCTTCGAGCAGCTCCGCGAGCGGAATCGCGGCGGGCCGAAGTGGAGCTTCATCGACGGCCCGATCACTGCGAGCAACCCGATGGCCGCCCACCACTGCTGGGGACGGACGCTCAAGGACGTCTTCCAGCGCTACAAGGCGATGCGCGGCCACGAGCTGCGCTACCAGAACGGCTTCGACTGTCAGGGGCTCTGGATCGAGGTCGGAGTCGAGCGCTCGCTCGGCCTGAACTCGAAGCGCGAGATCGAGGAGTACGGCCTGGCGGAGTTCGCCGAGCGCTGCAAGGAGCGGGTGGCCGAGTTCGGCGAGGTGATCACCGAGCAGTGCAAGCGGCTCGGAATGTGGATGGACTGGGACAACGACTACTACACGTTCTCGGACGCGAACATCGAGTACATCTGGCGCTTCCTCGAGGTCTGTCAGGAGCGCGGCTGGCTCTACAAGGGGCACCGCTCGGTGGAATGGTGCCCGCGCTGCGGGACGTCTCTCTCCCAGCACGAGCTGATCAACTCCTACGAGGAGCTGACGCATCCCTCGCTCTTCGTTCGCTTCCCTTTGCACGACCGCGAGGGCGAGTCGCTCGTCGTCTGGACGACCACGCCGTGGACGCTGCCGGCGAATGTCGCGGCGGCGGTCAAGCCCGACGCCGAGTACGGGCTGCGCGAGAACGGCGAATGGGTCGCGGTCGCTCGCTATCCGGAGGAGTCGTTCGGACGGCGCGTCCGCGGCGAGGAGCTGGTCGGGCTCGAGTACGACGGCCCGTTCGACGAGCTGCCGTCCCAGCAGGGCGTCGTCCATCGCGTGATCCCGTGGGACGACGTCACGCTCGAGGAGGGCGCCGGCATCGTCCACATCGCGCCCGGGTGCGGGTCGGAGGACTTCGAGCTCTCGAAGGTGCACGACCTGCCGGTGCTGACCCCGATCGACGAGGCCGGCCTCTTCTACGGCGACTACGGAGAGTTCGAAGGCCGCTCGACGGAGGACGTGGAGAAGCCGATCGTGCTCGAGCTCGAGCGGCGTAACCGGCTGGTCGAGGCAGGCTCGATCGTCCATCGCTATCCGGTGTGCTGGCGCTGCGCGACGCCGCTCGTCTTCAGGATCGCCGACGATTGGCTGATCCGCGCCGACGAGATCCGCGGGCAGATGCTGGCCGCGAACGCCGAGGTCGAGTGGACGCCGGACTTCTACGGCAAGCGGATGGACGACTGGCTGCGCAACATGGACGACTGGAACATCTCGCGGCGCCGCTACTTCGGGCTGCCGCTGCCGTTCTATCCCTGTGAAGCGTGCGGGAAGCTGACGGTGATCGGCTCGCTGGCGGAGCTCCGCGAGCGAGCGACACGCGGCCTGGATCAGCTTCAGGAGCTACACCGTCCCTGGATCGACGCGGTGCCGATCTCCTGCGAGTGCGGGGCCGAGGTGCGGCGCATTCCGGAGGTCGGCGACGCCTGGCTCGACGCGGGCATCGTCCCGTTCTCGACGCTCGGCTGGGAGAGCCCGGAGTGGGTCGAGGGCGGCTACGCGACGGGGGCCTCGAAGGGGCTCTCCGGGGCGGACCTACCCGATCACGCGTACTGGGAGGAGTGGTTCCCGGCCGACTGGATCTCCGAGATGCGCGAGCAGATCCGGCTCTGGTTCTACTCCCAGAGCTTCATGTCGGTCACCCTCACCGGCCGCTCGCCGTACCGCCGCGTCCTCACCTACGAGAAGCTGCGCGACGAGACGGGCCGCGAGATGCACCGGTCGTGGGGGAACTCGATCGACGCGGCGGAGGCGCTCGAGAACATCGGCGCGGACGTGATCCGCTGGATGTTCTGCGAGCAGGCGCCGAGCCAGAACCTGAAGTTCGGCTACGGCCCGGCTGCGGAGATCAGGAGGCGTCTGCTGACGCTCTGGAACTCGGTCAAGTTCCTCGTCGACTACGCGAACGTGCAGGGCTTCCGGGCGGGCGTGGAACCAGACCGGGGCGAGCTGCAGCCGCTCGACCGCTGGCTCGTCGAGCGAACCGGGCAGCTCGTCGCGGAGATGACCGGCGCGTACGAGCGCTTCTGGACTCCCGACCTGATCCGAGCGTTCGAGAGCTTCGTCGACGACCTGTCGAACTGGTACATCCGCCGGTCGCGGCGGCGCTTCTGGAGTGGAGACGAAGCGGCGCTGTGGACGCTCTGGCATGCGCTCGTGGTCGCGGCGCAGACGGTCGCTCCGGTGATGCCGTTCCTCGCGGAGCACCTGTGGCGGACTCTGCGCGCGGGCGACGCGCCCGAATCGGTCTTCCTCGCTTCCTGGCCCGAGACGCGGGCGCTGGACGAGGAGCTCCTGGCCGAGGTCGCCGAGGTGCGCCGGGTCGTCGAGCTCGGCCGGCAGGCGCGCGCGCAGGCGAACCGGAAGCTGCGGCAGCCGCTGCGGCGACTCGTCGTCCAGGGCGCCGGCCCGGCGGCGCGGCATGCCGAGGAGATCGCCGAGGAGCTGCGCGTAAAGGAGGTGCAGTTCGGCCCGGTCGAGGCGATCGAGATCCGGGTGAAGCCGAACCTGCCCGTGCTCGGCCCGAAGCTCGGCAAGGAGCTCGGCCCCGTACGGGCCGCGCTCGCGGCGGGCGAGTTCGACCAGCTCGAGGACGGCGGCGTTCGCGTGCACGGCCATGAGCTTCGCGCGGACGACGTGCTGATCGAGCGAGCGCCCCGGGAGGGCTGGGCGCTCGCCGAGGACGGCAGGCTCACGGTCGCGATCGCGACCGACCTCGACGACGAGCTTCGCCTCGAGGGACGTGCGCTCGACCTGATCCATCTGTTGAACACGAAGCGCAAGGAAGCGGGGCTCGAGCTGACCGATCGAATCCGGGTCACCCTCCCCGAGTCCGACCGCGCTCTCCTCGGTCACGAGCAATGGATCAAGGACGAGGTCCTCGCCGTCGAGATCCGCACAGCCCGCGTCGACGAGCCCGAGCTCGAGCAGGCCTAGCCGAGAGCCGCGCGCAGGCGGTCGAGCCCGAGGTCGAGCGTCTCGTCGGCGACCGCGAGCGAGAGACGCGCCCAACCCGCGCCGCGCTCGCCGAAGCCCTCCCCGGGAGCGACGGCGACCCGACGCTCCGTCAGCAGTCGCTCGGCGGTCATTCCTGCCGGTAGCCGGAACCAGACGAAGAAGGCGCCCTCGGAGCGCGCTTCCACGCCGTGGAGGGCGGCATGGGCGCGGTCGCGGCGCGCCTCGTAGGCGGCCCGGCGCACCTCGACGGAGTCCTGTGGGCCGGTCAGCGCGGCGATCCCGGCTTCCTGCACCGGCCGGAAGACACCGGCGAACAGGTGCTCCTGCAGCAGCTCGAGCCGGCCGACGAGCTCCGCGTTCCCGAGCGCGAAGCCGAGCCGCCAGCCGGCCATCCCGTAGGTCTTCGACATGCTGAAGAGCTCGATTCCGGCCTCGCGCGCGCCATCGGCGGCGAGGAAGCTTACGGGCCGCCGTCCGTCGAAGACGAGGTCGCCGTACGCGAAGTCGTGCAGGAGCCAGGCGCCGGACCTCCCGGCCCACGCGACCGCCTCGTCGAACACTCCGTCGGGCGCAGCCTCGGCGGTCGGGTTCGTCGGATAGTTCAGGTACGCGGCGGCCGCATCCGTCGGCGCCTCCGCCAGGCGGGAGTACGAGACCCGCCGCGCTCCCGCCAGGGCGACGGCCGAGTTGTAGTCCGGGTACCCGGGATCGGGAAGCAGGATCGTCTCGCCGCGCTCGACCGCGCAGAGCGCGAACTCGATCAGCGCCGTCTTCGTCCCGGGCACGACCGCGACCTCGCGCTCCGGATCGAGCTCGACGCCGTACACCGACGCGTACCGGATCGCGATCGCCTCCTTCAGCTCCGGCAGCCCGCCGAACCGCGCGTAGCCGTGCGCGTCCGGGCGGCCCGCCGCAGCCGCGAGCGCCTCGACGACGTGCGGCGGCGGTCCGACCTCCGGGTTCCCGCGGCCGAGGTCGACGAGGCGCTCCCCGCGGGCCGCTGCCGCGGCGGACACGCGCGCGAGGAGCGATGTGAAGTACTGCTCGGGCAGGCGCTTGATCCGGGCCGGGGGCGGACGCACCCGCCGATGCTACGGCGCACGGGATTGCCAAGTACGCGGCTGGAGTCGCTGCGGGTCTACGCGGCCGAGCTTGCAGCCCGCCGGAGCTCGACCGGGAGCCGGAAGACGACGTCCTCATAGACCGAGGCGAACGGCTCGATCTCCTCGACGCCGCGCGCCCGGAACCAGGCGCAGACTCGTTCGACGAGCCGCTCCGGCGCGGAGGCGCCCGAGGTCAGGCCGACCGTTTCCGCGCTGTCGAGCCAGCGCTCGTCGATCTCCGACTCGTCGTCGATCAGGTGCGCCCGGACTCCGGCGGCACGTGCCACCTCGACCAGCCGGTTCGAGTTCGACGAGTTGCGCGAGCCGATCACGAGCAGCAGGTCGACCTCCCCGAGCAGCTCCTTCACCGCCCACTGGCGGTTGGAGGTCGCGTAGCAGATGTCCTCGCGCTGCGGAGCCCGGATGCCCGGGAAGCGGCGGCGCAGGACGTCCAGGATCTCGCCGGTCTCGTCCACGGACAGCGTCGTCTGCGTGACGTAGGCGAGGGGAAGGCCGTCGGAAAGCTCCAGCGCCTCGGCCTCGGCGACCGACTGGACGAGCGTGATCGCTCCGGGCGCCTCGCCCATCGTCCCCACGACCTCTTCGTGACCGGCGTGCCCGATCAGGAGGATCCGATAGCCCTCGGCCGCGTACCGCTTCGCCTGGACGTGCACCTTCGTGACGAGCGGGCAGGTCGCGTCGATCGTGTTCAGCCCGCGCGCGGTCGCGTTCACGTGCACGGTCGGCGCGACGCCGTGCGCCGAGAGTACGAGCGTCGCTCCCTCGGGCGCCTCCGTCTCCTCCTCGACGAAGATCACGCCCCGTTCCTCGAGCTCGCGCACGACGTGGGCGTTGTGGACGATCTGCCGGCGGACGTAGACCGGTGCGCCGTAGAGATCGAGCGCGCGCTCGACGGTCTCGACGGCGCGTTCCACTCCGGCGCAGTACCCCCGGGGCGACGCGAGGAGGACTCGCTTCACCAAGTTGCAACCCATGGTAGCCATCGAGGGCTCGACCTCAGAGGGACAGTCGAAAAAGATGGAAGAAGGCCCGCCGCACGGGGGGTCGGTGGCGACGGGCCCTCTCCAGGTGCTCACCGCGGACAGCAAGGCCAGGAACGCGCCGCGGTTCGCATCGCCCAGTGCCGTTGACCCTAGCGAGTCCGACTCGCGGTTCCAATAGGCCGAACGGCCTATCTTCGCAAAGGCTCCAGGACCGCAGGAAAGCAACTCGGGCGCGGGAAAACCCTGCTCAACCGGTGGTTCCGCCGCGTCTCGACGGGCCCGACCCCCCTCCGTAGAATCCAGAGCGCCGAGTGAGTCAAACGAGCCAAGCCCCGTGGTTCAACGCGATGCCGCTTCTGCTCGCGGCCGCCGCATACCTCGGGACGATCGCGGTCGCCCTGGCGGTCGCGCTCGTCGCCTCCCTGACGGCGGTCTGGGTCCTTGTGCGCGCGCGTACTCGCGCGGCGCGGCCTGAGGCCGGGACATCTCAGGGCGAGCTCGAGGCGGTAGCGGCGATCTCGAACGCGCTCGCTCAGACCCACGACGACCGGGCTGTCGCCCGCCTCCTGCTCCGGGAGGCCGGATCGATGGCCGGCGTCGAGGTCGCATGCCTCGCCGTCCTCGACGCGGACGGGAAGACGGCTCGCGGATTGCTCGGGCGCGCGGAGGGAGCGGACCTGGACTGGTTCACGGAGACGGTCTTCGACCTGGAGCGCGAGCCTTCCGGCGTCGCGACCGCGGCCTTCGAGGCCGAGCCCTTCACCGTCGAGGACGCCGCCGGCTCGCCGCGGCTCAGCCGGCCTCTGGTCGAGGCGGTCGGCGCCAGGAGCGCGGCGTTCGTTCCCCTGATTGCGGAGGGGCGGGTGATCGCCGTGCTCGTCCTCTGCTCGACGTCCGAGCCGAAGACGTTCTCCGACCAGGAGCTCACGCTCCTGCAGACGCTCGCCGCCGAGGCCGCGCTCGCCCTCGACCGCGCCCGCTCGACCTCCGCTCTCGCCCAGGCGCTCGCCGACAACGAGCGCCGGATGGCCGAGCAGAGCGCGCTGCTGCGCGCGGCGAAGTCTCTGACGAGCGACCTGCAGCTCGACGCCGTGCTCCATCGACTCGTCGAGCAAGTGGCGGAGCTGCTCGGGGCCGACGCGGCGGATTGCTACCTCTACGATCGCGACCGCCATGTTCTGCGCTGCGAGGCCGTGCAGGGGCTCTCGCCCGAGCTGATCGGCTTCGAGTTCGCGGCCGACCGCGGGGCGGCCGGCGAGGCGCTGCGGCAGGGCAAGCCGGTGATCGCGGCCGCCTACTCCGGGCTGGACAAGCCCGTACCGAACGAGGCGTACGCGGACTTCGCCGATGCGATCGTGGCGCCGATGCGCTGGTCGGAGTCGCTGCAGGGCGTGCTCGGCGTGGGCACGCGCGGCGGTCGGCGCTTCACCGTCGAGGACGCGAATCTGCTCGAGGCTTATGCGGGACTCGCCTCGCTCGCTCTCGCGAACGCACAAGCGTTCGACGCGCGCACCCGGCAGGCACGCGTGCAGCGCGGCTTCTTCCGGATTGCGTCCGCCCTCGGACAGTCGCTCTCGCTGGCGGCTACCCTCGACGCGGTCGCCCATGCCGCGAACGAGGCGTTCGCGGGCGCCTTTGCCGCCGTCCTGATGCCTCGCGGCTCGACGCTCGGGCTCGCCGGGTCGACGGAGCTTCCGGCCGCACTCGCGGATGCGCTCGACTCCGGCCTGCCCGAGTCGGCGGGGTGCCTGCGCACAGCCGCCGCGGACAACCGGGTGCTCGCCTCGCCGGAGATCTCCGAGGACGATCGTTTCGAGCTGGCCTGGGTCGAGCTGGCCGGGCGCGCCGGCTGCCGCTCGCTGCTCGCCGTCCCGGTCGCGAGCCCGCGCGAGGAGACGAGCGGCCTCGTGATCGTCTTCTTCGCCGAGCCGCGGTCGCTCGCGGACGAGGACCTCGAGCTCGCCCGGCACCTCGCGGATGCGGCGCGCGGCGCGCTTCAGCGCAGCGAGCTCTACGAGGCCGAGCGCACGGCGCGAGCGCTCTCGCAGCAGCTCGCCCGCACCGGCGGCGTCCTCGCGACCGAGCTCGAGCCGACCGCCGTGCTCGACGAGGTCGTGCAACAGGCGCCCGCGCTGCTCGGCGCCGAAGCCTGCGCGATCCGCATCCTCGAGGAGGACCAGCTCGTCGTCAGCGCGGCGAGCGGGGAGGGGACGCAAGATGCAGTCGGCACGCGGGCGCCGTCCACCGCGTGGCTGTCCGGGGACGTCTTCCAGTCCCGGGCGCCGCTCGCGATCGACGATGTCTCGGGCGATTGGCGCCTGATCGAGGTCGACCCGATCCTCCAGACGGGCTATGCGGGATTCCTGGGCGTCCCGCTCTCGGGGCTGGAAGGCGCGCTCCACGGAGTCCTAGCCGTCTACGCGCTCCGCCCGCGCACCTGGCGCCCGGAAGAGGTCGAGGCGCTCCAGGCGCTCGCCGCGAACACGTCAGCCGCGTTGTCGAACGCCGAGCTCTACTCCCGCGTCTCTTTGGAGAAGGAACGGAGCGTTGCGATCCTTGCGAACATCGCCGACGGGATCGTCGCCGTCGATCGCGACGGGAAGGTCGTCCTCTGGAACGCCGCGGCCGAGGAGATCACCGGTATCCCCGAGGACGAGGCGCTCGGGCGGACGCCGGTGCAGGTGCTCCAGCGCACGCTCGAGTCCGGGGAGGAGGACGCCCCCGGCGGGCAGCGGCTCGTCTCGATCGTGAAGGGCGGCGAGGAGGTCTGGCTTTCGCTCAGCGAGGCGGCGATGCGCGACCCTCTGGGGGCGATCGCCGGCCGGATCTTCGCTTTTCGGGACATCTCCGCAGACCGCCTGGTGGAAGAAATCAAGTCCGACTTCGTCGCGGCCGTCTCGCACGGGCTCCGCACGCCGCTGACCTCGATCTACGGGTTCGCCGAGACCCTGCTCCGCCAGGACGTGCTCTTCGGGGAAGAGGAGCGCCGCACGTTCCTCGGCTACATCGCGTCGGAGTCCGAGCGCCTGACCGAGATCGTCGACCAGCTCCTGAACGTCGCGCGACTGGATGCCGGTGACCTCCAGGTCGACCTCGGCCGGATCGACGTCGGCTCGGTCGTATCGGAGGTGGTCGAGACGGTCGAGGAGTCGGGAACGACGAACGGCCATCGCTTCGAGCTCGACCTGCCGTCCGAGCCCCTCGCCGCAGAGGCGGACAGGGACAAGCTCCGCCAGGTCTTCAACATCCTCGTCGACAACGCGCTCAAGTACTCGCCACGGGGAGGCACCGTCACCGTCGGCGCGCGACTGCGCGAGGGCACCGTCGAAGTGCGTGTCGGGGACGAGGGCATCGGTATCCCACAGGGCGAGCACGATCGGATCTTCCGGAAGTTCTATCGCGCCGAGTCGGTAGGCCGGGACGGAGGCGGCGGGGGCACCGGCCTCGGTCTCTTCATCGCGAAGGAGCTCGTCAACGCGATGGGCGGGCGCATCTGGGTCGATTCCACCGAGGGCGCGGGTGCGAGCTTCGCGTTTGAGTTACCCGCGTCGCGGGAGTAGAGCGGCGGGGCCGCGGGTAGAGCGGTCCCAGCGTCGAAGAGCATCGCCCAATGACCAAGGTTCTCGTAATCGACGACGAGGCTCCGATTCGCCTGCTGTGCAAGGTGAACCTGGAGGCCGAAGGGATGGAAGTGATCGAGGCGGCCGATGGGCCTTCCGGCCTCGACGCGGCCCGGGAGACCACGCCCGACGTCATCCTCCTCGACGTGATGATGCCGGGGCTCGACGGGTGGCGGGTCGCCGAGCAGCTGCTCGAGGACGGCCGGACGAACGAGATCCCGATCATCTTCCTGACCGCGCGCGCCGAGTTCCGCGACCGCGCGCGGGGGCTCGACATCGGCGGCGTCGACTACGTCACGAAGCCGTTCAACCCGCTCGTCCTCGCGCCCCTCGTGGACGATCTGCTGGGGAGGTTGCAGCGCGGGCAGCGCGACGAGCTCCGCCGCGAGAAGCTCACCGAGCTGCGCTCGCTGATGGAGACTGAATAGCTTCCCGACTAGGTGCCGGCGAAGTCGGCCGTGACGACCGTCGCCCCGGCGGGGCCGGCGAAGGCGCCTCGCACCTCGCCGATCCCGATCCGGCGGAAGCCGGGCCGAAGGAGGTTCGCGCGGTGTGCGGGGCTGGCCATCCACTGGTTCACGACCCACTGCGACGTGGCCGCGCTACCCCAGGCGAGGTTCTCGCCGAAGACAGGTCCGCGTACGTGGAAGGAGGTGACCCGAGGGCCGAGCGCGCCGTGCGCGAAGTACTGATGCCGGAGCATGTCGACCGAGTGCGACCGGGCGGCTCGCACCAGCGTGGAGTCCACGTTGAGCGGGGCGAGCCCGTGGCTCGTCCGCATCGCATTCATGAGGCTGAGCAGGGAAGATTCAGAGCGGGAGAGGCCACGCGCGGAGGCCTGGCCGGCGGTCGCAATCGCGACAAAAACTACGATGAAAGCTACAAGAACCTTGTTTTTAATTCGCATCGGCGGCAGTCTGAAGCAACGTCCGGACGAGCGCAACCCCCAACTGAGGGATGGCGGTCACTGGGCGTTTGGGCGAAGCACGATCCCGGCCAGCGTCAGTGCGGCGCCGCCGAGTTGCACCGACGCCAGCGCCTCCCTGAGCCGCGCCCAGGCGACCAGGCTCGGGACGACCGGCTCGAGCACCGCGACGATGCCGGCCCTCGTCGCGCTGACGTGACGTAGCGCTCCCACCAGGACGGCGAACGGGACGACCGTTCCCAGGACGACCATCCAGAGCGTCAGCACCCAGATCGGGAGATGGCTGCCGGCCAGGTTCCCGAGCAGCAATACGTCCCTGCCCACGCGGCCGCCGGGAAAGCTCCACCACGGCTGGAGCACAGCCCAAAAGAGCGCGGCGAAGAGAAACTCGTAACAGGAAAACGAGATCGGATCGCGCCTCCGGACGCCGCGCTCGGCGATGAGGATGTACCTCGCGCCGATCATCGTCGCGCTCTTCGCGCGCTCCGTCCTGCATGAGCCTGTAGGGCGCCGGATCTGGCTCGCGCTCGTCCTCTCGCACGCGGGGCTCACGCTCGTCGTGAGCGGGTGGATCGCATAGAAGTACGACCACTGGACGAGCGCGAGGCCGCCGATCCCGAAGGCGGCGAGGAACGGCAGCTCGCGCGCGGAGACCGCGAACGCGGCGGGCCGCCGGACGAGCAGGATGAGCGCGAGCCCCGCGAGCGCGCCGGTGCACCGCACGTGCGTGAGGCGCTCGGCGCCGATCCCGGAGCCGAGGATCACCTTCGAGACGGCGCCCGTTCACGGCGAAGAGCGTCGCAGCGACGGCGACCATCGCGTACCCGAGCAGAGGACGGCGCTCCACCGCCGAACCTACCGGCTCAGCGTCCGCGCGAAGCCCGCCGGCGGCGACCCCGAGACGCCCTACACTTCAAGCACGGGACGTGGCGCAGCCTGGTAGCGCACCTGCTTTGGGAGCAGGGGGTCGCGAGTTCGAATCTCGCCGTCCCGACTGACAGGACTTACGGACGGGCGCCGCGGTAGACGCCCTCGAGTTGCTCCTGCCGGAGGAAGCGCGTGAGGTAGAACGCGAACACGGCGAAGAACACGAGCGCCTGCTCCACCGCCATCGTCACGCCGGCGATCTCCTGGTCGGCGAGGTGGCTGAGCCGCCAGAGGCGCGGGGCGCGCCGGTAGAAGCCGTAGACCGGATGGGGGAGGAGCGCGAGCAGGAGCCCGAGCGGCGAGGCGAGCACGAAGGCGGCGAAGAGGTAGAGAGCCTTGGCGCCGTCCGGCATCCGGCCGTGGACGACCGGCCACCAGAGGAGAGCTCCCGCGACGAAGTAGCTCGCGTGCTCGAGATGCAGGAGCGAGGCCTGGTGCTCGAGCGCGGTGTCGTAGATCCACGGGGCGTGCCAGACGAAGTAGGTCCCGAGCCAGAGCGGGAGGGCGACGACCGGCCGGGTGAGGGCGCGGACCGCCGCCGAACGCTCGAGCTGCTCGGCGAGCGAGGGCGCGATCCCGATGACGACGAGCCCGGGCGCCCACTCGGCCACGACGACGTTCTGGAGCAGGTGGGCTGCGAGCAGATAGTGGAGCGCGATCGTCTCGAGCGGCGTCACGAAGACGGCCACGAGCAGGAGCATCCCGAGAGCGAAGCAGGCGACTCGCGGCGGGGAGGCCGGCCACCGGCGCCAGACGACCGCATAGGTCGCCACGGCCGCCGGCACGATCACCAGTGCGTCGGGATCGAGGGCCCACGCGTGCGGATTCACGAGCGCTACGCTACTCGCCGTCCGCGGGTGTAGCTCAATGGTAGAGCCCTAGCCTTCCAAGCTAGTTATGCGGGTTCGATCCCCGCCACCCGCTCTTCCGGCGCGGGTCCTAGCTGTCGGAGTCGGCCAGTTCGACGCGCTCGAGCATGACGTCCTCGCGCGGGCGATCGCCGGCGTCGCGCGGAAGATCGCAGATCGTGTCGGCCACGTCCATCCCGTTCGTCACCCGGCCGAACACCGTGTGCTTGCCGTCCAGCCACGGCGCCGCCTCGGTGGTGACGATGAAGAACTGGCTGCCGTTCGTGTTCGGTCCCGCGTTCGCCATGGCAAGGGCGCCCCGGACGACCTTGTGCTCGTTGAGCTCGTCCTCGAACTGGTAGCCAGGCCCGCCGCTTCCCGTGCCGGTCGGGTCGCCGCCCTGGATCATGAAGTCCGGAATCACGCGATGGAAGACGAGCCCGTCGTAGAAGCCGTCGCGGGCGAGCTTGGCGAAGTTCTCGACGGTCTTCGGAGCCTCGTCCGGGAAGAGCTCGATCTCGATCGGGCCGTGGTTCGTGTGGAGCACGGCATCCAGCGGCTTCATCTCAGCGTGTCCGCGAGCGGCTCGATCGCGCCGGCGGTCGGCTCGAGGTCGCCGGACTCGAGACCCTCGACGATCTCGCGCGCGAGCGCGAGCGCCTCGCTCTCCTGGTCCGGCTCGAGGACGGTGTTCACGGCGGCCAACACACCGCCGCCGGAGTGGAGCTCGACGTCGACGGTCTCGAGCTGCGAGCGCGGAATGTAAGGATCGTCGGGGACGCCGACGTGAACGGTCACGTTCCGGCCGTCCGGCAGGGTCGCCGTCTGCTCGATCGTTCGTCCGCGCAGGCTCACGGACTCGAATCTACCGTCCGTGGGCCGCGACTGCGTCATCGGTGCGGACCGGTCGGTCGGCGACCCTTCGAAAGCCCTCTCTGAGCGGTGTTCCTCCCGCTTCTTTGTTTGCAACGAGCAAACACCTCGTTTTCAACCATGGGACTCGGGCCCCGCTCGAATCCTCCTCTCGGCCGATGAAGGAAACGCATCGCGATGCCGATACCAACCCCATGCTCCCCCGCGCAAGCCGTCTCGCCTTCGCCGCCGCCGTCGTCGCCGGCGTCTGCGCCGTCGCCATGCCCACAGGGGCGCTCGCGTACTGGAAGGTCGTCCACCTCGGGCCCCACGTCAGCCGGGCGCACGTTTCCCGCAGTCGTGCCGCCGCCTTGGTGGCGGTCAGCGAGCGCCTGGCCACGAACGCGGCGTTACAGGCGGGCGTCCTCTCCGGGGTCAACTCCGTCCGGCGTGCGCATGGGCTCGCGCCGCTGCAGCTCTCGGCCGGCCTCGCCGGCGCCGCGCACCAGCACTCCGTCGAGATGGCGACCCGCGGCTACTTCGGCCACTCCTCCGCGAACGGCTCTTCCTTCGATCGCCGGATCGGCCGCTACTACCCGATCGGCGGTCATCGCTACTGGTCGGTCGGCGAGAACCTGCTCTGGTCGTCGCCCGACGTCGACGCGGCGGGAGCGCTCGACATGTGGATGAAGAGCCCCGAGCACCGCGCGAATCTCCTGACCGGCCGCTGGCGCGAGATCGGGCTCTCGGCCGTCCACGCGGACTCGGCCCCCGGGGCCTACGGGGGCTCGCCGGTGACGATCGTGACCGCCGACTTCGGCGTCAGGCGCTAACCCGAGTACGGGAGAGCTGAAGCTGGCCGGGATTCCGCGGGAACCCGGACACGAATGCACTGGCTCCCAAGCACGAGGACGTGCACTCGTCGCCTCGGCGATCAAGCCTCCCGCTAACCCGAGTACCCTTCGCTCCGGCGCCTGTAGCTCAGCGGAAGAGCATCGGGCTTCTAACCCGACGGTCGGAGGTTCGAATCCTCCCAGGCGCATCGTGAGGCCTTTCTGAACGTACGCAGGCTCATGCTGCCTCGGCCGTGGCTCGCGCTGATCGTCGGCGTCGCGCTCGAGACGGCCGTGATGGTCGTCCTCGGCCTGGACGAGCGGATCGAGAGGATCCGCGGGATCGGCGGTGAGTCGGGTGTCGTGATCGCGGTGCTCGCCGCGGTGGCGGGGGGCCCGGTCGTCGGGGGCGTCGTGGCCGCAGTCGGATGGACGATCTTCTTCGTCTCGATCGCCGGCCACTCCCCGGACAGTGTGATCGCCCTGCCGCTATGGGTTGGGACGGCCGTCCTCGTCGGCCTCGTCTCGGCGCGGGCGATCGCGTCCGAGCGCGCTCGCGCGGCCGACCGGCTCGAGGAGATCACCGCCCACGGCTTCCGCACACCCGTGGCCACGATCCACGGGATGGCCGAGGTGCTACGAGGCGACCTGAGCCTGAGCGACGAGACGCGCGAGCACATGCTCCGGCTGATCGCCGAGGAGAGCAGGCGGCTGCTCGACGAGGAGCTTCGAGCGCGCGACGGGTAGCGTGGTTTCAGCACGCGGCGCCCGCGGGAAACCGTCCTCGACAACGCTCGACGAGGAGGGGCCATGGCCGTCGAATTGCAGGGCAAGAAGATCGCGTTTCTCGCGGCGGACGCGTTCGAGGAAAGCGAGCTGACGAAGCCGTGGGAGGCGTTGAAGAACGCAGGCGCGGAGCTGACGCTCGTCTCGCTTGCGGACGGTGAGATCACCGCGCTGAACGAGCAGGAGCTCCAGCCGGGGAAGAGCCTGACCGTCGACAAAACGGTCGAGGAGGCGAGCGCGGCCGACTTCGACGGGCTCGTGCTGCCCGGCGGCGTCGGCAACCCGGACAAGCTCCGCGCCGACGAGAACGCGGTCCACTTCGTGCGCGAGTTCTTCGAGCAGGGCAAGCCGGTCGGTGCGATCTGTCACGGCCCGTGGACGCTCGTCGAGGTCGGTGTCGTGCGCGACCGGACGCTGACCTCGTTTCCCTCCCTTCAGACCGACATCCGAAACGCGGGCGGGAACTGGGTCGACGAGGAGGTCCACGTCGACCAGGGGCTCGTCACGAGCCGCAAGCCGGACGACCTCGAGGCGTTCAGCGCGAAGCTGATCGAGGAGTTCGCCGAGGGTCGGCACGAGGAGCAGGCGGAGAAGACGCAGTCCGCAAGCTCGTAGTCGCTTGCCGCGATCGGGGGCATGCGCGAGCGTGGCGCTATCCTGACCTCCACGCGGTGGCGGTAGCTCAGTTGGTAGAGCCCCTGGTTGTGGTCCAGGTGGTCGTGGGTTCGAGTCCCATCCGCCACCCTCGCTTGTAAGAGGTAAGTAACCACGGGCGTTGCTCGCCCGTTTCCCTCCCGATGACGTCGGGAGGCATCGCACTTCGCTTCGCCCTGGGGATGGTCGCCGGGCTCGTGGCCGTGGCCGTCGCGTTCGGCTTCGCGTCCGCCGGGCACAGCGCCCCTGAGCGGGGCGGCGTGCTCGGCGCGGGACAGCGCACGGACGGGTGGGCGACGCCCATCGAGATCGCGTGGCTCTCGAAGCTCGGTGCTTGGGACTCACGGCTGCTCGGAGGACTGCAGACGTCCGCTCGGGCGGCGGGCTGCTCCGCCGGCCTGGCGCAGATCGGGCGGGCGCCGACAGCGCGGACGGCCCGTGCGCTCGTCCTCTTCCGGCAGGCGTGCTCTCGCTTCGAGCGGGCCGAGACCTCGGCGGGGGGAGCGTTGCTGCGAGAAGCCGACCAGCTCCTCCCGCCCGGTGAGGTTCGATTCCTGCCCGTGATCGCAGGCCAGTCCGCCGTCAGCCGGATCGAGCCGCGGTTTGGGGAGATCGCGAGCGCGCTCGCCGGCAAGCAGGTGGAGGTCCGCTGCTGGTCGCGCCGCGACTGGAGCCGGTTGTTGCGCGAGGAGCTCTCCTACACCGGCGGGAGTGTCGGCTACTCCACGCTCGGCTTCGCCGGCGTCGACGGCAGTCGCGCGAACCTTGCTCCGCAGGTCTGCGAGGGCCTCGTCTCCCTCGCCTACGACCACTTCCGCCCGGTCGAGGCCGCATCGCAGCTGATGCTGGCCGCGGCCGTCGTGACGCTGAGCCACGAGCCGCAGCACAGCATGGGCGTCGCCGACGAGGCGACGGCCGAGTGCAATGCGATCCAGCTCGCCGCCGGGACGGCCCGGAAGCTCGGAGCGAGCCCTGCCTATGCCGGCTCCCTCGTCCGCACGTACTGGAGCCGCTACCAGCAGGAGCTTCCGGCCTATCGCTCCGCCGAGTGCCGCGCGGGCGGCGCCCTCGATCTGCGCGATCCCGGAACGGTCTGGCCCTAGACTTTCCGGCCGGCCCCGTAGCTCAGTGGATAGAGCGGCGGACTTCGAATCCGCGTGCGGAGGTTCGACTCCTCCCGGGGCCACTCTCGCGGCGGCGGTTCTGGCGGCCGACGATCTATCCTTCGGTCGACGCGGGCGTGGCGGAATCGGTAGACGCGCCGGGTTTAGGTCCCGGTGGGGCGGAAGTCCCTTGGAGGTTCGAGTCCTCTCGCCCGCACTGTCTCCTCGGGACCCCGGGGTCTGACCCGGACCCCCGGGGTCTGACCCCGGGCCGTGGCTCGACTGGCCGCGCCGGGAGAGGACGAACACGCGGGCGCACCGGGCGTGCGGACCCAGACCTGAACCCGTCTGGTCTAATGGCCGGATGACGCCGCAGGTCGAAGAGCTGCCAGACAACAGGGTCCGCCTCACGGTCGACGTGCCGGGAGCGGACGTCCACCACGCCGTCGAGCATGCCGCTTCGGACCTGGCCGGGTCGGTGAAGATCCCCGGGTTCCGAACGGGCAAGGCGCCGAAGCAGGTGCTCGTCAACCGGATCGGCAGGGAGCGCCTCTACGCCGAGGCGATCCAGAGCCACATCGCCGGCTGGTTCTGGAACGCGGCCGCGCGCACGCGCATCAGGCCGATGGCGCAGCCGGAGCTCGACTACGAGCTGCCGACCTCCGACGGCGACGACTGGCGTTTCACGGCGATCGTTCCCGTGCTGCCGAAGCCCCAGGTCGCGGACTGGACGACCCTCGAGGTCCCCGCCGCTGACCCGGAGGTGCCCCGAGATCTCGTCGAGCACGAGCTGAACGTCCTGCGCGGGACGGTCGCCGAGCTCTCACCCGTCGACGACCGGCCGGCCCAGGCCGACGACACGCTCGTCGTCGACCTCGTCGGCGCCGAGGGCGAAGGGCAGCGCGACTACGTCGTCGAGCTCGGTGCGGGCCGACTCGTTCCCGAGATCGAGGAGCAACTGCTCGGTCTGGCCGCGGGCCAGTCGCGGGAGATCGAGTTCGAGCGACCCGGCGAGACTCCCGCCCGCATGACCGCGACGGTCAAGGAGATCAAGGAAAAGGTCCTGCCGCCGCTCGACGACGACCTCGCGCGCGCGGCGACCGAGTTCGACACGCTCGCGGAGCTGCGAGCCGACATCGAGGAGAACCTGCGCGAGCAGATCGAGGGCGAGGTGGAGGACGCGTTTCGCCGCGCCGCGCTCGATCGGCTCGTCGAGGCCTCCGGCGTGGAGGTCTCCGGCCCGATGGTCGAGGCGCGCACGCGCGCGCTGCTCGAGGGGCTCGTCTCCTCGATGGAGCGGCGCGGGATCTCGCTCGAGACCTACCTTCAGGTGACCGGCGGCTCGCCGGACGCGCTCGTCGAGCGCATGCGCGAGGAGGCGAAGCGCTCGGTGGCCGGCGAGCTCGTGCTCGAGGCCGTGGCGGACAGGCTCGGAATCCAGGTGACGGACGAGGAGGTCGAGGAGGCCGTGCGCGAGCGCTTCGACGAGCCCGACGAGGTGCTCGAGCAGCTTCGGCAAGGCGGCAGCTTCGAGACCGAGCGCGAGACCCTGCGCCTCGCGGCCGCGCTCGACCGCGTTGCCGTCGAGGCGAAGCGCATCCCGCTCGAGCTGGCGGAGGCGCGCGACAAGCTCTGGACCCCCGACAAGGAAACCACGCAGACCGGGACGAAACTGTGGACCCCCGGCAGCAAGGAGCCAGCAAAACCATGAGCCCGTTGATTCCGATGGTGATCGAGCAGACCTCACGTGGGGAGCGCTCGTTCGACATCTACTCCCGCCTGCTGAACGAGCGGATCATCTTCCTCGGCACGCCGATCGACGACCAGATCGCGAACCTGATCGTGGCGCAGCTGATCCACCTGGAGTCCGAGGACCCGGACAAGGACATCTCGATCTACGTCAACTCACCGGGCGGTCAGGTCTATTCGGGCCTCGCCATCTACGACACGATGCAGTTCATCCGCTGCGAGATCCAGACCATCTGCGTCGGGATCGCGATGTCGATGGGCGCGGTGATCCTCGCGGGTGGGACCAAAGGAAAGCGTCTGGCCCTGCCGAACGCCAAGATCCTCATCCATCAGGTCTCCGGCGGGTTCCAGGGGCAGGCGACGGACATCGAGATCCAGGCGCGCGAGACGATCGCGCTCAAGCGCCGGCTCGAGGACATCCTCGCGGAGCACACCGGGAAGCCGCACGAGCAAGTGTCGAAGGACATGGAACGCGACTACTTCCTGACCGCGCAAGAAGCCCTGGACTACGGCATCATCGATAACGTGATCGCCCACCGGTAGACGCGGCGGCGCTCTCAAGCTAAAAGGAGACCTAGTGGCTCACCCGGCAACACTCACCGGTTTCTGGCCCGCCATGAGACTTCGCCATGCGCCGTCCTCAGTCGCGCCCATAGCTTCGGCTATGCGCGCTCCATGCGTCCTAGCCTGGCTCGCCTCTAGCGAACCGGAAATCCGGCAGCGTCACCGGGAGAACCACTAGTGGCTCGAGCATCGGACGGCAACGAGCAGCTCCTCTGCAGCTTCTGCGGCAAGAGCCAGCGCCAGGTGAAGAAGCTGATCGCCGGCCCGGGCGTCTACATCTGCGACGAGTGCATCGATCTCTGTAACGAGATCATCGACGAGGAGCTCACGGCTCCCACGCAGCTCGACCTCGACAACCTCCCGCGGCCGAAGGACATCTATTCGGTCCTGAACGACTACGTCGTCTCGCAGGAGGAGGCCAAGCGCATCCTCGCGGTCGCCGTCTACAACCACTACAAGCGCGTCCAGATGGGGACGGAGGAGGGAGACGTCGAGCTCCAGAAGTCGAACATCCTGCTGCTCGGCCCGACGGGTTGCGGGAAGACGCTGCTGGCCCAGACGCTCGCGCGGATCCTGAACGTCCCGTTCGCGATCGCCGACGCGACCGCGCTGACCGAGGCGGGCTACGTCGGCGAGGACGTCGAGAACATCCTCCTCAAGCTGATTCAAGCCGCGGACTTCGACATCAAGAAGGCCGAGACGGGAATCATCTACATCGACGAGGTGGACAAGATCGCGCGCAAGGCGGACAACCCGTCGATCACGCGCGACGTGTCCGGGGAGGGCGTCCAGCAGGCGCTTCTGAAGATCCTCGAGGGGACGGTGGCGTCGGTGCCGCCGCAGGGCGGGCGCAAGCACCCTCACCAGGAGTTCCTCTCGATCGACACGACGAACGTCCTCTTCATCTGCGGCGGCGCCTTCGCCGGGCTCGAGAAGATCATCGGGAAGCGGATCGGCAAGAACGCGGTCGGCTTCGGCGCGGAGATCCACTCGAAGCACGGCTCCGAGGCCTCGGAGCTGCTGGTGCAGGTGATGCCGGAGGATCTGCTCAACTTCGGCCTGATCCCGGAGTTCATCGGACGGCTGCCGGTGATCTCGGCCGTGCACCAGCTCCAGCGCGAGGACCTCGTCCAGATCCTCACCGAGCCGAAGAACGCGCTCACGAGGCAGTACCACCGCTTCTTCGACTACGACAACATCGAGCTCGTCTTCACCGACGACGCTCTGTGGGAGATCGCCGACAAGGCGCTCGCTCGGAAGACCGGCGCGCGCGGCCTGCGGTCGATCATCGAGAACGCGCTCCTCGACGTGATGTTCGAGCTGCCGTCGCGGCGGGACGTCTCCAAGTGCGTGATCACGAAGGAGACGATCGAGAAGCATCTGAAGCCGACCCTCGTGACGAGCGCCGACGGCGTCCCGGACGAGGACGCCACGCTCGCCGAAGAGTCGGCGTAGCGTCGGACCTGCCCCGAACGGCCACGGCCGGGGTCTGACCCCGGACCGGTCCCGAATGGGCACGCGCTCGTAGACTCCGCGGGGTGACCCAGACGCCGTTCACGACCCGTCCCGAGCTGCGCGGCGCCTTCGGGATGGTCGCGTCGACGCACTGGCTCGCGTCCGCAGCCGGGATGGCCGCGCTCGAGCGCGGCGGGAACGCCTTCGACGCGGCCGTCGCGGCGGGGCTCGCGCTCCAGGTCGTCGAGCCTCACCTGAACGGTCCGGGCGGCGACCTGCCGGCGATTCTCTACAGCGCGGATCGCGGCGAGGTGCTCGTCCTCTGCGCGCAGGGCCCCGCACCCGCCGCCGCGACGATTCCGCGGTTCCGGGAGCTCGGGCTCGAGCTGATCCCCGGCACCGGCCTGCTCCCCGCCGTCGTCCCGGGCGCCTTCGACGGCTGGATGCTGATGCTGCGCGACTTCGGAACGCTGCGACTCGCCGAGGTGGCCGAGTACGCGATCGGCTTCGCGGAGAACGGGTTCCCGCTCGTTCCGGCGATCAGCGGCTCGATCGCGAACGTGGAGCAGATCTTCCGGGACGAGTGGACGAGCTCCGCGGCGCTGTACCTTCGAGACGGCGTCCCGCGGCCTCGCACGCTCTTCCGCAACGCCGAGCTCGCCGCCACGTACAGGCGGGTGGTCGACGAGTCGCGCGGGGGCAGCCGAGAGCAAGAGATCGACCGCGCGCGCGACGCCTGGTACCGCGGCTTCGTCGCGGAGACGCTCGTGAGCTTCGCCGGGACGGAGGTGATGGACAGCTCGGGCCGCCGTCACCGCGGCCTCCTTTCCGGGGACGACCTCGCCTCATGGGAGGCGGCCCTCGAGGCGCCGGCGAGCCTCGACTACCACGGCCACACCGTCTTCAAGACCGGGCCGTGGGGCCAGGGGCCGGTGTTCCTCCAGCAGCTCGCGCTCCTCGCGGGATACGACCTGGAGGCGATGGGCGCCGGTAGCGCGGACCTCGTCCACACCGTGGTCGAGTGCGCCAAGCTCGCCTTCGCGGACCGGGAGGCGTGGTATGGCGATCCTGCTTTCGTCGACGTCCCGCTCGACGACCTGCTGTCGGCGGCCTACGCCGACGAGCGACGGGCGCTGGTGGGAGATTCGGCCTCGGGGGAGCTACGGCCGGGCGCTCCCGGGGGCCGCGAGCCGCGGCTCGCGGCGCCGACCCGCGGCCTGGCCGGCGCCGGAGTCGGAGTCGGAGTCGGCGAGCCCACACGGGCGAGCGGCGACACGTGTCACCTCGATGTCGTCGACCGCTGGGGCAACATCGTCTCCGCCACGCCGAGCGGCGGGTGGCTGTGGAGCTCGCCGGTCGTCCCCCGGCTGGGCTTCCCGCTCGGCACGCGCGCGCAGATGTTCTGGCTGGAGGAGGGCCTGCCGAACTCGCTCGAGCCGCGCAAGCGCCCGCGCACGACGCTCTCGCCCTCACTCGCCTTCCGCGGCGGCGACCCGTACCTCGCCTTCGGCACCCCCGGCGGCGACCAGCAGGACCAGTGGACGCTCGTCTTCTTCCTCCACCACATCCAGTTCGGGATGGACCTCCAGGCGGCGATCGACGCGCCGTGCTTCCACACGAATCACTTCCCGAGCTCCTTCTATCCCCGGGACGCGCACCCTCGGCAGGTGGAGATCGAGGCACGGTTCGACCCCGGCGTCGTCGAGGAGCTGCGCGCACGCGGCCACGGGGTGGCGGTGACCGGGGAGTGGTCTCTCGGCCGGGTCAGCGCCGCCGGCCGGGAGGACGGGATCCTGAAGGCCGCCGCGAACCCGCGCGGCATGCAGGGCTACGCGGTCGGCCGCTGAGCTCGCGACGGCCGGGTTTCCAACGCTCGGCGCCCAGCGTCCGCCGGTCTACGATGCGCCGATGGAGCCGTTGTACAAGCCGCAGGGCATCGAGGAGCTCTGGCAGCAGACGTGGGAGGAAGAGGGTCTCTACGCGGCCGATCCCGACCCGTCCCGCGAGTCGTTCGTGATCGCGCACCCGCCGCCGAACGTGACCGGCGACCTGCACATGGGGCACGCGCTCCAGCTCTCGCTCGCCGACGCGCTCGTGCGCTGGCAGCGGATGAAGGGCAGGAACGTCCTCTTCCAGCCCGGCTTCGACCACGCCGGCATCGCGACCCAGAACGCCGTCGAGCAGCACCTTGCCCTGGAGGGCAAGACCCGCCAGGACCTCGGCCGGGAGGCGTTCGTCGAGCGGGTGTGGGAGTGGCTGCACGAGTACGGCGGCAAGATCATGCTCCAGTTCCGGCGGATCGGCGCCTCGCTCGACTACCGGCGCGAGCGGTTCACGATGGACGATGCATACGTGCGCGCGGTGATGCGCTTCTTCGTCCACCTCTATCGCAAGGGCTGGATCTACCGGGCGAACCGGATCATCAACTGGTGCCCGTTCCACCAGACCTCGCTCTCCGATCTCGAGGTCGTCCACGAGCAGCGCGACGACGCGCTCACCTATGCGCGCTACCCGCTCGCCGACGGATCGGGGCACGTCACGATCGCGACCGTCCGCCCGGCCACGATGCTGGCCGACGTCGCCGTCGCCGTCCATCCCGAGGACGAGCGCTACCGGGAGCTGATCGGCAAGGAGGCGATCGTCCCCTTCGCCGAGCGCCGCGTACCGATCGTCGCCGACGCGCGGGTGGAGATGGGCTTCGGCACGGGCGCGCTGAAGGTCACCCCGGGGCACGACCCGATGGACTACGAGATCGGGCGCGACCACGACCTGCCCGAGCTGACCGTGATCGGGCCCGACGGGCGCATGAACGACGAGGCCGGCGAGCTTGTAGGGCTGACCCAGGCCGAGGCCGACGAGCGCGTGCTCGCGTGGCTGAAGGAGCGCGGCCAGCTGGAGAAGCGCGAGACCCACCGCCACTCGGTGGCGCTCTGCGCGAGGTGCGAGCGCCGGATCGAGCCGCTGATCTCGCTGCAGTGGTGGTGCCGGATGGACGAGCTCGCCCGGCCCGCGATCGAGGCGCTGCGCGAGGGCCGCGTCCGCTTCCATCCGGAGTCGCAGCATCGCTTCGCGCTCCGATCGCTGGAGGAGGCCCCCGACTGGAACATCTCCCGTCAGATCTGGTGGGGCCACCAGTTGCCGGTCTGGACCTGTCCTGACGGGCACATCACGGTCGAGGAGACCGACCCCGACGCCTGCGCCGAGTGCGGGTCGACCGAGCTGGCGCGCGAGCAGGACGTGCTCGACACCTGGTTCTCCGCGGCGCTCTGGCCGTTCGCGACCCTGGGGTGGCCGGAGGACACGCCGGACCTGCGCGCCTTCTATCCCGGAGACATGAACACGACCGCGCGCGACATCATCCGCCTCTGGGAGAACCGCATGATCTTCGCCGGGCTCGAGCTGATGGGCGATCTCCCCTTTCGCGACGTCGTGATCCATTCGACGGTGAACGCTGCCGACGGCGGCCGGATGTCGAAGAGCCTCGGCACGGGCCTCGACCCCATGGAAACGATCCTCCACCAAGGGGCCGACGCCACGCGCTACGGGCTCCTGAAGATGTCGTCGGCTCAGGACGTGCGCTTCTCGTACGGGGCGATCGAGGAGGGGCGCAAGCTGACGAACAAGCTCTGGAACGTGTCGCGGCTGATCCTCGCGAACGTCGGAGGCGCCCGGCCCGAGGCCCGGCCGCGGGCGCTCGAGGAGCGCTGGATCCTGGCACGGCTCGAGGCGACGCGGGAGGAGCTCGAGCGCGACCTCGCGAGCTTCGACTTCGCGCGCTGCGTCGACCGGCTCTATCACCTGACCTTCGACGACTTCTGCGACTGGTACGCCGAGGCGATCAAGCCGCGGCTCTACGACGGCGACGAGGATGCGCGCGCGACGGCCCTGGCGGCGCTCGAGCGGCTGTTGAAGCTCCTCCATCCGGTGACGCCGCACGTGACCGAGGAGATCTGGACGAATCTGCCGGCGCGCTCGACGCGGCTGATCGTGGCGCCGTGGCCCGAGCCGGACGCCGCCTACGCCGATGCGCCAGCCGGCCTCGACCGCGTCCAGGAAGCGGCCGAGATCTTTCGCCGCAGCGGTGTCCGCGTCCCGCTCGAGGACGAGGAGCGGCGCATCTTCGAGGCGGTCGCGAAGCCCGAGCGCGTCGCCTCCAACGGGGATGCCGACGCGGAGATCGAGCGGTTGCGCGGCGAGATCGTCCGCGCCCAGCAGATGCTCGCCAACGAGCGCTTCGTTCAGAACGCCCCGGCGAAGGTGGTCGAGGCCGAGCGGGACAAGCTCGCGCGGTACCGGCGTGAGCTCGACGCCCTCAGCGGCTAGCGCGATTCGCGGTCGTTCTGGCACTCGCGCGCGCCCTCACCCCCACCCAGGGTGGGGCTCTTGCCCACCTCCCTCGAGGTCGACGCTATCGGGAAGGGAGTCACGTGTCTGTGCCAATTCGGCGCCAAATGGGTGACGGAACCGCGTGGGTGGACGCGCTCAGCCCCTGGCCCGAGGAGTTCGGCCTCGGGCGGATGCGCCGGCTTCTTGCCGAGCTCGGCGACCCGCAGGCCCGCTATCCCGCGATCCACGTCGTGGGATCGAACGGCAAGGGGACGATGACGCGCTCGATCGAGGAGCTGCTGGCCGCCGAGGGGGTGAAGGTCGGCGCGTACCTCTCGCCGCACGTGCGCAGCTGGTCGGAGCGAATCCGGGTTGGTGGCGAGGAAGCCGACTTCGAGCGCGCGCTCGGTCGGGTCCGCCCGCACGCCGAGGGCGCGACGCAGTTCGAGGTGCTGACCGCCGCGGCGCTAGCCGAGTTCGCCGCGGTGAACGTGGAGGCGGCGGTCGTCGAAGCGGGCCTCGGAGGTCGCCTGGACGCGACGAACGTCCTCGGCGCGCCCGTCGTCGTCCTCACGAACGTGTCGCTCGAGCACACCGAGGTCCTCGGCGACACCCGCGAGGCGATCGCCGCCGAGAAGCTCGCGGTGGCAATGCCCGGCGCGACCGTCGTTCTGGGCGAGCCGGAGTGGGCGCCGCTTCTTCGCCAGAACGACGTCGTCCTCGGCGGCGCGCACGAGGCCGCCTCGGCGTTCCTCGGCCGGCCCGGCGAGCGCGAGGTCGACGTCGCGCTCCCCGGCCGGCTCGAGCGGCGCGGCGGCGACGAGCTCTGGGACGGCGCGCACAATCTCGCCGGCGCCGACTGGCTGCTCGAGCGCCTCCCGCGCCGCGACTACGTCGTTCTCGCCTCGATCCTCGAGGACAAGCAGGTCGACACGATGCTGGCCCGGCTCGGTGAGGCCGGAAGGACGCTGATCGCCACGCGCTCATCGAACGCGCGGGCTCTCCCGGAGAAGGAACTCGCGCGCCGCGCCGAACCGTACTTCGAGCATGTCGAGTCACACGCCGATCCTCAGCTGGCTCTACGACGAGCCCGGCAGCTCGGCGTCGTCCTCGCCACGGGCTCGCTCTACCTTCTTGCCGATCTCTCCCGTGACGACTAGAAGTCGTACGATGGCCGGGCTCGGCGACAAGGTCAGCGTCTTCGCGTTCGCGGCCTTCGTCCTCCTGGCGATCGTCGGGCTCGCGTTTGCCGCCGGCTACCTGATCGGAAGAATCCTCCTGTGATCCTCGCCAGCACCTTCAGCGGAGTCCACGACTTCTTCAACTCCGGGACGTGGCTCGTGATCCGGAACATGCTGCTGTTCTTCGTCGTCGTGTTCTGGCTTGCGACCGTGTGGTGGGTGTACAAGGACGCACGGCGCAGGATCGAGGACTCGTGGCTCGTCGCGACCGCCGTCGTGCTCCCGCTCGTCGCCCCGTTCATCGGCGTCCTCGTGTACATGCTCTTCCGGCCGCCCGAGTACCTCGACGACGTGCGCGAGCGCGAGCTCGAGATCAAGGCGATGGAGGAGCGCCTCTCGCGGCGCGACCTGCACTGCCCGGTGTGCCGCGCCGAGGTCGACTCCACCTTCCTCGTCTGCCCGGTCTGTACGACGAAGCTCAAGCAGGCCTGCGTCAACTGCAAGGCGCCGCTCGAGGCGCTGTGGCAGGTATGCCCGTACTGCGAGACACCGGTCGAGCCTGCGACGGTGGGGGACTTTCCGACGCTCGAAGCTCCTCGGCGAAGCCGGCGACGACGCGCTGAGTAGACTCCGCCGCCCGTGGCCGCCGAGCGCTCTCTCATACTGATCAAGCCGGACGCCGTCGAGCGGCGACTCACCGGCGAGATCCTCGGACGGATCGAGCGGCGCGGCCTCGCGTTGCGGGCGGGAAAGCTGCTCGTCGTTGACCGCGACCTGGCCGAACAGCACTACGCCGAGCATCGCGAGAAGGCGTTCTTCGGCGAGCTCGTCGCGTTCATCACGTCTGCGCCGACGCTGGCGCTCGTCGTCGAGGGGGAGGGCGCGATCGCGACCCTTCGGACGACGATCGGCGCTACGAATCCGGCGCAGGCGGAGCCCGGCTCGATCCGCGGCGACCTCGCGCTCGCCATGCCGGACAACCTCGTGCACGGCTCTGACTCCCCCGAGTCCGCCGCACGCGAGATCGCGCTGTGGTTCGGTGACGATGAGCTCGTCTGAGCTTCCGGACTCGTTCTGGTCAACCGCGAGTCGTGGACGCGCGGCAACGCGGCCTACACCGACGCGAAGGCTCGGGCGACCTGGGAGCAGGCCGAGATTTCCTGGGGGACCTGGAGCGTCCCCGAGTCTGAGCTGGGGGCGCTCCCAGAGGACGTGTCCGGGATGGACGTGGTCGAGCTCGGCTGCGGTACCGCCTACTTCTCCGCGTGGCTCGCAAAGCGGGGCGCGAAGCCGGTCGGCGTCGACCCGACCCCAGCGCAGCTCGACACCGCGCGGTGGTGCCAGCGCGAGCTCGGGATTGAGTTCCCGCTCGTCGAGGCGGCCGCCGAAGCGGTCCCGCTTCCGGATGCGTGCTTCGATCTCGCGCTCTCCGAGTACGGCGCCTCGATCTGGGCCGATCCCCACCGCTGGATTCCCGAGGCGGCGAGGCTGCTGCGGCCTGACGGGCAGCTCGTCTTCCTGCGAAACAGCACGCTCTCCATCCTGTGCGGGCCGGACGACGGCCAGGTCGACGAACGTCTCGTTCGACCGCAGTTCGGCATGTACCGCTTCGATTGGACGAGTGACGACGGCGGCATCGAGTTCCACCTCTCCCACGGTGATTGGATCCGGCTGCTGCGCGCGAACTCCTTCGAGATCCTCGATCTGATCGAGATTCAGGCGCCGCCGGAGGCCACGACGCACGAGTACTACGAGTATGTGCCGGCGGAGTGGGCGAAGCAATGGCCCTCCGAGGAGATCTGGGTCGTGCGCAAGACGGCGTGAGCGCTTCGCCCGCCCCGCCGCTCCTGCTCGCTTCGAGCTCGCCTCAGCGGCGGGCGATCCTGAAGCAGCTGGGGATCCCCTTCGAGGTCGTCCCGCCGCGATACGAGGAGCTGGAGCCCGACCACGCCGACGCCGTGGAGCTTGTTCGGCGCCACGCGCGCGAGAAGGCAAGGTCAGTCGCTGACGAGGCCGGTGAGCGGCCGGTGCTCGGAGTGGACACGGTGGTGGTGCTCGAGGGCCGGATCTACGGCAAGCCCGGCGACGCGGGCGAGGCGGAGGCGATGCTCGAGTCGCTGGCGGGACAAACGCATCTCGTCGTGTCCGGGATGTGCCTGATCACGCCGGGCTGGGAGCTCGTCGAGCACGATCCGGCGCAGGTGACATTCCGACCGCTGGCGCCGCGCGACCTGGCGGTCTACGTCGCGAGCGGCGAGTGGCGGGGGCGGGCAGGCGCTTACGCCATTCAGGGCCTCGGTGCGTCGCTCGTCCGGAAACTCGACGGCGACTACCTCAATGTCGTGGGCCTCCCGGCCGCGCTCCTGGTGCGAATCCTCTCGGAGCGCTTTCCCGGACTCTACGGCTTCGGCTGAACGAGCCATGCCCGGGGTCAGACCCCGGCCCTGTCCGGCGGAGTCATGGCCCGGCCCGCGCCGGCGCATCGGCCACGAACCGCGCGTAGTGCTCGCGCGCCTGTTCCGGGCTCGGCCCGAACTGGTCGATGACCCATGTCACCGTCAGGTGATCGGGGCACGGGGACATCCCCATCGCCGCTCGATAGCTGCTCCACCGCCAGTCGCCCGGGCGCTCGCAGAGACCGGCTCGCACAGGGTTCGACGGCACGTACCGGCAGAGCTCGAGGAGGTGCCAATTGCTGTCGACGAGAGTGGAATGGAACCGGCCCTGGAAGAGGTGGCCCTCGTAGCCATAACGCCAGTTGATCCATTGCGCATACACGCTGTTCAGGCGCTGCATCCCCTCCGAGATGTTCGCGCCGGGCGTCTCGACGACGAGGTGATAATGGTTCGTCATCAGGCAGTACGCGTAGCATCGCCAGCCGAAGCGCTGAATGACCTTGTTCAGCACTGCGAGGAAGTACAAGCGATCGGCGTCGTCGAAGTAGATGTCCTGCCGCCGGTTGCCCCGCGCGGTCACGTGGTAGATGCCACCGGGAATCCGAACGCGGAGCGGGCGCGGCATCCCGCCACCGTACGGCGCGAACGCGCCTATGCGACCACGCGACACACTCTTGACACATTCCGCCGTCCCCACGGGACATGGCCGGGGTCAGACCCAGGCCGTGGCTCGTGGGGTGAGGGCGGTTTGGGGCACACGCGTAGCTAGACTCGGCAGGCCTCATGGGTCTCTTCGACAACCTCGGCGGCTTCGGGGGCCGCGACATGGCCGTGGACCTGGGCACCGCCAACACGCTCGTCTACGTGCGCGGCCGAGGCATCGTCCTCTCCGAGCCATCCGTGGTCGCGATCGACCAGCGCACCGGCGAGGTGCACGCGGTCGGGGTCGAGGCCAAGCGGATGCTCGGCCGCACGCCCGGCACGATCTCGGCGATCCGCCCGCTCAAGGACGGCGTGATCGCCGACTTCGACGTCACCGAGCAGATGCTCCGCCACTTCATCCAGAAGGTGCATCAGCATCGCTTCGCGCACCCGCGCGTCGTCGTCTGCGTTCCCTCGGGGGTCACCGGCGTCGAGAAGCGCGCGGTCGAGGAGGCGACGCTCTCGGCGGGCGCGCGCCAGGCCTATCTGATCGAGGAGCCGATGGCCGCCGCGATCGGGGCGGGCCTCCCCGTTGCCGAGCCGACGGGGAACATGATCGTCGACATCGGCGGCGGCACGACGGAGGTCGCCGTGATCAGCCTCGGGGGGATCGTCGTCTCGCAGAGTCTCCGCGTCGGCGGCGACGAGATGGACGAGGCGATCATCAACCACATCAAGCGCGAGTACAAGCTCCTGATCGGCCAGCAGACGGCCGAGGAGATCAAGCTCGAGGTCGGCTCCGCGTTCGACATGCGCGAGGAGGTGCAGGCCGAGGTCCGAGGGCGCGACATGCTCACGGGACTGCCGAAGACGGTCGTCCTCAGCTCGGAGGAGATCCGGCGCGCGCTCGACGAGCCGGTCACCCAGATCATCGAAGCGATCAAGTCCACGCTCGACAAGACGCCGCCCGAGCTCGCCGCCGACATCATGGATCGCGGCATCGTCCTCGCCGGGGGCGGCGCCCTGCTGACGAACCTCGACGAGCGTCTCCGCCACGAGACGCAGATGCCGGTTCACCTCGCCGAGTCGCCGCTCACCTGCGTCGCGGTCGGCTCCGGTCGCAGCCTCGAGGAGTTCGAGGCGATCCACCGCAGCGCGCGGGCGCGGAAGAACAACCACCGCCGCTAACCGCGGGCCGCGCTACCCTAGGACGTTCTCGTGCCTCGTAACCGCAGTCTCAGCGCGGTCCTTGGCTCATCCGCTCAGAGGCCAAGACCCCAGCCGTTTCCCTCCCGCAGTCGCTCCGCCCTCCGCCGGCGGGTGGTGGTGGGTGTGCTCGTGCTGCTCTCGCTCGCCCTGATCACGATCTCCTTCCGCGAGCCCTCGACCGGAGCCCTGCGCCACGTGGAGGGAGCCGGCGCCACGGTCCTGCGCCCGTTCGAGGTCGGCGCAGAGCGAGTCGCCCGGCCGTTCCGCGACGTCTACGGGTACTTCCGCGGGCTCGTTCACGCCAAGAGCGAGAACAAGCGCCTCCGCGGGGAGGTCGACCGCTACAAGCAGGAGGCGATCCAGGGGCGGACGGCGATCCAGGCGAACAAGCAGTTCCGCGCGCAGCTCCACTACGTCGACAGCCCCCAGTTCCCGGGCGACTACAGCGGTGTCAACACGCGCGTCCTCGGCCGGGCCCCGAGCGAGTTCGACCAGCAGGTGATGATCTCCGCCGGCTCCGACCGGGGCATCCACGTCGACACGCCGATCGTGACGCAGGACGGCCTCGTCGGACGCGCCACGCAGGTGACCGGCAGCGCCGCTCAGGTGACGCTGATCACCGACGAGCAGAGCGCCGTGGAGGCGCTTGACGTCAAGACGCGCGCCTTCGGTCTCATCCAGCACGGCCAGGGGCGCGGCTCGCTGCTCCTGAACCGAGTCACGAAGGACCAGAACGTCCAGGTCGGAGACGTGATCATCACGGCTGGTACGCGCTCGAGGCAGTACCCTTCCCTCTACCCGTACGGGATTCCGGTCGGGACGGTCACGTTCGTGGGCCAGAGCGACATCGGCGACTACAAGCAGATTCAGATCGATCCGTTCGTGGACTTCTCCTCGCTCGACTCGGTGACCGCCCTGATCACCCACAAGCGGATCCCGGTAGCTCCATGAGCGTCCTCGACGCGGCGAAGGCCGCGGCCCTCCTCTTCTTCGCGGCCGTGATTGAGGTTGCGATTCTCTCGGGCGTGAGCGTGCTCGGCGGGCGACCGAACCTGATCCTCGTTGCGCTCGTGGCCGTCGCGCTCCTGCGCGGCCCTGTCTTCGGTGCGGTCGCCGGCTTCTGCTCCGGTCTGCTCGTGGACACGGGCGTCTTCGGGATGCTCGGGTTCACCTCGCTCCTGCTCACGCTCGCGGGCTACTGGATCGGCCGCTACGGCGAGACGACCGGGCGCGACCGGGCGCACGCGCCCCTGCTCTCGGTCGCCGTCGTGAGCGTCCTCTTCGAGGTCGGCGCCCTCTCGCTCCATTTCATGCTCGGAGAGTACGCGCCGGGGAGGCTCGTCCTCTTCCACGTGCTTCTGCCGACGACGCTCCTGAACCTCGCGCTGACGGCGCCGGTGTACGCGCTCTGCCGCCGCGTCCTGCGGCCTGCTGAGTGGGGAAACCGCGCGCGGGAGGTGCAGCTCCTTGCCTAGGTGCGTGCTCTCCGACCGGTTCCTGCCTGCGGACCCAGGGATCGACGAGCCCTACCGCCTGACTCCGAAGCTCGCGCTTCGGCTCGGCATGCTCGGGATGCTGGCGCTCGCGATCTTCGCAGTGCTCTTTCTGCGCCTCTGGTCGCTTCAGGTGCTGAACGGCTCGCAGTACCTGCGGGCCGCGGAGAGCAACCAGCTGCGGACGGTCCGCGTACAGGCGCCGAGGGGCCCGATCCTCGACCGCTACGGGCGGGTCCTCGTCTCCAACGTCTCCGGTACGGCGATCGAGATCTGGCCCGCCGACCTGCCGAAGAACCGGCGCGACCGGGTGCGCGAGCTCCGGGCGCTGTCCGGCCTCGTCCATGTGCCACTGGGCCAGATCGCCTCGGCGATCCGCAGGCATCGCTTCGATCCGCTCACGCCGGTCAAGGTGAAGGAGTCGGTCCACGTCGACCAGGTCGGCTACCTGTACGAGCACCAGGACGACTTCCCGGGCGTCGAAGTCGCTCGGACGTACCTCCGCAGCTATCCGCACGGCGACCTCGCCTCGCACCTGCTGGGGTATGTGGGGGAGATCTCGGCGGCGCAGCTCAGGATCTTGCGCGGCTACCGCTCGGGCGACGAGATCGGCCAGGCGGGCGTCGAGGCTTCGCACGACGCGTACCTGCGTGGAACGCCCGGTCTCGCGAAGCTTCGTGTCGACTCCCTCGGCCGGCCGCGCAGCGACCTCGAGCTGAAGACGCCGCCGCGGGCCGGCGACGCAGTGCGCCTCACGATCGACCTGCGTCTCCAGCAGGCCGCCGAGCGCGCGCTCCGCTACGGGATCCAGGCGGCGCGCAACGACGGCTGCTCCGGCTGCTGGGCCGCGAACGGAGGCGCGATCGTCGCGCTCGACCCGAAGGACGGCTCGATCCGCGCGCTCGCGTCCTACCCGACCTACAAGCCCTCGCTCTACGTCGGCCGGGTCCGCCAGCAGGCGCTCGACGCGGCCGGGCTGACCGGAAAGACGGCCAAGCAGCGCAACTTCCCCGCGCTCGACCGGGTGACCGACGCGGCCTATCCGCCGGGCTCGACTTTCAAGCCGGTGACCGCGCTCGCGGCGATGGAGGAGCACCTGGTCGAGCCCTACTCCACGCTCCCCTGCACCGGCTCCTACACGGTCGCCCGCCAGACGTTCCACAACTGGGATCCGAACATCGACGCGGCGATGACCTTGCCGACAGCCCTCGCGGCCTCCTGCGACACCTACTTCTACCAACTGGGCTATCGCTTCTACGGGATGCCGGCCGAGCGCGGCCCGCGCCTGCAGAAGTGGGCGAAGCAGTTCGGTTTCGGCCAGCCGACGGGCGTCGACCTCGGCCCGGAGCAGAAGGGCCTGCTGCCGACGCCGGCGTGGCGGCTCGCGACCTACACGAAGAAGACCGATCCGAGGAACTGGCGGATCGACCAGCTCTGGAAGCCCGGCGACTCGATCCAGCTCGCGATCGGTCAGAAGGACTTGCTGACCACTCCGCTGCAGATGGCGCGCTTCTACGCGCTGATCGCAAACGGCGGCCGGCTCGTGAAGCCGCACCTCCTCCTGGACGTCGAGCAGCCGTCCTCGAACGGGCAGCCGGGCACCGCGCTCGCGACTCCGCCGCAGGCCGCTCCCCAGCAGACGAACGTGGACGCGGGCGCGCTCCAGGTCGTGCGGGACGGACTGCTCGAGGCGACACACGTCTCGTTCGGCACCTCGACCGCGATCTTCGGCGGCTTTCCCATCGCGATCGCGGGCAAGACGGGGACGGCGGAGAAGGTCGTCGATCCGGGCGACGGCTACCCGCGGATCTTCAATCAATCGTGGTGGTGCGGCTACGGTCCGGCGGACAATCCGTCTCTCGTCGTCTGCGCGCTGATCGAAAACGGCGGCCATGGCGGCACGGCCGCGGCGCCGGCGGCCCTGAAGGTGTTCGAGCAGTTCTTCGGCAAGCAGGCGACCCAGAACGGCCCGATCCACTCCGACTGATGGTCGAATACGTCGGCAACCGGAGAGCAGCGGGCCGCGCTCGGCGGCGGGAGGCGGCGGACGTCGCCTCGATCGCGCGGCGGCTCGACTGGCTCCTCGTCGGCGCGGTCGCAGGGCTCGTCGGCTACGGCGTCTGGGCGATCGCCGGGATCACGCGGCACGACGTTCCGGGGAATCCGCACTACTACGCGACGCGGCAGGTCGTCTTCGTCGCTGTCGGCTTGGTCGGGATGCTCGTGACGCTGCTCGTCGACCCGGATCTCTACCGGCGCCACTGGCGCGGGATCTTCGCCGGCACGGCCGGGGTGATCGCGATCGTCTTCCTCCAGGGCCAGATCCGCGGATCGCGACGGTGGATCGACCTCGGCTTCTTCCGCTTCCAGCCGTCGGAGTTCGGGAAGCTCTTGTTCGTCCTGGCACTCGCCGGCTTCCTCGCCGAGCGCTCGCGCCGGCTGGGGGAGTCGCGGACGACGCTGACGGCGATCGGCCTCGCGCTGATCCCGATCGGCCTCGTCTTCCTGCAGCCGGACATCGGCACGGCGCTGGTCTACGGGGCGGCGCTCGCCGCGATCCTCTTCGTCGCCGGGACGAGCTGGAGGCATCTCGCCGGCCTCGGCGCGGTCGCCCTCGTCCTCGCGCTCACCGTGCTCTGGCTCGCGCCTGCCGCCGGCGTGCCGATCCTGAGGCCGTACCAGCAGGCGCGCCTGACCAGCTTCCTCAGCCCCTCGCGCGACCCGGGCGGGGCGACCTACAACCTGGTCCAGTCGATGAACGCGGTCGGCGCGGGCCAGCTACGCGGGCGCGGCGAGCGGGGAGCGACGCAGACGAACCTCGACTTCCTGCCGGAGCACGCCACCGACTTCGTCTTCGCGTCCCTGGCCGAGGAGCGCGGCTTCGTCGGCGCCGTCGTCCTGCTCAGCCTCTATCTGCTGCTCGTGTGGCGCGGGTTACGCGTGGTGACGCTCGCTCGAGACACCTACTCCGCGGTCGTCGCGGGCGGAATCGTGTTCGGGCTCCTGTTCCAGATCTTCGTCAACCTCGGGATGACGATGGGGATCGCGCCGATCACGGGCATTCCGCTCCCGTTCTTCAGCGTCGGCGGCTCGTCGATGATCGCGAACCTGCTCGCGGTCGGCGTCCTGCTCTCGATCCACGCGAGAGCGCGCGGCGCGCGACGCTGACGCAGGGCGCCGTTTTCGTCAGGCCGCCGCAGCGGGCCGGAGCTTCGCACGGCGCGTGGCGATCGCCCGCAGCCGCTGGCTGAGCCGCGCCCACGCCCAGGGCTCGATCTCCCCGTAGCGAAGCGCGGTCTGGCCTCGAGTCGCCTCCAGGTACTCGAACCAGGCGTCGGCTTCCTCGATCAGCAGCAGCTCGTGCGCTTGTCGCTCCGTGGCCATCGGGTCACCTCCCGAATCGCTGTTGCCGGAAGCGTAGGACCGGGATCGGACGGTGTGGACCGACCCCGATCGGTGTCCGGCCCGTGCGGTTGCTAGCCTGTGTCCACATGCATCGCCCCACCCACAATCCGCAGCGCGCGCTTCGCGCCGATTCCGGTCGCGCCCTGGCAGCGCGCGCGCATCAAGGAGATTTCGCTTGCGCTGGTTCCGATCCAAGAAGTCAGACGAGCAGGCGCCTACCGAGGCCGCCGCTCCCGCACCACCCGCACCCGTAACCCCGGAGCCCGCCTCCGAAGCGGGCCCAGAAGGCAGCACGAAGCCCAAGCGTCGCCGCGGTAGTCGCGGCGGAAGGGGACGCTCGCACAAGCCGGTCGAGCAGAAGCAGCCCGGCGAGGAGAAGGCCGAGGCCAAGTCGAAGGCCCAGCCCGAGCGGCGGCCACAGGCGGACCGCAAGCAGCCGTCCCGCCGCAGCAGCGACCGCTCCTCGAGCCGCAGGCGGCGCGAGCCGCCCAAGCGCGCGCCGCTCCCGGCCGCGAAGCGCGAGCTCCTGATCTCCGTCGACGTCGGCGAGCAGCGCGTCGCGGTGCTCGAGGACGGCAAGGTCGCGGAGGTCTATCTCGAGCGGCCCGAGCGGCGCTCGATCGCCGGCAACATCTACGTCGGCACGGTCGACAACGTCCTCCCGGGGATGGAGGCCGCCTTCATCGAGATCGGCCTCGAGAAGAACGGCTTCCTCTACGTCGACGAGATCGTGACGCCCGAGCTCGAGGGCAAGCGGCACGGCAAGAAGATCCAGGACCTGATCAGCCGCGGCCAGACGATCATGGTGCAGGCGGTCAAGGACCCGATGAAGACGAAGGGCGCCCGACTCACGACCGAGATCTCGCTGCCCGGCCGCTTCGTCGTCTTCGTCCCGAACGGCGAGGGGACGGGCGTCTCCCGCCGGCTCGACGACGACGAGCGCGCGCGGCTGAAGGACATCCTCAAAGGCCTGCCGCTGCCCGAGGGCGGCGTGATCGTCCGCACGGCCGCCGAGGGCGCGTCCGCGGAGGACGTCGAGCGCGACCTCGTGTTCCTGCAGCGGCTCTGGAAATCGATCCAGGCGCGTGCGAAGCAGGCGAAGGCGCCCGATCTGCTCTACCAGGAGGCCGAGCTGCCGTTGCGCGTCACGCGAGACCTCTTCACCGGCGACTTCGAGCAGGCCTACGTGGACAGCGACCGTGCGTTCAAGCGGGTCGTCGGCTACCTGAAGAAGACGTCGCCGCACATGGTCGAGCGGGTGATCCGCTACAAGGAGAAGCCTTCGCTGATGGAGGCCTTCGGCGTCGACGCGGAGATCCGCTCGACGCTCAACCGCCGCGTCGACCTGCCCTCCGGCGGTTACCTGATCTTCGACTACGCCGAGGCGTTCACCGTCATCGACGTGAACACCGGCCGCTTCGTCGGCTCGCGCTCGAAGTCGAGCGGCGCCCGGCTCGAGGACACGATCACGAAGAACAATCTCGAGGCGGTCAAGGAGGTCGTCCGCCAGCTCCGCCTCCGCGACATCGGCGGGATCATCGTCATCGACTTCATCGACATGGCGAACCCGAAGAACCGCGCCGCCGTCGAGGAGGCGCTCCGCACCGAGCTCGAGCGCGACCGCACGAAGACGTACGTCGTCGAGATCTCGCCGCTCGGCCTCGTCGAGATGACGCGCCAGAACGTGACCGACGGGCCGCGCGAGATCATGACCAAGAAGTGTCCGACCTGCGGCGGCGACGGAATCGTCGTCTCCGAGTCGTCGGCCGCGGTCGAGATCGAGCGGCGGCTGCGCGGCCTCGCGGCCGGCTCCCGCAGCCAGGCCTACCGCGTCGAGGTCGCGCCCAAGGTCGCCAGCCTGCTGATCGGCCCCGGGGCCTCCCGCCTCACCGAGCTCGAGGACCAGACCAAGCGTCGTTTCTACCTGCAGCCGAAGGACGACGTCCATGTCGACCACCTGCTCGTCCTCGCTGAAGGGAAGCGGGACGACCTCGCGGTCGAGGCTCCGGTGCAGGAAGGCGCGAAGGTCGAGTTGAAGCTCGGCGAGGTCGGCCTCTACGACTCCCGGGCGGCGATGGGCAAGGTCGACGGGTTCGAGGTCTGCGTCGGCGACGCGGCCAAGCTCGTTGGCAAGAAGGTCAAGGTGCAGATCGAGCGCGTCCTCGACGGGACGGCGTACGCCACGCTCGTCGACAAGGGCGCGAAGGTCGACGATCCGATCACGGCGGAGACGGAGGCGGAGAAGCCGACCCGCAAGCCGGCGGCACGGAAGACAGAGGCGGTCGCGGTGGAGCCGGAAGCCGCGGAGCCGGAAGGGTCGGAGGAGCCGGAGGAGCCTGCCGAAGAGAGCCCTGTGGCCGAGGCCGCGCCTGCGCCGAAGAAGAGGACGCGCCGCGGCTCGCGCGGGGGTCGCGGTCGGACCAGGAAGCCGGCGGCCGCAGAGGCCGCGGTCGACGCAAACGGCGTCCCGGAGAAGAGAGAGGAAACGGCCGCTTCGGTCGCCAGAATCCACGTTCCCGACGCTGACCTCGACGAAGAGCCCGGGTCGGACGCCGAGCCGGCCGCGAGCGAGAACGGCGCAGGGGCGCCGGCGGCGAAGAAGCGAACGCGCCGCGGCTCGCGCGGCGGGCGGAACCGCAAGAAGAAGGCTCCGGTCGCGCCGGCCGCCGCGGGCGAGAGCGACGGCGCCGAGCCCGCCTCCCCAGGCGCCGCCTCCGCCGCCGACGACTTCGCCTACGTCCCGATGTCGGAATGGGCGGACGAGATCCCGCCGGGAGAGTAGCCGTCGGGCGCGGCCGCTTTCGCTAAACTGCCTGCGCTCGCGGGCAAAATGCCCGCGTTTTCCACGCTATGACGGCCACAGCCAGCAAGAGCTACGCGATCATCTCCCTGGGCGGGAAGCAGTACACCGTCCGCGAGGGCGAGCGCCTGCTGGTCGAACGGCTGAAGACCGGCGAGGGAAAGACGTTCCAGCCGGACGTCCTCTTCCTCGGCGACGGCGGCGACGGCGAGCTCGGCCCGACGGGGACGACCGTCACGGCGCGCGTGGTCGGTCACGTCCTCGGCAAGAAGGTCCGGATCGGCAAGTACCGGCCGAAGTCCGGCTACAAGCGGCACAACGGCTACCGCAGCCGGCTCTCCCAGATCGAGATCGAGTCGATCGGCAAAGGGGGCGCCCGGAAGACCGCGGCCAAGCCGGCCGCCGAGGCGAGGCCGAAGGCCGAGGCTGCGGACCAGGTCCCCGCCGGCCTGGCCAAGGGATACGCCGACCTGACGGTCGCCCAGATCGCCGAGGCCTCGAAGACGTGGAACCGCCCGATGCTCGAGGCGGCGCTCGAGTACGAGCAGGACAACGCGAAGCGCAAGGGCGCGATCTCGGCGCTCGAGTCCGCGCTCGCAGCCAAGGAGGACGGCTAATGGCCCATAAGAAAGGTCTGGGCTCGTCGCGGAACGGCCGCGACTCGAACCCGAAGATGCTCGGCGTCAAGATCTTCGCGGGCCAGGAGGTCAAGGCCGGGATGATCCTCGTCCGCCAGCGCGGGACACGGTTCCGGCCCGGGCCGGGAACCGGGATCGGCCGCGACGACACGATCTTCGCGATGCGTCCCGGCACGGTCGCCTTCCGGCAGAGCGGCGACCGCCGCTTCGTCGAAGTCGCGGACTAGCGGCGAACCGCTAGCGATGTTCAGCGATCGCGCGCGGATCCGCGTGGAGGCGGGTCGCGGCGGCGACGGCGGCCTGCACTTCCGGCGGGAGAAGCACGTCCCCAAGGGAGGGCCCGACGGCGGCGACGGCGGCCCGGGCGGCGACGTCGTGCTGCTCGCCGAGCCGGATCTGCGCGACCTCTCGAGCTTCCGCAACAACACGTGGTTCGAGGCCGAGAGCGGCGAGCCCGGTCGCGGCCAGCTGAAGCACGGCGCAACCGGCGAGACGACCGAGCTGCAGGTCCCGGTGGGGACGCAGGTCTTCGACGACGAGGAGCGGCTGATCGCCGACCTCGCCAGCCCGGGAGCACGGGTCGTGGTCGCGCGCGGCGGAGTCTCGGGCCGCGGGAACAAGCGCTTCGCCTCGCCGACCCGCCGCACGCCGCGGTTTGCGGAAACGGGGCTCCCGGGCGAGTCGGCCTGGCTCGAGCTGCGGCTGAAGCTGATGGCCGACGCGGCCATGGCCGGTCTCCCGAACGCCGGCAAGTCGTCGCTGCTCGCGCGGATCTCGAATGCGCGCCCGAAGGTCGCCGATTATCCGTTCACGACGCTCGCGCCGGTGCTCGGAACCGTCGACGCGCCGGATGGCTCGCGCCAGCTAACCGTGGCCGACGTCCCCGGGCTGATCGAGGGGGCGAGCGAGGGTGTCGGCCTCGGCCACGAGTTCCTCGCGCACCTCGAGCGCGCGCGCCTCCTCCTGCACGTGATCGACGTGTCGGAGGACGACGTTCCGGAGCGTTTCGCCACGATCAACAGGGAGCTCGCCGCGTACGGCGCCGGCCTCGAGGAACGTCCCCAGGCCGTCGTCCTGAACAAGATCGACCTGCGCCCGGACACGCCCGCGCTCGACGTGCGGGACGAGCGAGTCGTCCGCGTCTTCAGGCTCTCCTGCGCGACCGGCGCGGGCGTGGACGAGCTCCGTCGCGCGCTCTTCGAGCTCTGCCCCCCGCAGGCTCCCGAGTCCACGGCCGACGAGGACGGCCTCGTCGACTTCCTCGTCTACCGACCCCGTCCGTCCGGGAGGCGCTTCCGCATCCTCCGCACGGACCGCGGCTTCCGCATCTCCGGCGAGCCGCCCACCGACGAGGACGAGCTCGCGGCGGCGCTGAAGGCCGCCGGAGCGCGGCGCGGCGACGAGGTGGAGGTCGGCGGGGAGACGATGGAGGTGCAGTGACGACGGGAATCCTCGGCGGGACGTTCAATCCGCCGCACGACGGGCACCTCGCGCTTGCACGCGCGGCGGTCGAGCGATTCGGCCTGGTCGACCTCGTGGTCCTCGTCGCCGTCCGGCCGGGCCACAAGGACGTGCAGCTCGACGCCGACACGCGGCTCAGGCTCGCGCGCGCCGCCTTCCCGGAGTACGACGTGGAGCCCGACGCGCACGAGCGCACCGTGGACACGCTCTGGGCCGGCCGCTGGCACGACCCGCTCTTCTTGATCGGGGCCGACGAGTTCTGCGACTTCCCGACCTGGAAGGATCCAGAGGGAGTTCTGGCTCGCGCCCGGCTCGCGGTGGCCGCACGGCCGGGCTTTCCGCGCGACCGGCTCGACGCCGTGCTCGAGCGTCTGTCGAAGCCCGCTCGCGTCGAGTTGTTCGAGATCGAGCCGCTGCCGATCGCCTCCCGCGACATCCGCGACCGCGTCGCCAGGGGCGAGCCGATCGACGACCTCGTCCCGGGCCCGGTGGCGGAGCTGATCGCGGCGCTCGGGCTCTACCGAACCGACTAGTGACCTGACCGGCGGCATTCGCCGGGTCTCCGGCCCGCGACCCGGGAACGGGCGTCCTCACCGGTCGAGCCACGAGCTACACTTCCCGCGACCCGAAAGGACTCGAAGCAACCCTGACCTCACTCGATCAAGCCCGCCGCATCGCCGGCCTTGCGCAGGAGAAGCTGGCGCAGGACGTGGTGATTCTGGACATGCGGCCGGTCTGCACCTATACCGACTTCTTCGTCGTCTGCACCGGGCAGAACCCGCGCCAGGCCGTGGCGATCTACGACGAGGTGCACCGGCGGCTGAAGCAGGAAGGACGTATCCTCCCGCGCTCGGTCGACGGCCAGCGCGAGGCGACGTGGATCGTCGCGGACTACCTCGACGTCGTCCTGCACGTGTTCGCGCCCGACGCACGCGCGTACTACCGGCTCGAGGATCTCTGGGGCGACGTGCCGTCGATCGAGCTCGAAGCTGCCATGGCGTAGGCGCGTTGTTTAGGACACGGCTCGGAATCACTGGACGAGCGACTTCGAGCTCACCGCTACACTTGATGGTCCTGGGGCCATAGCTCAGCTGGGAGAGCGCCTGCGTGGCACGCAGGAGGTCGCCGGTTCGAGCCCGGCTGGCTCCAC
>JBBSHO010000003.1:0-90992 GCA_038253005.1 Gaiellales bacterium
CGGCCTCGGTTATGTTCGGGTCGAGGTCCCCGAGGACGCAGTCCTCGCCGCGAGCCCGGGCTCTGCACGGCTACGCCGGCAGACGGAGGGCTAGAGACTGGAACCTGTTGAAACTCGTCAGCCTCGCGACCGCGCGGATGCGCCCGGCAAGATTCGAACTTGCGACCTCTGCCTCCGCAGGGCAGCGCTCTATCCCCTGAGCTACGGGCGCTCGGGGCCCGCAGTCTAGCTAGACGGAAAGGGAACCTCCCGAGCCCGCCGAACCCTGGGCAGGTGGCGGACAAGCCGGACAAGATCAAGCTGAACAAGCACCGCGATCTGGACGGGCGCGGCTGGCACATCTGGGTGCGCCGCGGGCTGCTCGGGCTCGTCGCCGTTCCGCTCGTGCTCGCGCTGCTGAATCTCTTCGGCCAGCGGCCGGCCACCTCTCGCGCCGCCACCTCCGCGGCGACCCTGTCGGTCTACTCCCCGAGCCACCTGCGCAGCGGGCTGCTGTTCACGACGCGGTTCCACGTCACCGCCCACCGCGACCTGAAGCAGGCGACCCTCGTCCTCGACCCGGGCTGGGTCGAGGACATGCAGGTGAACAGCCTCAGCCCGCAGCCGGTCAGCGAGGGGAGCCGGGACGGGAAGCTCGTCTTCGTGCTCGGCCACCTCGCCGCCGGACACTCCTACATCTTCTTCATCGAGTTCCAGGTCAATCCGACGAACGTCGGCCACCGTTCACAGAACGTCGAGCTCGACGACGGGAGCCAGGAGCTGCTGAAGGTCCACCGGACGGTCACGGTGTACCCCTAGCCATGGACGTCGTCGTCCGCGCCGCGATCGCGTTCCTGTTCGTGTTCCTGCTGACGCGGATCGTCGGCCGGCGCGAGCTCAGCTCGCTCGAGCCATTCGACCTGATCCTGCTGATCATGCTCGGCGACCTCGTCCAGCAGGGCGTGACGCAGAGCGACTACTCGGTCACCGGGATCATCCTCGCGGCGGGCACGATCTCGATCCTCGTCGTGGCCGTCTCGTACCTCAGCTTCCGGTTTCGCTCGCTCAGGCCGATCCTCGACGGCGAGCCGATCGTGATCGTGCAGGACGGCAACGTGATCGAGCGGAACCTCGAGCGCGAGCGGCTGACGGTGGAGGAGCTGGCAGAGCAAGCCCGTCTGCAGCAGATCGAGTCGATCGACCAGGTGAAGTGGGCCGTCCTGGAGAAGAGCGGCCCGATCAGCTTCATCCCGAAGTGACGCTCTACCTCGCAGAAGCGGACGTCGCGGCGCTGCTCACGCCGGCGGAGGCGGTCGAGGCCGTCGAGGGCTCCTTCCGCCGGCTCGCGGCGGGGGCCGTCGAGAACGCGCCGCGACGGCGGCTTCGGCTCGAGGAAGGGCGCCTCGCCGACATGGCCGCCTCGGATCTCGAGCTCGGCTACGCCGCGGTCAAGGCGTACTCGGGCTTCCGCGAAGGCGCGAGCTTCGTCGTCGCGCTCTTCGAGACGGGGAAGCCGGAGCTCGCGGCGCTGATCGAGGCGGACCTCCTCGGACGGCTGCGCACCGGGGCGGCGAGCGCGGTCGCCGCGAAGCACCTCGCGCGGGAGGGCGCGTCCTCGCTCGGCGTGATCGGCTGCGGCCGGCAGGCGGACACGCAGGTGAGCTGCATCCGCGCCGCGCTGCCGGCGATCGAGCGCGTCGTCGGCTACTGCCGCACCGAGAAGACGCTGCGCGCGTTCTGCAAGCGCGTGCAGGCGGAGGTCGGCGAGAGCCACCGCGACGCGGCCGAGCAGGACGTCGTCGTCACGATCACGTCCTCCCGCGATCCCGTGCTCCGCGGCGAGTGGCTTCGCCCCGGCGCGCTCGTCTGCGCTGCCGGCGCGAACACGATGCAGGCGCGCGAGCTCGACAACGTCGTCCTGGAGCGGGCCGGATTCGTCTGCTGCGACTCGCTCGAGCAGGCACGGATCGAGTCCGCCGACCTCGCCGAGCCGGTGGAGCACGGAACGCTCGACTGGCTGGAGGTGCACGAGCTGCAGGAGGTCGTCGCGGGCGAGACGCCCGGCCGCCAGTCGCCCGAGGACATCGTCCTCTTCAAGTCGAACGGGATCGCCGCCTGGGACGTCGCGATCGCGGCCGCCGCGCTCGAGCGGGCACGCGCGCGGAACGTCGGGCGGGAGCTCTAGGCCGGAGCTCTAGCGGCCGGCGCTCTCGAGCTCGCGCCGGGTCTCCTCGACGGTGTCGTCGCCGAGGGCGTGCACGACCTCGGGGCGGTCGAGCAGCCGGCGCTGCTGCGGCGGCGTGAGCCGGTTCTGGACGTAGCGGTCGGCGAGGATCTCGGCGAGGTTGCGGCCGCGCCCATGCTCACGGACGACGTAGGCGGCGACGCGCTCCTCCGTGCTCGAGCGAGTGAACAGGAAGGAGAACGGGCTGCGCAGCAAGCTGGCCAGGCGCTGCATCGGGGCGATTGTATCCTTGCCGGCGTGCAGCGCACGTCAACCGCAGGCCGCTTCGCGGAGCGGGTCCTCATCGGAGTCGACGACGGCGGCGCAGACGAGCGGGTGGTGATCTGGATCGAGCGAAAGGCAGGGGCGATCTGGGCCGTCGGGCGAGCCGTCGATCCACAGCACCGCTCGAGCAACGAGCCGCGGCGGGACGACTACGTGTTCGAGGGTTACGAGCTCGAGGACGCGCTCGAGGCGGCGAACGCAACGCTCGAGGACGATGTGCGCGTGTCGGAGCAGGACGGTAACGACGAGCGCGTCAAACCGTTCGTCCGCGACGAGCTCTTGAAGCCCCTGGAACGCTGGTTTTTCGGTCAGCGCTAGCGCTGACCGCCAATCGCTCCCGCGCGGCGGAGCCGCGCCCGCGACCGGCTCGGCCCGCTGGCGGCCCGATGCTCTCCGGGCCCGTGCTTCGTGCACTGTTCCCTCCCTCGCGCCCCCAGCGAACCGTCAGAGCGCTAGCGACCGACCGGCGATCGTCAGCTAGTAGCGGGAGGCGGCGCTCGGCCACTGCAGATCTGCGTTCGGGATCGGATCGCCGTGCGGATCGTGCGTCGGGAAGCCGAGCGCGCGGTCGATACGGTGCTCGAGCTCTTCGGAGATGACGTGCTCCAGCCGCTCGGCCTCGTCGTGCACCTCGGCGATCTCCACGCCCAGAGTCTCGGCGAGATAGAGCTCGAGCAGGCGGTGATGGCGAATCACCTCGATCGCGACGCGCTCGCCGGCGGCGGTGAGCGTGATCCCGTGATAGGGCTCGTGCAGCGCGAGCTCGAGCGCGGCGAGCTTCTTGACCATTGCGCTCGCCGACGCCGGCGCGACCCCGAGCCGCTTCGAGAGCGCCGTCACCGAGACGCGGGCCCCGTCGGCGCCGAGCTTGTAGATCTCCCGCAGGTAGTCCTGGATCGCGTTGGTCAGCGGAGGCTTGCCCATCGTCACAGTCTAGGCTTCGGGTCGTGCGGATCCGGGTCGGCCACAGCAACGATCCCGACGACGCCTTCATGGTCTGGGCGGTCGCGTCGGGACGCCTCGATACGCGCGGATTCGAGTTCGAGTTCGTCGCGAAGGACATCCAGACCCTGAACGAGTGGGCGCTCGAGGGCCGGCTCGAGGTCTCTGCGCTCTCGCTCGCCACCTATCCGCTGGTGCAGGACCGGTACGCGCTCCTCCCGCACGGGGCGAGCATCGGGTCGGGCTACGGCCCCGTCGTCGTCTCGCGCGAGCCGCTCTCGCTGGAGGAGCTCGGCCGGACGGAAATCGTCGTCCCCGGGCGCCTGACGACGGCGTTCCTCGTGCTCGGGATGGCGCTCGGCGGCGAGTTCGCGTATCGCGAGGCGCCGTTCGACACGATTCTCGAGGAGGTGCGGTCAGAACGGGCCGAGGCCGGACTCGTGATCCACGAGGGACAGCTCACCTACGAGAACGAGGGGCTCGTGAAGTCCCTCGACCTCGGGGAGTGGTGGCTGCTCGAGACGGGACTTCCTCTGCCGCTCGGCGTGAACGCGGCGCGGCGGGACATCGGCGTCGAGCCGCTGGTGGACCTCTCCGAGGTGCTCTACGAGTCGATCGACGAGGCGCTCCAGCATCGCGAGGAGGCGATGGAGTACGCGCTCGGCTTCGGCCGCGGTCTCGATGCGGCGACCGCGGACCGGTTCGTCGGGATGTACGTGAACGAGTTGACGCGGGACTACGGCGGCGAGGGACGGCAGGCGGTCGCCGAGCTGCTGCGCCGGGCCGAGGCGATGGGCGTCTACGACCGGCCCGTGCAGGTGGAGTTCGTGGCCTAACGCTCTCGAGGCGAAAGCTCACGCTTCCGCCTCGTTTTCGGGATCGCCCGCTTCGCTGGGGAACGCGCGCGGGCGGGGCCCGCACGCGTCTTCGAGGTCGGCGGGAGCGTCGCGGCGGGCGGCCGGCGGCGCTGACGCGTCCCCGCCCGCATCAGTCGCGCCTGCGGCGCGATTTCTGCTGCCCATCGCGGATCGCAGTGTCCCTGGAAGGCTAGGTCATCAAGGGACGAACGACCTACGGGACTGCGCCAACGTTCTCACGCATCTCCCGATGGGCGCCAGTTCCAGTTCGAGCCAGTCGGACTCATCGACAAAGCGCGCAGCACTGGTCTCGTCTCTGTCGGCTCGCGGTGAACCGCCGACCGCAAGGCACTCGAAGACGATCGGGATGTATTCCACTTCATCTCCGTTGGCGTAGACGACGCGGCAATCCGGGCCGCCGTGCACCGCCAGCAGGCTTGTAACGGTCGCGTCGACGCCGCTCTCCTCCCGGATCTCCCGGACGATTGCCTGAGCAGGCGTCTCTCCGAGGTCGATCGCGCCGGACGGTGGCATCCACAAGCCGCGCTCGGTGCTCTTGACGACGAGGATCCGCTCCGTTTCGTCGCGCACGATCCCAACCACAGCGGGCAAGAGCAGGAGGCTCGTGCCCACACGTTCGCGGAGTTCGCGCACGTAGTGCGAGATCGCCATCGCGGGACCCTATCGCCGTCCGGATACGCTGGCTGCGATGCGTCGAGCGGTGATCCTGTCGGGCGTCCGCACTCCGATTGGCCGCTACGGCGGCGCGCTCGCCGGGGTGCGCCCCGACGACCTCGCGGCCGTCGCGATCGGCGAGGCGGTGGCGCGGGCGGGAATCGACGCCGCCGAGATCGAAGACGTCTATTTCGGTTGCGCGAACCAGGCCGGCGAGGACAACCGCAACGTCGCCCGGATGGCCTCGCTCCTGGCGGGTCTGCCGGAGAGCGTGGCCGGCGTCACGGTCAACCGGCTCTGCGCGTCCGGCCTCTCGGCGGCGGTCCCCGCCTGCCATGCGATCGTCGCCGGGGACGGGGATCTCTTCGTCGCGGGCGGCGTCGAGTCGATGAGTCGTGCGCCGCTCGTGCTGGCGAAACAGGACAAAGCGTTCCCGCGCGGCGATCGCACGGCGTACGACACGACGCTCGGCTGGCGCTTCCCCAATCCGCGGCTCGAGCAGATGTTCCCGCTCGAGTCGATGGGCGAGACGGGCGAGAACGTCGCCGAGCGGTGGGAGGTGGCGCGCGAGGATCAGGACGCGTTCGCGCTGCGCTCGCAGCGGCGCTGGGCCGCCGCCGCCGAGTCAGGGCGCTTCGACGACGAGCTCGTGCCGGTCGGCGGAATCGAGCGCGACGAGCATCCACGGCCGGAGACGAGCGCCGAGAAGCTCGCCGACCTGAAGCCTGCGTTCCGAGCCGGCGGAACCGTGACGGCCGGGAACTCGAGCGGGCTCAACGACGGCGCCGCAGCGCTCGTGGTCGCGAGTGAGGAGCGGGCGCGCGACCTCGGCGTCGAGCCGCTCGGGAGCTTCGTCGGCAGCGCCGTCGCGGGCGTCGATCCGCGCGTGATGGGGATCGGACCGATCCCCGCGACGCGCAAGCTGCTCGGCCGTGTCGGCGTGGACGTGTCCGAGATCGACCTGGTCGAGTTGAACGAGGCGTTCGCGTCCCAGAGCCTCGCCGTGATCCGCGAGCTGGGCTTCGATGAGGACCGGGTGAACGTGAACGGCGGCGCGATCGCGCTCGGCCATCCGCTCGGGATGAGCGGCGCGCGTCTGGTCGTCTCGCTGCTGCACGAGCTGCGCCGTCGCGGCGGCCGGTACGGCCTCGCCACTCTCTGTGTCGGCGTGGGCCAGGGCCAGGCCGCCCTCTTCGAGCGCAGGGGATAGATCGGCGCAGATCCGGCGCACTCCCGTCACGCACCTGGCACACCGTGCCGCCTACGATGCACTTGCCCCGTGGGAGGGTGGTGGGTTAGGGATGGGTACGCGGAACCTCGGGGTTGCAAGGTGAACCCGATATCGTCCCTCGCCATGGCCGTCGCCACCCAGCGCGAGTACGGGCTCTTCATCAACGGCGAGCTCGTCGAGCCGCAGTCCGGGGAGATCCGCGAGCTCACCGAGCCGGCGACCGGCAACACGCTCGCGCACGCGGCGATGGCCGGCCCGGAAGACATCGACCGCGCCGTCGAGGCCGCCCGCGCCGCGCTCGGCGGCGCCTGGGGGAAGACCCCGCCGACCGAGCGCTCCCGCCTGCTACACGCCCTCGCCGACGCGATCCAGGCGAACCGCAAGGAGCTGGCCGAGCTCGAGGCCCGCAACGTCGGCAAGGCGATCTCCTCCGTCAAAGCCGAGCTCCAGCAGGCGACCGAGAACCTCCGCTTCTACGCCTCCGCGGTCGCGTCGATCGCCGGCCGCTCGAACGCGATCGGCGGTTCGCTGCTCTTCTACTCGCTGAAGGAACCGGTCGGCGTGGTCGGCCAGATCGTGCCTTGGAACTACCCGCTGATGATGGCGACGTGGAAGCTCGCCCCGGCGCTCGCGGCGGGCTGCTCGGTCGTCCTCAAGCCCGATCCGGCGACGCCGCTGACCGCGCTGCGCCTGGCCGAGCTCGCCGCGGAGGCCGGATTCCCGGAGGGAGCGGTGAACGTCGTCCCCGGCGACGGCCCGACCGCGGGCGCTTACCTCGTCAGACACCCCGGAATCGACAAGGTCGCCTTCACGGGCTCGACGCAGACCGGGGTGGAGATCATGCGCCTCAGCGCGGAGCCGCTGAAGCGCCTCACCCTCGAGCTCGGCGGCAAGAGCCCGAACCTCCTCTTCGCCGACGCGAACCTCGCGGACGCCGTACCGAGCTCGCTGTGGTCGATCTACTACTCCGCGGGCCAGAGCTGCGAGGCGCGCTCGCGGGTGCTCGTCGAGAGCTCGATCTACGACGACGTGGTCGCCCAGTTCGCGGAGAAGGCGAACCAGGTCAAGGTCGGCGACCCGCTCGACCCGGAGACGCAGATGGGCTCCCTGATCTCCACGACGCACCGCGACAAGGTGCACAAGTTCGTCGAGCTGGGCCGCGAGGAGGGCGCCGAGGTCGTCGCCGGCGGGGTACCGGGTGCGGAGGGCGCCTTCTACGCGCCGACCGTCCTTGCGAAGGTCGAGAACCGCATGGTCGTCGCCCAGGAGGAGATCTTCGGGCCGGTCGTGACGCTGATCCCGTTCGAGGACGAGAAGGACGCGATCCGGATCGCGAACGACACGAAGTACGGTCTCTTCGCCACGGTCTGGACGGGCGATCCCGCGCGCGGCCACCGGCTCGCGAGCCGCATCAAGGCCGGGACGATCGGGATCAACATGCCCTACACGGCGTTCCCGGGGATTCCGTTCGGCGGCTACAAGCAGTCGGGCTTCGGCCGCGAGCTCGGCCTCGAGACCCTCGATCTCTACCTGGAGACGAAGAGCGTGCTCGTCTCCACCAGCCCCAAGCCGTTCAACCCGTTCGGCCTGTAGCCCGCGTTCGCGGGGGACTCGGCGCCCGCTTCGCCGTCCTCTTGCTCGGCCTCTTCCTCTTTGCCGTCGGCGTGGTCGCGCTGCTCGAGTCGCGGCTCGGCCTCTCTCCCTGGGACGTGCTCCACCAGGGCATCGCGCGGCACACGCCGCTCTCCTTCGGGGAGGCGAACATCGCGGTCGGCGTCGCCATCCTGCTCGCCGCCTGGGCGCTCGGAGTCGCGCCCGGGTTCGCGACGATCGCGAACGGGGTCCTCGTCGGCGTCTTCATCGACCGGCTGACGGCGATCGACCTGGTCGCAGACCTCGCGCACAGCGTGCTCGCCGCGCGCATCGCGCTCCTCGCCGGCGGTATCGCGCTGATCGGCGTGGCGACTGCGCTCTACATCGGGGCCGCGCTGGGGGCCGGGCCGCGCGACTCGCTCATGATCGCGGGAGTCCAGCGGACGAGGGCCCGCGTCGGCGTCGTCCGCGCCGCGATCGAGGGCGGCGCGCTCCTCGCCGGGATCGTCCTCGGCGGCACGTTCGGGCTCGGCACGGTCGCCTTCGCGCTCCTCGTCGGGCCCGCGGTCGAGCTGTCGTTCGCGCTCCTGCGCCGTTCACGGCTCGCGGCGCCGGCGAGCTCCTACTCCCCGGGCGGAGGCACGGACTGATCGCTCTGGAAGAAGCTGAACGGATTCCCTTCCGTGTCCTTGCAGCGAGCGAACCAGCCGATTCCGGGGATCGGCTCCTTGTTCTCGGCCTCGCCGCCGAGCTCGCGGACGCGCGCCACGTCGGCGTCGATCTCCCCCGTGTCGAAGTAGATGACCGGCCCGCGCCCGCCGGAGTCGGAAGCGTAGATCGCGCCACCCGGCTCGCCTTCGATCATGCGGTAGTCGATCCCGGGCATCCCCGAGTCCTGCACCTTCCAGTCGAAGAGCGTGCCGTAGAACTCCGCCGCCCGATTCGTGTCCTGGGCGGGCAGCTCGAAGTGAACGAGCTTTCCGGCCATCCCGATCTCCTTTCCTCGATGTCGGAGTGAAGCTATACGCTCAGCGCTCCGCGACCAAGGGGGATGGATGATTCGCGTCTTCGTCGTGTATCCGCAGGCGCCCGATCCGGAGAAGTACGGGGAGCACGTCGAGCTCTCGCGTCGCGAGGCGCCCGGGGCGACGATCCGCCACGGCCGGATCCTCGGATCGCCGACCGGTGAGGCGGACGCCGAGTACTACCTCGAGTACGAGTTCCCCGACAGGAGCGCCTGGAAGGCCGCGCAGGAAGGGCTGATCAAGGCGGCCGAGGACGCGCAGGGGCTCGGCGTCCCCTTCAAGGTCTATTTCGCAGAGCTTGGCTGAGCCAACCCATCCGCGTCCGTCCGCGCCGGGCGACCTCGGCTTCGAGCGGATCCTGTACGAGAAGGCGCCGCCACGGGCGACGATCACGCTCAACCGCCCCGAGCGGCTGAACGCCTTCGACTTCCAGATGCTCAGGGAGCTCGCGCGCGCCTGCGAGGACGTTTCCTGGGACGACGAGATCCGCGTGGTCGTGATCACCGGCGCCGGGCGCGCGTTCTGCGCCGGCGCCGACCTCGAGTCGTGGAGCGCCGACTACCTGGGCAAGCCGAAGGAGTACTGGAAGTGGTTCGGCGCCTTCAAGGACGCGCACGACCGGCTGCGGGAGATCGGCAAGCCGACGCTCGCGCGGATCAACGGGATCGCGGTCGGCGGCGGCAACGAGCTGCAGATGGCGTGCGACCTGGCCGTGATGGTCGAGGACGCCTTCATCCGGCACGTCGGCCTCGAGCACGGATCCGTGCCGGCCGGGGGCGCGACCCAGTGGCTGCCGATCATGGTCGGTGAGCGACGAGCGCGCGAGATCATCCTGCTCTGCGACGAGATTCCGGCCAGGCAGGCGCAGGAGTGGGGGCTCGTGAACCGCGTCGTCCCGGCGTCCGAGCTGGACTCGGCGGTGGACGAGCTCGCCGGGAAGCTGGCGACGAAGCTCCCGCAGACGACGCGCTACGCCAAGCAACAGCTCAATTTCTGGCGCGACCTCTCCTGGCACGCGACCGTGAACCACGCCCGTGACTGGCTCGCGCTCTCGATGCTGAACGACGAAGCCACGGACGCGGTCGAGCGGTTCCTCGACCGCGGCTGAGCCCCGCTTCAGGGCTGAGCCCCTTGTCGAGTCGGGCTACCGCGGCGAGACACACCCGGCTGTGACCGATTTACGCCAAGATCGTCTCGTGCCCGAGGTCGAGACCGCCCGCGACGGTGACGTCCTCACGATCACCCTGAACCGCCCCGACGTGCTGAACGCCGTCAACGCGGCCATGCACGCCGGCCTTGCCGCGGGGCTGGAGGAGGCGCGCGATCCCGGCGTGCGCGCGGTCGTCCTCACCGGCGCGGGGCGCGGCTTCTGCGTCGGACAGGATCTGACGGAGTTCCGCGAGGCCCCGGGCGACGTCGGGGAGCGGCTGCGCGCCACGTACCACCCGAACGTGCTCGCGATCCGCGCGCTCGAGAAACCGGTGCTCGCCGCCGTCAACGGCGTCGCCGCCGGCGCGGGGCTCTCGCTCGCGTGCGTGTGCGACATTCGCCTGGCCGCGAGCTCGGCCGCGTTCGTGCCGGGCTTCATCGGGATCGGGCTCGTACCCGACTCCGGCGGGTCGTACTTCATCGCGCGCCTGCTCGGGCCGGCGCGCGCGTTCGAGTGGATGAGCTCGAACAGAAAGCTCACCGCCGCCGAGGCGCTTGCGTGGGGGCTGGTCTCCGAAGTGGTCGAGACCGGCTCGCTCGCCGAACGGGCCGCCGCTCTCGCGGCCGAGCTCGCACGCCTCCCCACGCGTGGGATCGGGATGACGAAACGGCTTTTCGACCACGCGTCTGCGGCCACGCTCGAGGAGCAGCTCGAGCGCGAGGCCGAGCTGCAGAGCGCGGCGACGCAGACCGAGGACTTCCGCGAGGGCGTCGCGGCGTTCCTCGAGAAGCGGCCGGCCGACTTCCGCGGCGCCTGAGACCGTGGATCGCCCGCGTGCGGCCGAGCTCGTGCTCGCCGACGATCTGCGCCGCCCGCGCATGTACGTCCTCGCGCGGCCGCTCTTTGTCATCCCCCACCTGGTCGTCCTGCTCCTATGGGATCCGCTCGCCCGGGCGGCCGTGCTCGGCGGGTGGCTCGTCGCGCTCGTGACCGGGCGGATGCCCGCGCGACTCGGCGCGTATCTCGCGCGCTACCTCCGCTACCGGGTACGGGTGGCGGCCTACGCCTCCGTGCTCGCCGGGCCGTACCCGCTCTTTCCGCCGGGGAACAGGCCACAAGCCGTGGACGCGCACATCGAGCCGCAACGCAGGCAGCGGCGGCTCGTGACGCTCTTCCGGGTCTTCCTCGCGCTGCCCGCCGTCGTGCTCGCAGGCTGCTTCGGCGTCGTCTTGGCGGCGAACGGTGTCGCGTCCTGGCTCGTCGCGCTGGCGCTCGGGCGCCTGCCGAAGGGAATGCGCGACCTCGGCGCATACTGCCTCCGGTACAAGCTCGAGCTCTGGGCCTACCTCTTCGTGCTGACGGCGCAGTACCCGACGCTGGAGTCGGATCCGGCTCTGTACGAGCCGCCTAGATCGTCTTGAACTGCTCGAACGGTTGGCTGCAGCTCGTGCAATAGCGCAGCGAGCGGCACGGCGTCGGCCCGAAGAGGTTGTCCAGGCGCGTATCCGCCGAGTTGCAGTACGGGCAGCGGAAGACGGCGCCGTTCAGCTGCACGAGCGTCGTCGTCGTCCCGGCGGAGCGTGGAGCGGGCGGCGCGAAGCCCGACGTGCGCAGCTTCTCGCGCCCGGCCGGCGTGATCTTGTCGGTCGACCAGGAGTCGTCCAGGATCACCTGCACCTCCGGCTCGCCGCCGAGCGCGTGCACCTTGTCGGCGATCGCATCGCGCATCGCCTCGAGCGCGGGGCAACCGAGGAACGTGGGGGTGAACTCGATTCGTACGCGCGCGTCGTCGACGGCGACGTCCCGGATCACCCCGAGGTCGACGAGCGAGATCGTGGGAATCTCCGGGTCGGGGATCGCCGCGAGCGCATCCCACACCTCGGCCGCGGTCACCACGTCGCCCCCGGGATGCTGCGCCGGACGATCGTCATCTCCTCCCAGAGGGACTGCAGCTCGTCGGAGCCGTCCTCCCGCTCGACGGCCTCGACCGGCTCGAGCCCGCTGCGCTCGGCGAGCGCGTCGCGCTGCTCGGGCGGCAGCACGCCGAGCGCATAGGGCCACAGCTCCTGCAGCGCCTGCGTGAAGCGCGGCTCATCGCGCAGGCGCTCGTGCCACATGCGGGCGTGCAGCCGATGGTAGACCTCCTCGCGGTCCATCTTCGCGGCGAGACCGGCGACCTCGGCGTCGTCGGACTCCTTCAACGCCGCGAGCCTCAGCTCGTCCGCGGTCTCGTACAGGAAGTGGCGCGCGATCGTGTGCGCCCAGTCCATGCGCCGTTGCTCGACCAACGGCGCGCTTCGGTACTCGGACGGCTCGCGGTCGAAGGCGAGCTTGTCCGCGTCCGTGCCGAGCTCGCGCGCGGCGAGCTCGTAGAGCGCGCGCGCGTGCCCGATCTCGTTCTGCGCGATCGACGAGAACGCCACGTCCTCCTCGAGGGAGGGTGCGATTCCCGTCCACTCCGAGTCGCGCCAGCCGAGGATCAGCTCGTCGTCAGCCAGCTCGAGCAGCGCCTGCGCGTTCACGCGCCTCCTCGAGCTTCGCCTTCAGGGGATAGCCGTCGACGCGGTGGTAGGTTTTGTTCAGCTCGTCGGCGAAGTCGTTCACCTCGTGGATCGAGTTGCGCGGCACGACCCAGAGCGCCTCCGACTCCTGCCGCCGCCCGTACTGCTCTCGCGCGAACGCCTCCGCGAACGTGGTGTCGGGCGCCGAGACCGAGCCCGCGTGTGCGAACGCCGCGCCCTTTCGCTCCTGCCGGAAGACCTCGAAAACCATCAGGCCGCTTCGGCGAGCACGACGGAGCGGACCCACTCCTCCTGCTCGAGGAACCGCCGACGGAACTCGAGCCGCTCCTGCGTCTTCGGCCCGTGCCCGGTGACGACGTGCTTCAGCTCGGCCCAGTCCGGCTCGCTGTACTCCCAGACGCCGTCAGCGTTCTTGTGCAGCCCGTCGTCCGGGACGGTCAGGCCGAGCTCCCAGATCTGCGGCGCGTAGCCGTCGAGGAACTGCTGTCGCGCCTCCTCGTTCGCCTGCGACTTGATCCGCCAGAACACCATCGGATCGTCCTCGGCCGGGATCGGGTTGCCGTGGAACTGCATCAGCGGCCCCCACCAGCGGTCGACCGCCTCCTGCACGAGCGCTCGTTGCTCGTCGACGCCGTTCATCAGCGTCAGGATCACGTCGCGGCCGTGGAGGATGTGGAACGACTCCTCCCAGCAGATCTTCTTCATGATCCGCGCGTACGGCGCGTAGCTGCACTTCAGTAACGCCTTCTGGCTGATGATCGCTGCCGCGTCGACGAGCCACGCGATCACGCCGACGTCGCCCCAGGTCTTCGTCGGGTAGTGGAAGACGTTGTGGAACTTCGCCCTGCCGGAGACCAGGTCCTCGATGCACTGCTCGCGCGGCTTGCCGAGGTCTTCCACGACGCGGTAGATCAGCTGCGAGTGCCCGACCTCGTCCTGGACCTTCGCGGTCAGCGCGAGCTTGCGCTGGAGCGTCGGCGCGCGCAGGATCCACTCGCGCTCGGGCAGGACGCCCATCAGCTCCGAGTTGCCGTGCATCTCGATGAACTTGATCAGCTTGGCCCGGTAGTCGTCCGGCATCCAGTCGCCGGTCTCGACCTGGCCTCCGTCCTGGACGTACTCGACGAATTCCTGCGTCCGCGAATCCACGTCGCTCCTTTCGACCCTAACGATCGTTAGGGTACCCCATGTGACCACTCGGCGAGACGAGCTCACGCGTCAGGCGGCGCGGCTCTTCGCGGAGAAGGGCTATCACGGCACGTCGATCGGCGACCTGGCGCAGGCGATGGGCGTCCAGAAGGGGTCGCTCTACGCGCACATCGACTCGAAGGCGGACCTGCTCTGGGAGGTGGCGTGGGAGGGTGCGAAGGCGTTTCATGCGGCGCTCGACCGCGTCCCCGAGCGCGGGCCGGCGCCGGAGCGGATCAGGCTCGCTCTGCGGGCCCATCTTCGTGTCGTCTCGGAGCAGCTCGACATCGCGACGGTGTTCGTGCGCGAGTGGTGCTACCTCGAAGGAGAGCGGCGCGCGCGATTCGTCGCGGAGCGACGACGCTACGAGGAGCGGTTCCGGTCGCTCTTCCGGGAGGGACGCGAGCTCGGCGAGCTGAGGACGGATCTCGACGACGCGACCGCGGCCCTGCTTGCGCTCTCTGCCGCGAACTGGGCCTACACCTGGCTGCGGCCGGGCCAGAGCACCGACGAGCTGGCGGATCGCTTCCACGCACTGCTCGTCGAGGGCATTCGTGGCTACGCAAACCGGTAGAGGCTCGATCTGTCCGGACGCGGTCACGCTTGGCGTCGCGGCTCGGAGCTCCGGCTGAAGCTGGCACGATCACCTCGATGAGGCAGGTCGTGTTGATCGTCAACCCGTTCGCCACCGCCGTGAACGAGCACCGGATCGCGCTCGTCGAGCGGACGCTCGCGCGGCACGCGAACGTGCGGACGCTGCTGACCCAGCACCCGCGCCACGCGACCGAGCTGGCCTCGGCGTCGGCTGGGGAGGTTGACGCGATCTTCGTCTTCTCCGGCGACGGCGGCTTCAACGAGGCTCTCAACGGTCTCGACGGGCACGCGACGCCGATCGGCTGCATTCCCGGCGGTGGGACGAGCGTCTTTCCGCGGACGCTCGGGATTCCACGCGACCCGATCAGGGCGGCCGAGCGGCTCGGGGAGTCGCTCGAGCGCGGTCGCACGCGGACGATCTCCGTCGGCCGCGTGAACGGGCGCCGCTTCGGCTTCAACGCGGGGATCGGGCTCGATGCGGAGCTCGTCCGGCGGATCGAGGAGCGCCGCTCGCGCGACGGGCGACCTGGCGACGCCGCATTCGTCGCGACGCTGCTCAAGCTCTTGGCCGAGCGGCGCGGCCGCTTCGACCCGGCGCTCGAGCTGACGGGGCTCGGCCGCGCGTCGTTCCTGTTCGTCGCGAACGCGAATCCGTACAGCTTCATCCGCGGCTTCCCGCTGATGATGGCCCCGCAGGCGGAGCTGGAGAAGGGGCTCGACCTGATGGCGCCGACGAAGGTGCGGCCCCATACGGTGCCGCGGCTCGCGCGCTACGTCATGACCGGCCGCGGCCAGATCAGCGACCGGCGCGTGATCACCGCCCACGACCTCGACCGCATCCAGGCCTTCTGCGACGCGCCGATGCCGCTGCAGGCGGACGGCGAGGATCTCGGCGACGTGACCGAGGCCGTCTTCGAGGCCGAGCGCGGGGCCGTGTCCGTGCTGGTCTAGCCAGCGAATCCCTCGAGGGCCTGCGAGGTGGAGATCGCGGCGGCGCCTACCGGGGCCGCCGCCTGGAGCGGGAGCGCGCGACGATGCTCATCGCCGTCCCGCCCCACGAGCGCCAGCGCGGCCCTGCCGAGCTCCCTGCTCTGAGGTAGATTCGCCTGCCAATGGCCCAGGTGCTTCCTGCCGAGCGTGACCTTCGGCGCGTGATCGGGGACGGCGAGGGTGTGCCCGACGGCGAGGTGGCCGGACTCGGCGAGCAGGAGCTGCTCGACCTCTACCGCTCGATGGTGCTCCTGCGCAGCTACGACGAGCGCTCGGTCGTCTACCATCGCCAGGGCCGGATCGGCACCTACGCGATCTTCTGGAACCACGAGGCGATGCAGGCCGGCGCGGTGCACGCGCTCGCCGACGAGGACTGGATCTTCCCGAGCTATCGCGAGTCGGCGATCGGGCTGCTGCGCGGGATGCCGGCCGCCACGATCCTCTCCTGGTGGCGCGGCCATCCGGCCGGTTGGTGGAACCCGGCCGATTACAACGTCGCCTCGATCTGCGTTCCGATCGCGACGCACGTCCCGCACGCGGTCGGGCTCGCGTGGGGGAAGAAGCTGAAGGGCGAGCGGGCGTGCGCGATCGCGTTCTTCGGCGACGGCGCGACCTCCGAAGGCGCCTTCCACGAGGGCGCGAACCTCGCAGCGGTCACGGGCGCGCCGGCGATCCTCTTCTGCAACAACAACCAGTGGGCGATCTCGACCCCGCTCTCCGCCCAGACGAAGGCCGAGACGCTGGCGGACAAGGCCGTCGGCTACGGCATGCCCGGCGCACGGGTGGACGGGACGGACGTGCTCGCCGTCTACGAGGCGACGCGCGAGGCGGTCGGGCGGGCCCGCGCCGGCGAGGGCCCGTCCTTCGTCGAGGCCTTGTCCTACCGCGCGGCGCCGCACGCGACCGCGGACGATCCGAGCGCGTACATCGACCTGGAGCGAGTCGAGGAGGAACGGAAGCGCGAATGCGTCGGTCGCTACGAGGGCTATCTGGGCCGCGCCGGCATCCTCCACGACGACCTCGCGGAATCGATTCGCTCCGAGGCCGCCGCGGTGATCCGCGAGGGGATCGCGACCGCCGAGGCGGAGCCGCCGGCCGACCCGGCGCTGCTGTTCGAGCACGCCTACGTCGATCCGCCCGCGTCGTTTCGCCGCGACCTCGACGAGCTGAGGCGAGTGCTCGGCGATGCGTGAGGTCACGATCGTCGAGGCGATCAACGACTGCCTCCACACCGAGCTCGAACGGGACGAGACCGTGATGGTGATGGGCGAGGACGTGGGGCGCGCCGGCGGGGTCTTCCGCGCCACCGCCGGTCTCCGCGACCGCTTCGGGCCCGACCGCTGCTTCGATACGCCGCTGGCGGAAGCGGGGATCCTCGGCAGCGCCGTCGGCCTCTGCATGGCCGGCTGGCGTCCGGTCTGCGAGATGCAGTACGACGCCTTCAGCTACCCGTGCCTCGACCAGTTGATCACTCATGTCGGCCGCTACCGCTGGCGCACCGGCGGGCGGATGGAGTTCCCGCTCACGATCCGGATGCCCTACGGCGGCGGCGTCCGCGCTCCCGAGCTGCACGACGACTCGCCCGAGACCTACTACGTCCACACACCGGGCGTGAAGGTCGCGATCCCTTCGACGCCCGCCGATGCGAAGGGGCTCCTGGCTGCGGCGATCCGGGACCCCGATCCGGTCGTGATCCTCGAGCCGAAGCTCCACTACCGGTCGCTGAAGGGCGAGCTGCCAGAGGGCGATCACGTCGTCCCGCTCGGCAAGGCGCGGCTCGCGCGCGAGGGGGACGACCTCACGCTCGTCGCGTACGGCTCGATGGCGCTGGTCTGCGAGGCGGCCGCTGATGTGCTCGACGCCTCCGTGGAGGTGCTGGACATTCGAAGCCTGAAGCCGCTCGACGAGGACGCGTTGCTCGCGTCCGCCGCCAAGACCGGCCGCGTCGTGATCGTCCAGGAGGCGCCGCGCGTGTGCGGGTTCGCGGCCGAGCTGGCGGCGATCCTCGCGGAGAAGGCGATCCTCGACCTCCACGGGCCCGTGCTGCGCGTGACCGGCTACGACGTGCCGTACCCGTACTGGCAGATCGAGGACGCGTACATGCCGTCGGTCGGGCGGGTCGTCGACGCGGCGAGGACGCTGCTTGCCTTCTGAGGCGGTCAAGCGGGTCCGCCTGTGGCTCGAGCGCGCCGAGAGCGGGCTGCGGGTGCGCGACGCGGCGACCGAGGAGCTCGTCCGTCGCGACGACCCGCGGATCCACGTCGTGAAGGTGGCAGGCGTCTCCTACCGGCTGGACGCGCTCCAGGACGGCGCCTTCGCACCGGGGAACGAGCTTGTGCTCGTCCCCGAGCCGGGCAACGAGCACGATCCGAATGCGATCGGGATCTGGGCGGCCGAGCGCCGGCTCCAGGCGGGCTACGTGCCAGCCGCGCAGGCCGCCGAGCTGCGCGCCGACGACTGGCAGGCGATCTCGCTCTGGGAGTTCGTCGAGGACGGGCGCCGCGGCGGTCTTCGCGTCCTCCTCGCCCCGCGCGATGCATGGATCGGCAGGCCCCGCTGATCCTGTCACGGCTGCCGGCGGCGGCGGTCGAGATCGCGGAGCCATGGCCTACGAGCTGAAGCTGCCCGACCTCGGCGAGGGCCTGACCGAGGGGGAGATCGCCCGCTGGCTCGTCTCGGTGGGGCAGGAGGTGGCCGAGGACGACCCGCTCGTCGAGATCCAGACCGACAAGGCGACGGTGGAGATCCCCTCTCCGGCCGCGGGGAAGGTCACGAGAATCCTCGCCGCCGAGGGCGACGTCGTTCCGGTCGGGAGCGTGATCGTCGTGATCGGAGGATCAGCCGACGGAGAGCAGCCACGTGCGGAGCCCGCTCCCCCCCAGCAAGCCGCGACGGCGAGCGCGCGCCCCGCGGCGGCCGGCCAGGGGCGCGCAACCCCGCTCGTCCGCCGGATCGCGCAGGAGCTCGGCGTCGAGCTCGACGCGCTCGAAGGCTCCGGACCGCAGGGCCGGATCACCGAGGACGACGTTCGCACAGCCGCGGAAGGAGGCAAGCGGAGCGAGGGTCGCCGCGAGCCGTTGCGGGGCGTCCGGCGTCAGATCGCTGCGCACCTCGCCCGCGCGCACGAGGAGATCCCCGCCGTCACGTGGGTGGACGAGTGTGACTTCACCGATGTCGACCTGAAGCGCCTGATCCCGCTCGCGCTGCAGGCAACCGCGCACGCGCTGAAGGAGTTCCCGGAGCTGAACGCGAGGCTCGAGCGAGACGAGATCGTGTACCTCGACCGCTACGACCTCGGTCTCGCCGTCCAGACCGGCGAGGGGCTGCTCGTCCCCGTCGTCCGCGGTTGCGACAGCGCCTCGCTCGACGAGCTCGCCGCCGAGGTCGAGCGCGTGGCCGAGGCCGCTCGGGACGGAAAGCTCAGGCCGGAGGAGCTACGCGGATCCACGTTCACCGTTACGAGCGCCGGGAAGTCGGCCGGCCTCTTCGTGACGCCGCTCGTGAACCACCCCGAGGTCGGGATCCTCGGTCTTCATCGCATCGCCCCGCGGCCCGTCGTCCTGAAGGGGGAGGTCGTCATCCGCCGGATCGGCAACGTCTCGGTCACGTTCGACCACCGGGTCGTGGACGGGAAGCGCGCGGCCGATTTCGGCCTCGCGGTGATCGAGCGCCTCCAGGCGCCCGCGCAATCCGCTCCACCTCCGTCCGCGTAAGTCCGTCTGACACCGCCGGCAGGCGCCGCAAACGCCCCGGCGGCGGCCCCTGAGCCAGGCGTCGCGAAGGAGCTAGGCCAGAAGTACGGCAAGTGTCTCGTCGCCTCCCTGACCGGTGGTGTCGAGGTCCCGGCCGATCCTGCGCTGATTCGGCAGATTCTCGCGAGCCCCGCGCAGTTCTACGTCAACACCCATAACAAGCAGTTCGCCGCCGGCGCCGCACGGGGCCAGCTCGAGCGGCTCGCCGAGAAGCCCGCCAAGGCGCCGGTCTGCAAGCCGCGCAAGAAGCGTTAGGCGCTGTTCTCCCAAGCCGCCCGGCGCCACTGCCCGGCGCCGGGACTCTCCCGTCGCTACGCGAGAGCCGGTGCGGCGAGGTGCGGCTCGATCATCGTCTCGATCCTGGGAGCGCTGACGCGACCGTCGAGGCGCTCGACCACCCGCTTGCCCTTGACGAGCACGAGCGTCGGGACGAGCGAGACCTCGAAGCGCTCCGCGACCTCAGGCTGCCGCTCCACGTCGACGCGCAGGATCCGCAGACGACTTCGCTCCTTCCGCGCGAGGTGAGCGAGCAGGCTCTCCATGCGGCGCGCGGGACCCGAGCGCTCGCAGCTGAAGAAGACGAGCAGGGGCGTGGCGTCGTCGGTCACTTGTTCTCCTCGATCGTGGGCCGCGGAGAGCGGCTCTACTTTCCTTCCCGCTCGGAAGTCTCGCCAAACGCAGGAGGGAGGACGCTGACTAGACTGGCCGCGGGATGGGGGACTGGTACTGGATCGGGGTGTGCGCGGGCCTCGGCGTCGGCGTCGGGGTCCTGCTCGCCGGCCTCTTCGCCGGCTCGCGGCTCTTGCTCGCGGCGGGGATCGTGCTCGCGGCGGGGGCCGGAATCCTCGTCGGCCTCGGGCTCGGCGAATGGGACGAGGCGATCGGGGGCGCCGCGGGCGGCGTTCTCGGAGCGATCGGCGCCGGGCAGGTCGTGGCGGGCACGCTCCACCGGGGCGGGACGCGCGTCGGTACCGCGGTCTTCGTCGGGATCGCGGCGGTCCTGCTCGCGGGAATCGCCTTGATTCCGGCGGCCGGCTACGTGGAGGCGGCCCTCGTGCCCGCGCTCGCCGCGCGGCTGCGCGGCCGCGTGCCCGAGCGGTACGCGGGCCTCCGCTCCCTCGCGCGCGACTAGGTGGCCCGGCAGAAGCTCATCCTCATCGTCATCGACGGGCTCACGCCCTCGATGTTCGAGTCGGCCGTCGGCGACAAGCGCGCCCCCGCTCTCTCCTTTCTCGCCGAGCACGGCCGCTACGAGCGGGCGGTCACGACCTTCCCCTCGCTGACGCCCGTCTGTCTCTCGTCGCTCGCGACCGGCGCGCACCCCGACGTCCACCGGATCCCCCACCTCGTCTGGTACCACCGCGGCGAGCGGCGGATCGTGGAGTACGGCTCCTCCTTCGGGGCGCTGCGCGCGGCCGGGATGGCGCAATCGATTCTCGACACCGTGATCAACATGAACCGCACGCACCTCGGGCACGAGGCGGTGACGGTCTACGAGGCCCTGGAGGACGCAGGGCTGACGGCCGGCGCGATCAACATCACCTGCTACCGCGGTCGCACGCGCCACGAGCCGACCCTTCGGGGCCTGGCGATGCCCGCCTACGGGCCGAAGCGGTTCTTCTACTACAACTTGTTCGAGTCGGACGCGACCGGCGCGCCGCTCTCCGTCGTCTCCCGCGCCGAGGGCTCCGCGGACGGCTACGCGGCGGCGGTCGGCCGCTGGCTCGTCACTCGCGACGGCTTCGACTTCCTCGTCTGCTACCTCCCGGACTACGACTTCGCCTCGCACGCCCGCGGCCCGGACGAGGCGCACGAGGCGCTGGCGCGGAGCGACCGCGCGGTCGGCGCGCTGCTCGAGGCCGCCGGCGGTCCGGAGGAGTTCCTCGAGCGCTACGCGGTCGTCCTCTGCTCGGACCATGGGCAGACGCGCGTCGACCGGCACGCGCGGCTCGAGGAGCCGTACGCCGGCGTCGACGGCGTGCTCGCGACCGCCTCCAACCGGGCCGGGATGCTCTACCGGCTCGACGACTCGGCCCCGGATGCGCGGGCGCTCGCCGAGCGGCTCGACCACGTCGAGGCGGCCGAGGCCGTCCTCTTCCTCGAGGACGGGGAGGGCGTCGTCCGGCGCCAGGGCGAGGAGCTGCGCTTCGCGCGCGACCGGGAGGGCTGGCGGACGAGCGGCGACGAGGGGCTGCTCGGCTACCCGGACGGGCTGACGCGGGCCTGGGCGGCGCTCCGGAACCCGAACGCGGGTGAGGTGATCGTCTCGGCGGCGCCGGGGTGGGAGTTCGCCGACCTCGGCGGCCGTCACCACACGGGCGGAGGGAGCCACGGCTCGCTGCGGCGCGGTGACTCCGAGGCGCCGATGCTCACTGTGGGCCTCGACGTCTCGCCGCGGAGCATCGTCGACGTCCATCCGGCCGTGCTCGACCATTTCGGCGTCGAGCGGCCGCCGTACGCCCGCCCGCTCGTCCGTGCCTGACGCCTCCGACCGGCGGCGCATGGTCGAGCGGCAGCTCCGCGACCGCGGCGTCGCGGACGAGCGCGTGCTCGCGGCGATGGCGTCGGTGCCGCGCGAACGTTTCCTCCCGCCCGATCTGGCCGCCCGCGCGTACGCCGACGAGGCGGTCCCGATCGGTGGGGGACAGTCGATGTCGCAGCCGTTCATGGTCGCCCGCATCTGCGAGGCGCTCGCGCTCACGGGCCGGGAGGGGGTACTCGACGTCGGCTCTGGCTCCGGCTATCAGGCGGCGGTGCTTGCGGAGCTCGCGTCGGAAGTCGACACGATCGAGCGGATCCCGGAGCTTGCCGAGCTTGCGCGCGCGAACCTCGCCGCCGCAGGCTACGAGCGGGTCCGCGTTCACGTCGGGGATGGCACGCGCGGCCTCCCCGAGCGGGCGCCGTTCGACGCGATCGCCGTCGCCGCCGCTGCGCCGGGCATGCCGCAGGCGCTCTACGAGCAGCTCCGCGCGCGCGGCCGGCTCGTCGTTCCCGTCGGCAGGCGCCGCGTCCAGCGCCTCGAGGTGATCGTCCGCAGCCCGGAGGGCCCCGCGGTCGTCCACTCCGTTCCGTGCCGGTTCGTCCCGCTCGTGGGGGAGGAGGGGTTTCGCGGATGACGAGTTTGCGCCCCTCCGGCCGGGGGAGGAGGGCGCTGCGATGAGGCGAGTGCGCGGCGACGACCTGCTCAGGCTTCCCGTCCGCCTGCACGGGATCCAGCTCGGCCTGCCGGTCGACCTGCTGCTCGACCGGCAGGATCTCCATGCGGTCGGCCTCGACGTCCTCTGCGGCGACGAGGTGCATCGTTTCCTACCGCTCTCGGCTGCGTCGGTACGAGAGGACGAGATCGCGATCGCCTCGCCGCTCGTCTTGCTGGAAGAGGACGAGCTGGCGTTCTACCGCGCCCGGGCGCTCTCGATCGGCGCCGCGCGCGGGCGTCCCGTCGACCGTGCAGGCCGGCGGGTCGGGACGCTGCGCGACGTCGGCCTCGGCGCCGACGGGTCGCTGGAGACGGTCGTGGTCGAGACCGACGGCCGGGAGGAGAGCGTGCGGGTCGACGGGTCGGTACGCCTCCACCCGGCGAGTCGTTCCGCCGCGTGAGCCGCTAGATTCGTCGGCCATGGACCGGTCCTCCGCAGTCGTCGCTCCGACCGCGCGCTCCCGCGCGAGCCGGGCTCTGCGCGCCCGCCACAACTGGGTGCAGCTCGCCAAGTTCTGTGTCGTCGGCGCATCCGGCTATGTCGTCAACCTGGCTGTCTACGCGACGCTGCTGAACGCGGCGAACCTCCACTACCGGCTCGCCGCGACTGGCTCGTTCCTCGTCGCGGCGACCTGGAACTACGTCCTGAATCGCGTGTGGACGTTCCGTCGTCAGCGCGGCCACGTGGGCTACCAGGGGCTGCGCTTCCTGATCGTCTCCGGCGCCGTCTACGCCGCGAACCTCGTCATCCTCAGCCTCTTCGTCCAGGCCGGCCTGGGGAAGATCGTGGCGCAGGCGATCGCGATCGTCGTCGTGACCCCGCTCAATTTTCTCGGCAACAAGCTCTGGTCGTTCAGGCTTCGTCACTAAGCTGACGCGCGTGCCATGCCGGGTAGCCGCCGTCGCTCTCTGCGCGCTCGCACTGGCGCCCGCGGCCGGGGCGGCGACTCCTGCCAGCCCCGTCTCCGACCGGAACGGTCACATCGTCCAGACGCCGTTCGCGCCGACGAAGCCGGTCGCGAGGCTGACCAAGGCGCGGGCGCTCTCGCTCTTTCGCGCCGACGACAAGGTGGCCGACTGGCTCAAGCGCTACCCCGTCCAGGGCCGTGTGCAGGAGGTCGACTACGCCTCGAACCCCGCCCACTGCAGCGCGGGCACGGCCCAGGGCTGCTGGACGGTGAAGATCTTCCGGGGCAAGGCCGGCGAGATCGCGACGGGTCGCGTGGACGACCGGTCCGGGCGCGTCACGGAAGCGTGGACGGGCCCGCAGGTGGCGTGGAAGATGGCGCGCGGCTACCCCGGCGCATTCGGCGGGCGGAAGATCAACAGCCTCTGGATCTGGCTCGGTTTCTGCGCCCTCTTCCTGCTCGGGCTCGCCGACTTCCGGCGGCTCCTCTCCTGGCGGAACCTCGACCTGCTCGTCCTGCTCTCGTTCTCGGTCTCGCTCGGCTTCTTCAACCGCGGCGACGTGTTCACCAGCGTCCCGCTCGCGTATCCGCCGATGCTCTACCTGATCGGGCGCTGCGCGTGGATCGGCGTGCGGGGACGAGGCTCACCTTCCCGATCGCGCTGGCCGGCGTGGATCCTGCTCGCGGGCACGGTCTTCCTGGCCGGGTTCCGGATCGGGCTGAACGTCGAGGACTCGAACGTGATCGATGTCGGCTACGCGGGCGTGATCGGCGCCGAGCGGATCGCCCACGGCCAGTCGCCCTACGGGCACTTTCCGATCGAGGGAAGCCTGAAGCCGTGCCCCGGCGTGGCGGCCGACGCGGACGGGGAGATCCGCGACCGGATCCAGACGAACGGCCGCTGCGAGTCCGCGAACCCACAGGGGGACACCTACGGACCGGTCGCCTACCTCGCCTACGAGCCCGGCTTCGCAGTGCGCGGTTGGTCGGGGCGGTGGGACGACTTACCCGCGGCGCACTTCACCTCGATCATGTTCGACCTGCTCTGCCTCGCCGGTCTCGGCCTCGTCGGCTGGCGTTTCGGCGGTGCGTGGCTGGCCTCGGCGCTGCCGTTCGCCTGGGCGTCCTACCCGTTCACGCAGTACGCGTCCAGCTCGAACACGAACGACACGATCCTGCCCGCCTTCCTCGTCTTCGGCTTCTGGCTCGTGACCTCGGCCTGGGCGCGCGGGATCCTCCTTGCGCTGGCGGGCTGGACGAAGTTCGCGCCGCTCGTCCTCGCGCCGCTCTGGCTCACATACCCGGGCCCGGTGCGGCGGCCCCGGCGGGCGCTCGTCTTCGCGCTCGGCTTCGCCGCTGCGACCGCGGCCGCGTTCGCCGTGCTCCTGCTGGAGCCGAGCCCGCTGCACGCGGCGCGGGTGTTCTACGACCGGACGCTCGCCAGCCAGTTCTCGCGGCAGTCGCCGTTCTCGCTCTGGGACTGGCGCCAGTACCACGCCGGGCTGCCTGATCTGCACGTGCTCCAGAAGGTGCTGGAGGGATTGCTCGTGCTCGCGGCGCTCGCCGTCGCGTTCGTCCCGCGCGTCAAGTCGCCGTTGCAGCTCGCGGCGCTTTCGGGCGCGCTCCTGATCGGCTTGGAGCTCGTCCTGACGCACTGGTTCTATCTCTACATCCCCTGGTTTCTCCCTTTCGTCGCCTTCGCGGTGCTGGCGCCCGGTGGTCGCGCGCTCCGAGACCCTGACCCGGCCTGACCGCGGGCCGGCGCTCGTCGCGGCGGCGGCGGTCGCGGCTGCGCTGTTCGTCGGCGCATGGGCGCTGCTCCACGTCGGCTTCTACCGGCACAAGCAGGTGCTCGACACGCCGATCTACCAGCGCTACGGGAACGCGATCGCGCGCGGAGCTGTGCCCTACCGGGACTTCTCGGTCGAGTATCCGCCGGGGGCCCTGCCGGTCTTCGCGCTGCCCGGCCTCGCGGAGCCCGGCCGCGACCAGCAGGTGACCGTCGGCTTCCGGCACGCGTTCGAGACGCTGATGTGGATCTGCGGTGTCGCCGTGCTCGCCGCGATGGCCTACGCGCTGCGCGCCGTCGAGGCCGGGGGGCCGCGAGTCTGGGGCTCCCTCGTCTTCGCGGCCCTGGCGCCACTCCTGCTCGGCTCGGTCGTGCTCAGCCGCTTCGACCTCTGGCCGGTCGCACTGGCCGCGGGCGCGCTGGCGGCGCTCGTTTCCGGGTGGAGGCGGCTCGGCAGCGGGCTGCTGGGTGTCGCGTTGGCGGCGAAGCTCTACCCGGTGGTGCTCGTCCCGCTTGCGCTCGCGCACGTCTGGCGGCGGTGGGGACGGCGGGAGGCTCTGGTCTGCGCGGCGATCTCGGCGGCGGTCGTCGCCGCGCTCTTCGCGCCGTTCGTCGCGCTCGCTCCCGACGGGGTGCGCCACAGCCTCACCGGCCAGCTCGGACGTCCGCTGCAGATCGAGACGCTCGGCTCGGCGCTCCTGCTCGCCGCCCACCACATCGCCGGCCTACCCGTCGCGATCCGGACGAGCCACGGGTCGCAGAACGTCGTCGCGAGCGGTGCGGGCGCGCTGGCCGTGGTGCAGACCGTGCTCCAGATCGCGGCGCTCGTGTGGATCTGGAGCGCCTTCGCGCGCGGCCCGGCGCGGCGCGAGGAGCTTCTGCGCTCGAGCGCGGCCGCGATCTGCGCCTTCGTCGCGCTCGGCAAGGTGCTCTCGCCGCAGTTCCTGATCTGGCTGATCCCGCTCGTCCCGCTGGTGCGCGGCCGGCGTGGCCTGTGGGCCTCCGGTCTCCTTGGGCTCGCCCTGGTGTTGACGCAGCTCTGGTTCCCGTTCCGCTACTGGAACCTCGTGGATCAGCTCGCGGGGCTTCCGTCCTGGCTCGTCCTGGCGCGCGACGTCACGCTGCTGGCGCTCCTGGCGGTGCTGACCCTTCCGTCGAGAAGCCATGTCGTTTCATAAGCGCTATGCAGTCCGGCGGCGTCCGCGATCCCGCGCGAGGAGCGGGAACAGCCGCTTCGGACACGGCCGGGGTCTGACCCCGTTTATGCAGACCCCGTTTATGCAACGAGGACGCGCACTGTCTCGCAGCTCGTCGCGCGGCCGTCGGGACCGCACTCGACCAGCGCCCCCTCGATCCGGACGTCACCCTCCGCGGTCTCGAAGCGGACCGGCATGCCGGTCCGCATGCGGCGGATCGCCTGGTCGCCGACGACGCCGATCACCGAGTCGTGGGGACCCGTCATCCCCGCGTCCGTCAGCGCCGCAGTCCCTCCCGGTTGCACGCGCGCGTCGTTCGTCTGCACGTGCGTGTGCGTGCCGAGCACCGCGGTCACCTTCCCGTCGAGCCAGCGCGCCATCGCCACCTTCTCGCTGGTCGCCTCGGCGTGGAAGTCGACGACGACCACCGGCGTCTCCCGAGCGGCCTCCTCCACGAGCGCGTCCACGACCTCGAACGGGCCGACGGGAGGATTGATGAAGAGCGCGCCCATCAGATTCAGCACGGCGACCCGCGTCCCGTCGTCCGCCTCCACGACCGCGAGCCCGCGCCCGGGCGCCCCGGCGGAGAGGTTCGCCGGTCGAACGACCCGCTCGCTCGTCTTCAGATACGGAGCGATCTCTTGTCGTCGCCAGACGTGGTTTCCCAGCGTGATCGCGTCCGCGCCCGCGGCGAGGATCCGCTCGGCGAGCTTCGGCGTGATCCCCACGCCGTCAGCGACGTTCTCGCCGTTGACGATGCAGACGCCGGCCCCGAGCTCCTCGCGCAGTGACGGCAGCCGGTCCTCGATCGCACGCCGGCCGGCGCGGCCGACTACGTCGGCGACGAAGAGGATCCTCAGGGGAGCGTCAGCGTCGCGGCGGGTCGGAGCTCGATCGAGACGTGATTCCCCGCGCCCTGCGTGTAGCGCGCGAGCGCCTGCTTCTCGATCCCGGACAGGTCGATCACGCGGCCGACCTTCGTCCGAGCGGCGGCGAGCGTGGAGCCGACCGTCAGCGCGGGATCGGGCTCGACTGTCGTCAGCGAGACGACGAGCGAGGGCGCGGCGGCGGGCTGGATGTCGATCCGGGAGCCGTACGGGCGACCGTTCAGGATCGTGTCGGAGATCCCGACCACCGTGCCGTCCACGGGCGCGTACACGTCGGTCCCGGCTGCGGCCCCGACGTCGAGCACCGCGGTCTCGCCCCCGTTGAGGCGGAAGTAGACGAAGCGACCGTTGCCTCCCCCGAAGATCCGGTGGGCGAGACGGGTGATGAGCCCTTCGTTCCCCTGGCGCCCGAGCGGCTGCAGCGGGAGGGCCCCGTCGCCGCTCGAGTTGTAGCCGATTGCCGTCACGCGGCTCTCCGCCACCGGGAGCTGGATGCGCAGGCCGTCGTGGAGCGCGACCGTCATCGGCGTTGGCGGCCCGACGGGCAGCAGACGGCTCGGAGGAGCGGGCAGCGCCTGAGGCGCGGGGGACGGCGACCCCTGTCCGAACGCGGTCATGAGCAGCGTCCCCAGTAGCACGCCGAGGACGACCACGAGCACGGCGAGGCGCCGCGCGCGGTGGATCGAGCCCTGGCGACGGGCGCGCGCACGTGTCCGCGGGGGCCTGGCGGAGGGGGCCGGCATCGGCGGGACCGTAACGAACTGCGGCCCATCTCGCAAACGTGCACGTCCGGGACTTTGTGACACCGCGAGCCCAGAACGAATCGGGATTTCCACCCAGAGCTCGTGACGGTCGAGCGCCAGCGCGCCGTCCTCGGACCAGCCCCAGTCCGGATCGATCGGCCGGAGCCGGACGACCCGCGCGGTACGATCAGACGCATGCCCGCCGGGGCGCCGCGAATCGAGATTCCCCGCTGGATTCAGCTCGTCGGGCTGCCGCTCCTGCTGCTGCTCGCGTGGTCGATCGCGGGCGCGATCTCTCACGTCGTCTTCCTCTTCCTCGTCGCGTTGCTGATCGCGCTGCTGCTGAATCCGCTCGTCCGGGCGCTCACGCGGGTCCGTATCCCCCGCGGCTTCTCAGTCGCGCTCGTGTACCTGATCTTCGCGTTCGCGGTGATCGCGGTCATCGGCGCTCTCGGGACCGTCGTCGTCAGCGAGACGCAGACGGCCGCCAAACGAGTGGACTCCTACTTTACGAACATGAACGGACAAACCGGCCAAGTCCCCGCCGATCGGGACGTCGACCGCCTCCAGCAGTGGCTCGACACGCACCGTTTGACGGCGGTGCACGTCCGGAAGCGCGGTCACAAGCTCGTGCGCCAGATTCGCAAGCGCGACGTCGGTAAGTACACGCACAAGGTGGTCGACTTCGCGGAGGGCGCCGCGATCTCGATCGGGAAGCTCCTCTTCAGCGCCCTCGTGATCCTCGTCGCCTCGATCTACATGCTGCTCGACTTTCCACGCCTGACGCGAGCGCTCGACCGCCGCTTCCCGCCGCGTGCCGGCTCCGAGCCGCTGCTCATCCGAATGGAGCACGCCCTGACGAGCTACGTCAAAGGTCAGGCGCTCGTGTCGCTGATCATCGGGACGAGCGCCGGCGTCGGACTCTGGCTCTTCGGCGTCCTCGGTTGGCTCCCGAACGGGCAGAGGTACGCGCTCCTCTTCGGCGCCTGGGTTGCGGTGACCGAGTTGATCCCCTACCTCGGCCCCTGGCTCGGTTCGATCCCTCCGGTGCTCTACGCGCTCGTCGTCCACCCGCTCGCCGCGCTCTGGGTCGTCCTGCTCTTCCTCGCCATCCACCAGGTCGAAGGCCACGTCGTCGTGCCGAACGTGATGGGGAGCGCGCTTCGCCTGCACCCGCTGCTCGTCATCTTCGGCCTGCTCGCCGGCGGGGAGATCTACGGCCTGCCGGGCGCGCTGATCGCGTTGCCGCTCCTTGCGGTCGCGCGCGCGATGTGGGAGTTCTTCTCCGAGCGGGTCGCGCTCGAGCCGTGGAGCGAGGACACGACGGTTCCGGTCGAGGTGGAGCTCGAGTCGAGGCGCCCGCCGGCCGCGGCCAGCCGGTGAGCGAGGCGCAGCCGTTCCTGCGGGCGCGCGGCGTCGCCCGGCGCTTCGGCGCGCGGACGGCGCTCGAGCCGACCGATCTGGACGTGCTCGGCGGCGAGGCGCTCGCGTTGGTGGGGCCGAACGGCGCGGGGAAGTCGACGCTCCTCGCGATCCTCGCCGGGGCGCTCGCCGCCTCGGCGGGCGCCGTGGAGCGCGTCGACGGCGCTCACGTCGGCTGGGTGCCGCAGCAGCCCGCCTACTACGACCGCCTCTCCGCCCGCGAGAACCTGGAGCTCTTCGCCCGGCTGGAGGGCGAGAGCGACCCCGGCGCGTCGGCGGCTCGGCTCCTCGAGCGCTTCGACCTTCCCCGGGAGCGGCACCCGAGCGCGACACTCTCGGTCGGGAACCGGCAGCGCCTCAACCTGGCGGTCGCGCTGCTCGGCGACCCGCGCGTCCTGCTGCTGGACGAGCCCAGCGCCGCCCTCGATCCGGGCCAGCGGCGCCGGCTGTGGGAGACCGTCGGCGCCCTGCGGGACGGCGGCGGCGCGGTCGTGTTCGCAACGCAGAACCTGGAGGAGCTCGAGCGCTACGCCGACCGCGCGGCCGTCCTGCAGCGCGGGCGCCTGGTCTTCGCCGGATCGGTCGAGGAGTACGAGGCCGTCCATGTCGAGGAGGTGTTCTCCTGAGGCGGGTCCTGCTCGTGCTCGGCAAGGACCTCCGCGTGTTGCGGCGCTCCCCGCTCCTGCTCGGCGTGCTCGTCGCCTATCCGCTGCTCGTCGCCGGCCTCGTCGGGCTCGTCGCCGGCTACGCGAGCGCGAAGCCGCGCGTCGCGCTCGTGGACGAGGACCGCCTCCCGGCCACGGTCGCGGTGGGCGGCCGGAGCTTCCGGATCAACGACGCGATCTCGGAGGTCGGGAAGAACGTTCACCTGATCCGACTCTCGCCCGGCGATGCAGCACGCGAGCTGCGGACCGGCCGCGTCGTCGCCACGCTGACGATCCCGCCCGGCTTCCTCGGCGACCTCCGGAGCGGCCTGCACGCGCCGAGCCTGATCTTCCAGACGACGCACGGCGGGATCGCCCCGCGCGTGACCCAGCAGGTGCAGGCGCTCGTCTACGGGCTGAACCGGGAGCTGCAGTCCGCATACGTCGGCACGGACCTGCACTACGTGGAGCTGATCCTGCACGGCGGCCGGGTGAGCTTCGCGGGGCAGCGCTACGACGTGCTCGGGCTCGACCGGATGAACCGGCTGCTCGGGCGGCTGCCGCCGAGCGCGCGGGTGGCGAGGATCCGCGACTTCGCACGCATCGCCGCGATCGCGCTCGGGCAGACCGGGAACCAGCTGGCCTCGACCGCGAGCCCGATCGGGCTCGAGCGTGCGCGGGAGAGCTCGCGCAGCTCGCTCCTCTCGGCGCAGGTCCAGGCCTATGCGCTCGGGCTCACGATCACCTTCCTCGCACTCCTGCTCGCCGCCGGCGCGCTCGCGACCGAGCGGGACGAGAACGCGATCGGCCGGCTGTCGCGCGGGCTCGTCTCCCTCGGCGAGCTCGTCTGGGCGAAGGTCGCGCTGGCGGCGGTCGTCGCGCTTGCGCTCGGGCTCGCGATCGCCGTCGTCTTCGGCGCGATCGTCCAGGCGGGCGGGGTCGTCGGAGGCGAGCCGTGGTCGCGGTTGCCGCTGCTGGCGCTCGGACTCCTGCTTGCCGGCGCGAGCCTCGGTGCGCTCGGGTCGCTGCTCGGCGCGCTCGCGCGCGAGGCGCGCACGGCGTCCCTCGTCGCCGTGCTCGTCGTGATGCCGATCGTCTTCCTCGGCCTCGTCCCGCGCGAGGTCGTCCCGGCGGCCGGGTACGTCAGCGACGCGCTCCCGTTCGCGCACGCGGTGCGGTACTTCAGCTCGTCGCTCTACGACGCAAGCCCGTGGGCGACGGTCGGGCGGGAGCTGGCCTGGCTCGTCGGCCTCGGCGCGGTGTTCGGCGTCGGGGCCCGCCTTGCGACGCGAAGGCTCCTGTCGTGACCGGCTCGGGCGGCCGGGGACTGTCCCCCCCCGACATGGCCCCGAGGGACAGCTGTGGACGGATCGTCACGCTTCCGGCACGGTCTACGCTGTGGGCGTGAGCTCCTTCCCGGTCACCCGCCTCCGCCGGCTGCGGCGCACGAGTGGGCTTCGCAGCCTCGTCCGCGAGACGCGGCTCGACCTCGACGACTTCGTCATGCCGCTCTTCGTCGGGCCGGAGGCGGTCGCGAACGACGAGCTGCCGGGGCTCGCGCGCCGCTCCGTCGAGTCGCTGGTCGGCGAGGTCGAGGAGCTCGTCCGGCTCGGCGTCTCGGCCGTCCTCCTGTTCGGGGTCCCCGAGGAGAAGGACGGCGAGGGCTCGGGCGCCTGGGACGAGGACGGGATCGTCCAGCGCGCGCTCCGCGAGCTGCGCGGCCGCTTCGCGGAGCTCGTCCTTCTTACCGACGTCTGCCTGTGCGAATACACCACGCACGGCCATTGCGGGGTGCTCGACGGGGAGGAGATCGACAACGACGAGTCGCTGACGCTGCTCGCGCGCACGGCGGTCAGCCACGCCGTGTCAGGCGCCGACGCGGTCGCGCCGAGCGACATGATGGACGGCCGTGTCGCCGCGATCCGCACGGCGCTCGACGACGAGGGTTTCGAGACGACGCCGATCGTGGCTTACTCGGCCAAGTACGCGTCCGCGTTCTACGCGCCCTTCCGCGACGTGGCCGAGTCGACGCCCGCCTTCGGCGATCGGCGCGGCTACCAGATGGATCCCGCCAACGTCCGCGAGGCGCTGCGGGAGTGTGCACAGGACGTCGCCGAGGGCGCCGATCTCCTGATGGTCAAGCCCGCGCTCCCGTGCCTCGATGTGATCCGCGCGGTACGCGAGCGCTTCGATCTGCCGCTGGCGGCCTACAACGTCTCGGGCGAGTACGCGATGGTCAAGGTCGCTGCGGCCAAGGGCCTGCTGGACGAGCGCCAGGCCGCGCTCGAGTCGCTGACGGCGATCAAGCGCGCCGGTGCGGACGTGGTCGTCTCCTACTGGACGAAGGAGCTGGCGCGGTGGCTCTGACCCGCACGAGCCTCTACCGGCGTGCGGTCGAGCTGATCCCGGGAGGCGTCAACTCCCCGGTCCGCGCGATGCGCGCGGTCGGCCTCGACGAGCCCTTCTTCGTCCGCCGCGCCGAGGGCGCCTACCTGGAGGACGTGGAGGGGAATCGTCACCTCGACTGGGTCATGTCCTGGGGCCCGCTCATCTTCGGGCACGCCGATCCGGAGACGGTCGAGGCCGTGCGCGAGGCGGCGCTCGACGGCACGAGCTTCGGCGCCCCGACCGAGCGCGAGGTCGAGCTCGCCGCGGAGATCGTCGAGGCGGTGCCCTCCGTCGAGAAGGTGCGTCTCGTCTCGTCGGGGACGGAGGCGTCGATGAGCGTCGTCCGGCTCGCGCGCGCCGCCACCGCGCGCGACCGCGTGCTCAAGTTCGCCGGCTGCTACCACGGCCACGTGGACGCCCTGCTCGCCGACGCCGGCTCGGGGCTCGCGACGCTCGGGATCCCCTCGACGCCGGGCGTCCCGACCTCGGTCACGAGCCACACGATCGTCTGCCCCTACAACGACGTGGGTGCGGCCGCCGCCGCCGTGGCCGAGTACGGCGAGGGGCTCGCCTGCGTCATCGTCGAGCCGATCGCCGGGAACATGGGCGTCGTCCCGCCCGAGCCTGGCTTCCTCGATGTGTTGCGCCGGCTCTGCGACGCGTCCGGCGCCCTGCTCGTGTTCGACGAGGTGATCTCCGGCTTCCGGGTCGCGCGCGGGGGTGCACAGGAGCTCTACGGCGTCCTCCCCGACTTGACCGTCCTCGGCAAGATCGTCGGCGGGGGCCTGCCGCTCGCCGCCTTCGGCGGCCGGGCCGAGATCATGAGCCGCCTCGCGCCGGCGGGGGACGTCTACCAGGCCGGGACGCTGTCCGGGAACCCGCTCGCGACCGCGGCCGGCCTCGCCGTCCTGCGACGGCTCCGCGACCCCGGGGTGTACGAGACGCTCGAGCGCCGCGGCGCGCGGCTCGAGGCCGGGCTCGCTCCGTACGGACGCCTCCAACGCGTCGGCGCCATGGCCACCCTGTTCATGTCCCCACGGCCGGTCCGCAACTTCGGAGAGGCGTCCGCCGCGGACACCGAGCGCTACGGCGCGCTCTTCCGCCACCTGCTCGCGCGCGGGATCTACCTCGCGCCCTCGCAGTTCGAGGCCATGTTCCTCTCGCTCGCCCACGGGGACGACGAGATCGACCGGACGATCGAGGCCGTTGCAGACTTCGTCCCGGGCTGACCTCTGGAGCACGATCGTCCGCGAGGCCGAGGCGGAGAGCCAGCTCTGGGGCCTCGCGCTGCGGTCGCCGGAGGAGCAGGAGCGCGAGCCCGTCTTCTCGCCGCTCGCCGAGGGGCGGTACTCGCTCGGCGTGGAGACGATCTACGAAGGCTATCTCCTTCATTACGGAAGCTCCCGGCTCTTCGCCCCGGAGGATCACGACACGTCGCTCCTCCTCGGCGACTACCTCTATGCGCACGGCCTCGTCCGGATCGAGCAGGTCGGAACCGTGGACGGGGTCAACGACCTTGCGGAGCTGATCGCCCTTTGCGCCTACCTGCGGGCCGAGGGGATCGCGGGCGACGGCGCCGTCTGGGCGGCGACCTCGGCCATGCTCGGGACAGGCGCCCTCGAGCCGGGGCGCGCCTCCCTCCGGCTCGACAACGATCCCGGCCCGCTCGAGCGGCTCGCGCGTCGGCATGGCGGCGACGTGGAGGTGGAGCGCTCACTTGCCGCCCACCGCGGCCGGCTGCGGTAGAGTCGCCGCGCCATGCTCGCCTCGCTCCACCTGCTCCTCTTCAAGCAGAGCGCGGCCACCGAGGGCAGGAACGTGATCACCGGCATGCTGATCGTCGGCCTGATCTTTCTCAGCGTGATCGCGCTCGGCGAGACGACGCACTGGCTGCGTCACCGCCGCCGACGCCGCTAGCCCTGGGCCGATTGGCGTTCACGTCCGATCATGGCCGGGTGCGCGATCTCCCGAGCGGCACCGTCACCTTCCTCTTCACGGACGTCGAGGGCTCGACCCGGCTGCTGCACGAGCTCGGTGACCGCTACGCCGATGCTCTTGCCGAGCACCGGCGGCTCCTACGCGCCGCGTTCGAGCGGCACGGCGGCGTCGAGGTCGACACGCAGGGCGATGCGTTCTTCGTCGCCTTCGCGCGTGCCTCCGATGCGCTCGCGGCGGCGCGGGCAGGACAGGACGCGCTCGGCGACGGACCGATTCGCGTCCGGATGGGGATCCACACCGGGGAACCGGTAGTCACCGACGAGGGCTACGTCGGGATCGACGTCCACCGCGCGGCGCGAATCGCGGCGGTGGGGCACGGCGGCCAGGTGCTCGCCTCGCAGTCGACGCGCGAGCTGGTCGGCGCGGACGGCCTGCGCGGCCTCGGCGACCATCGGCTGAAAGACCTGACCGCGCCGGAACGGATCTACCAGCTCGGCGACGGCGACCTTCCCGCCGCTGAAGAGCCTCAACGCGACGAATCTGCCGATCGCCGCAAACCCGCTCGTCGGGCGCGAGCGGGAGCTGTCCGATCTGCAAGCGCTCCTGTCCGATTCCGCCCGGCTCGTCACGCTCACGGGTCCCGGCGGCAGCGGGAAGACGCGACTGGCTTTGCAGGTCGGCGCGGATCTCGTCGAGGAGTTCCCGAGAGGTGTGTTCTTCGTGCCGCTCGCTGGTGTGCGTCAGCCGGAGCTCGTGACGTCGACGATCGAGACGACGATCGGCGTGCACGATCTGACGGAGTTGCGCGACCGCCAGGCGCTGCTCGTGGTGGACAACTTCGAGCATCTCCTCGATGCAGCCCCCGTGGTTGCGACGCTGCTCTCGTCCGCGCCGCAGACGAAGGTCCTGACGACGAGCCGCGCGCCGCTGCGCGTCGAGGGCGAACGTGAGTATCCGGTCGAGCCGTTGCCGGACGACGAGGCCGTGATCCTGCTGACCGAGCGCGCGCGCGCTCTGCGTCCGGAGTTCGTGCCCGACGACGCCGCGCGGCAGATCTGCCGACGCCTCGACGGGCTCCCGCTTGCGCTCGAGCTGGCGGCGTCCCGGCTGCGCTCCCTGGACTCGAATGCACTCCTCGAGCGGCTCGACCGCCGGTTGCCGTTGCTGACGAGCGGGCGTCGCGACGCACCCGAACGGCAGCGCACGCTGCGCGCGACGATCGAGTGGAGCTACGACCTCTTGGATCCGGAGTTGCAGCGCCTGTTCGCGCGCCTCGGCGTGTTCGCGACGTTCACGCTCGCAGCGGCGGAGGCGGTGGCGGGAGCCGATCTCGATCGCGTCGACGCGCTGGTGGAAGCGAGCTTGGTGAAGCCGCTCGCCGGCGACCGCTTCCTGATGCTCGAGACGATTCGCGAGTTCGCGTTCGAGCGGCTCGCGCAGAACGGCGAGGAGGAGAAGGTCCGGCTCGCGCACGCCGAGTTCTTCGCTGCCGTCGCGGAAAGCGCCAACCTCCACACCGAGTCCGAAGGCCCGATGCGTCACGACCTCGTCCGTCCCGAGCTGAACAACGTCCGCGCGGCGCTCGAGTGGACGATCGCGAGCCACCGGCAGAATCTCGGCCTGCACCTCGCGGTCGAGCTAGAGAACTTCTGGGTGACGGCGGATCCCGCAGAAGCGGCGCGCTGGATCGAGACGCTCTTGTCGCTTGCGCCGGATCCCGACCCGGAGCTGCACGCCATGGCGCTCCAGTGTCTCGGCAACTCCGCGACCGTCGTCGGCGATCCCGCAGGCGAGCGCTTCTACGAACAGAGCCTTGCAAAATGGCGCGCGCTCGGGCACGACGGAGCGATCGCATCGGTGCTTCACCGACTCGCCGTCTGGGCGGCCCAGCACGGGGACGACGCCCGCGCCCGGAGCCTGCTCGAGGAGAGCGCCGCGGTGAACCGGCGCGCCGGTCTCGGCAAGGTGGACGCGTCGATCCTCTTGCTGCTCGGCGACCTCGAGCGGCGGCGCGGAGCCGTCGAGCAAGCGCTCCCGTACTACGAGGCGAGTCTCGCGCGCGCACGCGAGACCGGTTTCACATGGTGGGAGAAGAACGTGCTGCTCGCGATCGCGCGCACGCTGTTCTCCCTGGGCAGAGCGGACGAAGCCGCACGCCGCGCGCGGGAGGCGCTCGAGGTCGCCCGCCGGATGGGCGACCGACCCGGGTTGATCGATTCGCTCGTGTTGGTCGCGCGGGGCTGCGGGGAGACCGGCGACGTCGAAGCGGCCGGGCGGCTGTGGGGGGCGATCGAGGCGGAGGTCGACCGCGCTCCCGTTCCCGGCTGGGACGCGGAGCACGAGCGGCTTGCCGCACCGGTGTTGGCACATGACGGCCCTGCGTTCGATTCCGCGCGCGCAGCGGGGCGTGCGCTGGCGCTCGACGACGCGGTGGCCGCCGCCCTGCGCTCGTAGACTGATCGGAATGGCGCCGCCTTCGGATCTGCGCGCGTGGATCGCGCTGCTCGAGCGCGAGGGCGAGCTCGTTCGCGTCGCGGCCGAGGTCGACCCCGACCTCGAGATCACGGAGATCGTCGACCGCACGGTCAAGGCCGGCGGGCCCGCGCTGCTGTTCGAGCACGTCGAGGGCTCCGAGCATTCCCTGCTGATCAACCAGTTCGGCGCCGAGCGGCGGATGTGCATGGCGTTCGGCGCGCCGTCGCTCGACGCGGTTGCGGAACGAGTCGCCGACGTGCTGGAGCTGCAACCCCCGGAAGGCCTCGTCGACAAGGTGCGCGGCCTCCAGAAGCTGAAGTCGATCGCCGACTCACGACCGCGCACCGTCCGCCGCGGGGCGTGCCAGGAGATCGTCCTCGCCGGCGACGACGCGTCGCTCGACGCGCTGCCGATCCAGCGCTGCTGGCCCGGCGACCCGGCGCCGTTCATCACGCTTCCGGCTGTGATCACGAAGGACCCGCGCACCGGGACTCGCAACGTCGGGATGTACCGGATGCAGAAGCTCGGCCCTCGCGCGACGGCGATGCACTGGCAGATCCACAAAGACGGGCGCGCCGACTACCTGGCCACGGACGGGAAGATCGAGGTGGCGGTCGCGCTCGGGCTCGATCCCGTGACGACGTATTCCGCCTCGGCGCCCCTCCCGAAGCACATCGACGAGCTGATGCTCGCGGGCTTCCTGCGCGGCGAGCCGGTCGAGCTCGTCCGCGCGAAGACGGTCGATCTCGACGTCCCCGCGAACGCGGAGATCGTGCTGGAGGGCTTCATCGACAAGGACGAGCTGACCGACGAGGGGCCATTCGGCGACCACACCGGCTACTACACGCCGGCCGAGCCGTTCCCCGTCTTCCGATTGACCGCGATCACGATGCGGCGCGCTGCGATCTATCCCTCGATCGTCGTCGGCAAGCCGCCGCAGGAGGACGCGTGGCTCGGCAAGGCGACCGAGCGGATCTTCCTGCCCGCGGTGCGGATGACCGTGCCGGAGATCGTCGACTACGACCTGCCGGTCGCCGGCGCGTTCCACAACTGCTGCATCGTCTCGATCCGCAAGGCCTTCCCCGGCCACGCGCAGAAGGTGATGCACGCGATCTGGGGCCTGGGGATGCTGAGCTTGACAAAGGCGGTCGTCGTCGTCGACGAGCACGTCGACGTCCACGACTACGAAACGGTCATGTTCTACGTCGGCGCGAACGTCGACCCGAAGCGCGACGTGCTGCTCACCGAGGGGCCGCTCGACCATCTCGACCATGCGCCGACACTCCAGTTCTACGGCGGCAAGCTCGGGATCGACGCGACCCGGAAGGGCCCGGCCGAGGGTGCGCGCGAGTGGCCGCCGGAGATCGAGATGAGCCCGGAGATCGCCGAGCTCGTCGACCGGAGATGGGACGAGTACGGGATCGAGCTCGACGGTGACGCACGCAACGGGCGAATCCGTCAGAGTTCCCGCTCGTTGCGGCATCTGTTACGTCGTTGACATGCCGAATCCGACGGGGGTTGAATCCAGAGTGGTGAGCATGATCGGGGAGGTGGCGTAGTGGAGCCCCAGCACGGGGATCGACCTCACCTTCCCGGCCCGAGTCTCTGGCCGGTCGGCTTCGCGGTCGGTGTGGCCTGCGTCCTCGTCGGGCTGATCGTCAGCCCGCGCCTCGTGGCGCCGATCGGCGGCGCGATCGCGATCGTCTTCGGCTTCCTCTGGGTGCGGGAGGCGACCGCCGAGTACCGCGGCGCGCCGGCCCCCGCCGAGCCGGAGACCCGGGAGGCGCGCCCGACGAGCGTCGCCGAGCCCATCCGCGCCGACGAGGGCGAGGAGGCGATGCCCCACGTTGACCCCGACCGCTTCCCGCGCAGCCGCTTCCTCGAGGGCGCGACGCTCGGTCTCGGCGGTGTGATCGGCGGCCTGATCACGGTGCCGGTGCTCGGCTTCGCCGTGGCGCCCGCCTTCGTGGGCCAGCACTCGCACCAGATCGACATCGGGCCGCTCTCCAACTTCCCCGAGGGGAAGTACAACCTCGCCACGTTCTTCCTCGACCCCGGGGCGGGCGAGGTCTCGCGCCGCACCGCGTTCATCCGCAACAACGGGCTCCTGGGCGGAGAGCCGAGCTTCACGATCATCTCCAACCGCTGCGCCCACCTCGGCTGCCCCGTCCAGCCGAACGGCCCCGTCTTCGACAGCCAGCAGAGCGTCGTAAAGGGTGGAAACGGGCAGATGGTGACGATCATCCCGGCCCTTCCCGCCGGCGGCTTCGGCTGTCCGTGCCACGGCGGCCAGTACGACCCCGAGGGCAACCGCACCGCGGGCCCGCCCGTGCGCGCGCTCGACCGCTACCAGTACTCGATCCGCAACGGCCACCTGTGGCTCGGCCGCACCTATAGCGTCTCCCGCGTGGACGGCACGGGCAAGGACGCGCGCATCCATCAGTACGACCTGCGCGGCCCCGGCCAGCACGTGAAGGGGATCGAAGGCTGGTTCTACCCCGTGGAGCCGCCGCACTAGTGGCCGCGACAGCGCCCACCCGCAAATCGGCGCGCCGTCAGCGCCTCGAGGCCGCGGCCACCTACCCGATGGACTGGCTGGAGGAGCGCTCCGGGATCGTCGGCGCGATCCGCTACTTCCTCTTCCGCAACGTCCCCGGCGACATCAACTGGATGCAGACGCTCGGGTCGGCGACCTTGACCGCGTTCCTCGTCCAGGCGATCACCGGCGTGATCCTCGCGATGTACTACAAGCCCGAGCCGAAGACGGCCTACGCGTCGATCCAGCACATCACGAACGACGTCACGCTCGGCTGGCTCGTCCGCGGGATGCACAAGTGGGGAGCGAGCGTCTTCATCATCCTGATGTTCTTCCACATGGCGCGCGTCTTCCTGTTCGGCGCGTACAAGTACCCGCGCGAGCTGAACTGGATCATCGGCGTGCTGCTCTTGACGATGGGTCTCGGCGAGGGGTTCACGGGCTATCTGCTGCCGTGGGACCAGACCGCCTACTGGGCCACGATCGTGGGGATCAACATCAACGGGACCGCACCCGTGCTGGGCCCGTTCATCGCACAGTTCCTGCGCGGCGGCGCCGAGATCGGGAACGAGACGCTGGCCCGCTTCTACTCCCTGCACATGCTCGTGATTCCGGGCGGGATCATGGCGCTGATCGGGCTGCACCTCTATCTCGTGATCCGGCTCGGCGTGACGTCCCCGCCCTGGTCGCGCGGGGCGGCCGGCTCCGTGCGCGAGGAGGTCGCGGCGACGAACGGACGCAGCGGGCTGATGCGGCCGGGCCCGCGCGGAGGGGCGAAGTAGGTGTCCGCCCTCGACGAGCGGCGCGCGCAGTTCACGCGCTACAAGGCGGACGTCAAGTCGCGGGGGAAGCCGTTCTATCCCTACGCGATGTTCCACGACACGGTGATGAGCCTGGTCGTCGTCGCGGTGATCATCGGTCTTGCAGCCGTCTGGTACTTCACCTCCGGCGAGAACCCGGACGCCTGCGGCGGCCACAGCGGCCACTCGTGCCTGCTCGGCCCGCGCTACTCGCAACCGGCCGACCCGGGCACGACGAACTTCGTCCCGCGCCCCGATTGGTACTTCTACTTCCTCTTCTACCTCCTGCGCATCTTCAAGTGGCCGAGCTCGGTCATCCTCGGGACGATCGGGATCCCGACGATCTGCCTGGTCCTGCTGCTCGCGCTGCCTTTCCTCGACCTGCGCCGGGAGCGCCGGCTGCTGCGGCGTCCCGTTGCGGTCGTCGCCGCGATGCTGACGGTGCTCTCGATGGGCGTCCTCACCTACAAGGGCGCCGTCGCGCACGAGTCGCTGGCGAGCGAGGTGGTTGCGGCCGTGCCGAGCTGGGCGCAGAAGGAGAAGTTCGCCGCCGACCCGATCGCGATCTCCGGCGCCAAGGTCTTCGCGAGCTCCGGCTGTACGGCCTGCCATACGTACCTCGGCACCGGCGGCGCGCAGCTCGGTGCGCCCGACCTCAGCGCCGAGGGGACGAAGAAGCCCGTCTCCTACCTGGAGAGCTACATCCCGGACCCGTCGAAGTTCGGGAACAACGTGATGCCGAAGTTCGCCTCGCTCGGGAAGGACAAGATCCACCAGCTCGCGATCTTCCTGAACGCGTCGAAGGGGCCGAAGTAACAGGCCTGATGTGCACGTCTTCCTCGGCATAACCGGCGCGTCGGGCGCGCCCTATGCGGCGCGGCTCGTCGAGACGCTCTCCGCGGCGGAGGTCGAGCTCGGTATCTCCGTTTCGAGCGCCGGGGTCGAGGTGCTCGCGACCGAGCTGTACGGGAATCCTCGGCTCTCCCGCGACGAGACGCTGACCCGGCTGCTCGAGGGCGTGGGCGGCAACGCGACGATCTACGAGCCGAACGACTGGAAGGCCCCGTACGCGAGCGGCTCGGCCAAGGTGGACGCCTACGTGCTCTGCCCGTGCTCGATGGGAACGCTCGGGACGATCGCCTCCGGCTCGATGTCGAACCTGATCCATCGCGCCGCCTCCGTCGCGCTCAAGGAGGATCGCAAGCTCGTGCTCATGCCGCGCGAGACGCCGCTCTCGGCGATCCATCTGCGGAACATGCTCACGCTGCGGGAGGCGGGCGCGACGATCCTCTTTCTCGCTCCGGGTTTCTACCACGGAGCCGAGACCGTTCGCGATCTCGTCGACTTCGTCGTCGGGCGGGCGCTCGACCAGCTCGGCTTGGATCAGGCGCTCGCCGCGAGGTGGGGCCAGCCGTGACCGTCGAGAGCGGGAGGCTTCCGGCAGACGGCGTCCGCGTCATGTTCGACCGGATCGCGCCGGTCTACGACGCGATGAACACGACGATGACGGCCGGCCTCGACCGGCGCTGGCGACGCCTCGCTGCGGAGGTCGTCCGGCCCGGCGACGACGTGCTGGACGCCTGCTGCGGGACCGGCGACCTCGCGCTGGCCGACCTTCGGAACGGCGGCCGCGTGACGGGTCTCGACTTCTCGGAGCGGATGCTGGAGCGCGCGCGCCGGAAGTCCGCGGCGATCGAGTGGGTGCGCGGCGACCTGCTGGAGCTGCCCTTTCCGGACCGGAGCTTCGACGCGGCGACGGTCGGGTTCGGCGTGCGAAACGTGGAGGACCTCGAGCGCGGGCTCTCGGAGCTGCGCCGCGTGCTCCGCCCCGGCGGCCGGCTCGCGATCCTGGAGATCACGCAGCCGCGCGGACCGCTCGCGCCGTTCTACCGAGTCTGGTTCAACCGAATCGTGCCCGCGCTCGGCCGGGTGCTGCCGGGCGGCTCGGCCTACACGTACCTCCCGGCGAGCGTGCGCCGCTTCCCGGATCCGGAGGAGCTCGCCGAGCTCGTCTCCGACACCGGGTTCACCGACGTCCGCTACCGGCTGATGGCGGCCGGGATCGTCGCGCTCCACACCGGGGCGGCCCGGTGACCGCGCTGCCATCGATCAGCGAGGCGCCGGGCCTCGACCGCTACCTCGATGAGCTCGAGGAGCGCCTCGACCGGGCGGTCGGCTCCCACCGGGGCATCGTCGCCGAGATCGGCGGCGAGGCGCTCGCCGCGGGCGGAAAACGGCTCCGGCCGTTGCTCGTCTTCCTCGCCTCCCAGCCCGGATCGGACGCGCCCGTGACGGCGGGCGTCGCGGTGGAGCTGATCCACATGGCCACGCTCGTCCACGACGACCTGATCGACGGAGCGCGCATCCGCCGCGGCCGCGCTTCGGCCTGGTCCGCCTACGGCCCCGACGCCGCCAAGGCCACCGGCGACTACCTCTTCGCGCGCGCGTTCGCCGAGCTCGCCGCCACAGGCGACCGGCGCGCGGTCTCGATCCTCGCCGATGCGACGCTCTGCCTCGCCCGCGGAGAGGCGCTCCAGCGTCGCCAGATGCACGATCCGGACACGCCCGTCGAGGCCTATCTGGAGCGTTGCGGGCTCAAGACGGGGAAGCTGTTCGAGGCTGCCTGCCGGCTCGGCGGCGGTTCCGGGAGCTTCGGCCTCGCGCTCGGGATCGCGTTCCAGATCACCGACGACATCCTCGACTGCTCGGGGGTGACGATCGAGACGGGCAAGATCGCGGGCACCGACCTGCGCGAGGGAACGCCCACGCTCCCGCTCCTGCTCGCCGCGCAGAGGGACGAGATCGTGCGAGAGGCGCTCGCGGGCGGCCCTCTGGACGGCGTCCTGCTCCGGGTCACGGCGAGCGGCGCCGTCGAGGAGAGCCGCGAGGTCGCGCTCGCGTACGCGCGCAACGCGCGCGCCTGCCTGAACGGCGAGCTCCACCGCGAGGAGCTCGAGTCTCTGACCTACGCCGTCGTCGAGCGGGAGCGTTAGTGCTCCTCGAGCGCACCGACACACTGGTCGCGATTCGCGAGAAGGTGGAGGCGAACGAGCGCCTCGACCTCGAGGACGGGCTGACGCTCTTGGAGACCGACGATCTGCTCGCGCTCGGCGAGCTCGCCGACCTCGCCCGCCGCGCTCGCGGCGGCACGGACGAAGTCTACTTCGTCCAGAACCTCTACTTGAACCAGACGAACGTCTGCCGCGTGAAGTGCAAGTTCTGCGCGTTCGCGATGACGCAGAAACAGGCCGGGGCCTACACGATCACGGCGGAGGAGCTGGTCGAGGACGCCCTCCGCCAGCACGAGCTCTCCACGTTCACCGAGATCCACATGGTCGGTGGCGAGAGCCCGCACGTCACCTTCGACTACTACGTCGAGATCGTGCGCCGGCTGCACGAAGCGCTTCCCGACGTTCACCTCAAGCTCTTCACCGCCAGCGAGATCCATCACATGACCAAGCTCTCCGGCCTCACGCACGAGGAGGTGCTGCGCGAGCTGCAGGCCGCCGGGCTCGGCTCGCTGCCGGGCGGCGGGGCGGAGGTCTTCGCGGACCGCGTCCGCGGGCTGATCGCACCCGGCAAGGAGCACCCGGACTTCTGGTTCGCGACCCACGAAGCAGCGCATCGGCTCGGTATCCCGACGCACTGCACGATGCTCTACGGCCACGTCGAGACTTACGAGGAGCGCGTCGACCACTGGCTGCGCCTGCGCGACCAGCAGGACAGGACGGGCGGCTTCCTCGCGTTCATCCCGCTCGCGTTCCACCCGGAGAACACGGTCTTCGAGCGGCGCGGCTGGAAGCACACGACAGGCGCGGACGACCTGAAGATGATCGCGGTCTCGCGCCTGATGCTCGACAACATCCCGAACATCAAGGCCTACTGGATCATGATGGGAATGCCGCTCGCCCAGGTCGCGCTCCACTTCGGGGCGAACGACGTGCAGGGGACGGTCGTGCGAGAGCAGATCTTCCACGCGGCGGGCGCGCGCACCGAGACCGAGCAAAAGGTCCCGGAGCTCGTCGGCGCGATCCGCGCCGCCGGCCGGATCCCGGTCCAGCGCGACACGCTCTACAACGAGGTGCGGCGATGGGAGGCGTGAGCGTGCGCGCCACGATCGAGAGCGGCGGCTGGGACGAGTGGGTCGGCGCGCTCGACCCGCTGGTCGCCTGGGTCGGCGTCTCGCCGGGGCAGCTTTGCCGCAGTCGCGACGAAGTCGTGGCCACGTTCCGACAAGCGATGGACTCCGGCGTCAGCGGGTCACCAGAGGTCGTCGCGGAGGCGGACGGCATGCTCGTCGTCGATCCGCATGTCCAGCCGCCGCACGAGCTCTACCCCGAGCTGCACCACGTCTTCAGCGTGCGTGACGAGCGGGTCGTAGAGCTGCGGGACTACCCGAGCCGCGCCGCGGCGCTCGCGGCCGTGGGGCTCGAGTGATCCGGCTCGGCCGCATCAGCTATGTGAACATGGCGCCGGTCTTCTACCGGGTCGAGACCGAGGTCGAGGAGATCCAGGGCGTCCCGACGGAGCTGAACCGTCAGCTCGTCGCCGGCGAGCTCGACGCCGCGCCGATCTCGTCGATCGCCTACGCCCGGAACGCCGACCGGCTGCGCCTGATGCCGCGGCTCTGCGTCGCCTCCGAGGGCGCGGTCGACTCGATCCAGCTCGTCTCGCGACTGCCGCTCGAGCAGGTGCGCACCGTCGCCGTGACGCCGGAATCGGCCACCTCCGCCGTACTGACGAAGGTGCTGCTCCCCGAGGCCGAGCACGTGCCGCTCGGCGAGGAAGCGGACGCGAAGATGCTGATCGGCGACGCGGCGCTGAAGTCGGCGTTCGAGGATCCGACGCCGCACCACGACCTCGGACGGCTCTGGCTCGAGCGGACGGGGCTGCCGATGGTCTTCGCCGTCTGGGCCTGCCCGGAGCCGACCGCGCCGGGGCTCGTCGAGCTCGAGGACGCGCTCGTCGAGTCGGTGCGGATCGCGCGGGCCGAGCCGGAGAGCCTCGCCTACGAGGCGAGCGAGCGCTACGGCTATCCCGCCGGCTTCCTCGCCCGCTACTTCGAGAAGCTGCGCTACCGCTTCGGCCCGCGCGAGCGCGCCGGCCTCTACACGTTCCTCGAGCTGGCGCGCGACGTCGGCGAGCTCGAGACCGTGCCGGAGCTGCGCTACGTGCAGCAGGAGGCGCCCGTAGCGTGACGGTCCCAGCCACCCTCGAGAAGGCGGTCGCCGGCGAGCGGATCTCCGACGACGAGGCCGTGGAGCTGCTCGAGTCGCGGGATCTCGTCGCGGTTGGGCGCGCGGCCGACGAGCTGCGGCGGCGAAAGACCGATCCCGACCGGATCACCTTCATCGTCGACCGGAACCTGAACTACACGAACATCTGCGTCACCGACTGCGACTTCTGCGCCTTCTACCGCAGCCCGGGCGATCGCAACGAGGCCTATCTCCTGCCGAAGCCGGTGATCTTCAAGAAGATCGAGGAGACGCTCGCGCTGGGCGGCACCGGCCTGCTGATGCAGGGCGGCCACCATCCCGATCTCGGCGTCGACTACTACGTCGACCTCTTCAGCTCGATCAAGGCGCGCTACCGGATCCACCTGCACGCGCTCTCGCCGCCCGAGATCCAGCACATCGCACGCCGCTCCAAGCTCACGATCCCGGACACGCTCACGCGCCTGCGGGACGCCGGCCTCGACTCGATCCCGGGCGGCGGCGGGGAGATCCTCGTCGACCGCGTCCGCGACATCATCGCGCCGAAGAAGACGAAGACGAACGAGTGGCTCGGCGTCATGCGGTACGCGCACCGGCTCGGTATGTCGACGACCGCGACGATGATGTACGGCCACGTCGAGACGCTGGCCGAGCGGATCGAGCACATGCGCCGGATCCGCGAGCTCCAGGACGAGACGCGCGGCTTCCGCGCCTTCATTTCCTGGACGTTCCAGGCCGACGGCAACCGTCTCGGCGACCAGGTGCCGCGCGAGTCGATGCCGACCTCCTTCGACTACCTCCTCACCCAGGCCGTTTCCCGGATCTACCTGGACAACGTCGACCACATCCAGTCGTCGTGGGTGACGCAGGGGATCAAGATCGGTCAGGTCGCGCTCGGCTTCGGCGCCGACGACATGGGCTCGGTGATGATCGAGGAGAACGTCGTCTCGGCTGCGGGCACGACGCACCGGACGTCGACCGAGGAGCTCGTCCACCTGATCAGGGCGCTCGGCAAGACGCCGGTGCAGCGGGACACCCTGTACCGCGACGTCAAGGTCTGGAACTAGCGAGTCCGCTCCTAGCCCTTCCGCCGAGTCAGCTACCGTGGAACGGGGTCGTGCTTCGGAAAACCGTCATCGGCGCCCTCCTCGCGGGGGCACTGGCCGCGCCCGCGTCAGCGGCGGCCCGCGGCCAGCTGCTGATGCCAGGCGTCGTGTACTCCCGCCAGGTCGAGTTCACGCCGCACGGGCCCGTGGTCGTGAACGTCGTCTCCGCGCCGCGCCCCACGGGGCTGTACGGGCTGCGAACCGTCCTCTCGAACAACGCGATCCAGGGGCGCGAGCGGCTCACGGCGATGGAGAAGGACGTGTCCGGCTCGGCGACAGTCGTCGGAGTCAACGGCGACGCCTTCGGCGCCGACGGCCATCCGAACGGGCTGCTGCTGCGCGGCGGCGTGCTCGACGCGACTCCGAACGGCCGGCGCTCGAGCGTCGGGATCGACGCGGCCGGCAAACTCCGCGTCGACCGCGTCTCGCTCGCCGGAACGTGGAAGGGCACGGGCCAGCGGCGGCCGCTCGTACTCAACGAGCCGGCGAGCAAGCAGACGACGCTGTACACGCCCGCCTGGGGGGCGACGACGCCGGCCGAGCAGAACGTCGTCGAGGCCGTCCTCTCCCCCGTGCCCGCGACGAGCTCGAACTCGAGCCTCTCCGCACCGGTCGTCCAGCTCGTCCAGGGAGGAGGTCAGGCGATCCCGCCGGGCGGCGCGGTGCTCGTCGCGCGTGGAGACGCGGCCGCCCTGACCGCTGAGGCGCCGGCCGGGACGACGCTGAACCTGCGGCTCAACCTCTCTCCTTCGTGGTCGGACGTGCGCGACGGGCTCGGCGGCGGACCGGTGCTCGTCCGCGACGGCCGGCCCGTGTTCCGCTCCTTCGAGCTCTTCACGACGGCCCAGCTCGCGGCGCGCGGGCCGCGGACGGGCGTCGGCCAGACCGCGGACGGGAGGATCTTGCTCGTCGCCGTCGACGGCCGCCAACCCGGCTACAGCACGGGCCTGACGAACTTCGAGCTCGCCCTGACGCTGATGCGCCTCGGCGCGGTGAGCGCCTCGGCGCTCGACTCCGGCACGTCCTCGGCCCTCGCGTTCGACGGGAAGCTGCTCGACCGTCCCTCCGACCGGACCGGCGAGCGGGCCGTCGCGGACGCGCTTCTCCTCTCGTACGCCGGCGTCTACGCCCCGCCGCCCTCGGCCGGGACGCTGAGCTCGAGCGAGACGGAAGCGCTCTCCTACAAGCTCGTGCGGGCGTCGACGGTCTCCGCGGTCCTTTCCGGCCCGAACGGTGTCGCCGTTGCGCTCGACTCCGGCAGGCGCGCACCGGGCTCGTACCGCTTCGACTGGAACGGCAAGCTCGCAGACGGATCCGCCGCCCCTGCAGGCCGCTGGACGTTCTCGGTCGCTGCCGACGACGATCAGGGGCGGCACTCCGCCGCCGACCGGTCGTTCACGCTCGCGCGCCCGTCCCGACGCTAAGCTCGGCCCGTGCCGGTCGCCGGGCTTACCAGCAGCCTCACCCTGCTGATCGGAAACCACGGCGTCTACGCCGTCTTCGGGCTGATGGCGCTGGACGCTGTCTTTCCCGCGGCGAGCGAGCTCGTGATGCTCTACGCCGGCGCCCTCGCCGGGGGGGCGTTCGCGGGTCAGCACGTCGTCCTCTTCGGCCTTCACATCTCCTCCCACGTCTGGGCGTTCGTCACGATGTCGCTCGCCGGAACGCTCGGCTACCTCGCCGGCGCGATCGTGGGTTGGGCGGTCGGCCTCTACGGCGGAAGGCCGATGCTGGAGCGGCGTGCGCGCTGGTTCCACCTCGACGGCCGCAAGCTCGATCGGGCAGAGCGCTGGTTCGACCGCTGGGACGACCTGGCGGTGCTGCTCGGCCGCGTGACGCCCGTCGTGCGCTCGTTCATCTCCATCCCGGCCGGCGTCTTCCGGATGCCGTTCTGGCGCTACGCCGTGCTCACGCTCGCCGGCTCGGCGGTCTGGTCGTTCGCGTTCGCGGGCGCCGGCTGGGGCCTCGGGTCGAGCTACGAGCGGGTGCATCGCGACTTCCGCTACGTCGATGTCGTGGTCGTCGTGGCCACGGTCGCCCTGGCCGCGATCCTGGTTTTGCGCCGGCGGCGCTCGTCTAGACTCCGTCGCCGTGCCGAAGATCCCGCTCGTTGACGTCAAGGCGCAATACGCGCCGCTGATCCCCGAGCTGCTGGCCCGATTCGAGGAGGTGCTCGAGTCGGCCGCGTTCGTGCTCGGCCCGCACGTGAAGGCCTTCGAGCAGGAGGCGGCGGCGTTCCTCGGCGTGCACGCTACGGTCGGCGTCGCCAACGGCACGGACGCGCTCGTGATCGTGCTCGACGCGATGGAGATCGGGCCCGGCGACGAGGTGATCTGCCCCGCCTTCACCTTCTACGCCACCGCGGAGTCGATCGCCCGCCGCGGCGCGACCCCGGTCTTCGCCGACATCGAGCCGGAGACGTTCAATCTCGATCCCGAGGACGTCGAGCGCCGGATCACAGAGCGGACGAAGGCGATCATGCCCGTCCACCTGTTCGGCCGCCCAGCGCGGCTGGCGGAGCTCGCCGGCTTCGGGCTCCCGATCCTCGAGGACGCGGCCCAGGCCTTCGGCGCCGAGGGCGCCGGCACGACAGGGGTGGCCTCCACGTACAGCTTCTATCCGACCAAGAACCTGTTCGGGCTCGGCGACGGCGGCCTCGTCGCCCTGACCGACGAGGGGCTCGCCGAGCGGGTGCGGATGCTCCGCTTCCACGGCTCGAAGGACAAGCAGGACTTCCAGTACATCGGCTACAACTCCCGCCTCGACGAGCTGCAGGCCGCCGCGCTCCGCATCTTCCTCCCGCAGATCGAGGGCTGGAACCGCGCCCGTCGCGAGGCTGCGGCGACCTATGTCGAGCTCGGCCTCGGCGAGCTGTGCACCGTGCCCGAGGACGAGCCGGGCCACATCTACCACCTGTTCGTCTGCCGCTCGCCCGAGCGCGACCGCATCGTCGAGGCTCTGCGCGAGGCCGAGATCGGCTGCGCCACGTACTACCTCCCGCCGCTCCACCTCCAGCCCGCGCTGCGCTACCTCGGCTGGCAGGAGGGCTCGCTGCCCGAGACCGAGCGAGCCGCGCGCGAGAACTTCTCCGTTCCGCTCTGGGCGGGCATAGGCCGCGAGACGCAGGAGCGCGTGGTCGAGACCGTACGCTCGGCGGTCGGCGCCGGCGTCGCATGATCCCGATCAACCGCCACCGGATCTGGCAGCTCGCAGCCGACGCGCTGCTGATCGCGCTCGCGTGGTGGCTCGCGTTCTGGCTCCGCTTCGACCAGGGCGTGAAGGCGCCGTACCACCGGCTGCTGGTCGACACGATCCTCGTCGTCGTCGCGATCAAGCTCGCGGTCTTCGTCGCCTTCGGCTTCTACAACCGCTGGTGGCGCTACGTGTCCACGCGGGACATGTGGGGCGCCGCCCGCGGCGTGACCGTCGCCTCCGTCCTGGCCGCGCTCGTCGTCTACTTCGCCCATCCCGTCAAGGGCTTCCCCCTGCCGCGCTCGGTCGCCGTGCTCGACTGGCTGCTCCTGCTCGCCTTCGTGGCCGGAACTCGGCTCTTTGCGCGCAGCCTGATCGAGCGTCCCGGGGCCGCCTCGCTGATGGCGCGCGGCCGCGAGGTGATCGTCGTCGGTGCGGGCGACGCGGCGCAGCTGATGATCCGCGAGATGCAGCGCACGCCGGGCCTCGGCTACACGCCGATCGGCCTGATCGACGACGACCCGCGCAAGAAGAACCTCCGGGTCCACGGCGTCCGCGTGCTCGGCACGACCGGGGAGCTCGCCCACATCCTGAGCGACAACCGTCCGGACGAGGTGCTGATCGCGATCCCGTCCGCCTCGGGCGAGACCCGTCGGCGGATCGTGGAGATCGCGCGCGAGGCGTCCGTGCCGGTCAAGACCCTTCCGGGCCTGTACGAGCTGATCTCCGGCGACCTGAACCTCGCGGGCCAGATTCGTCCCGTGCAGGTGGAGGACGTGCTCGGGCGGGAGCCGATCGAGGTCGACCTCGGGTCGGTCGCAACCTCCGTCGCGGGCGAGATCGTGGTCGTGACGGGAGCCGGCGGCTCGATCGGCGCCGAGCTCTGCCGCCAGATCGCCCGCCTCGGGCCCGCCCGGCTCGTGCTCGTGGAGCAGTCCGAGGCCGCGCTCTTCGGGATCGAGCGCGAGCTCGTCGACGAGCGCGGGTTCTCCGCCGTCGCGGCCGTGCTCGGGGACGTCGGCGACCGCGCCAAGATGAGCCAGGTCTTCGAGCGCTACCAGCCCACCGTCGTCTTCCACGCGGCCGCCTACAAGCACGTCGCGCTGCTGGAGGCGAATCCGCTCGAGGCCGTCCGTAACAACGCGCTCGCGACGAAGGTGATCGCGGACGTGGCCGTCGACTACGGCGTCCGTCGGTTCGTGCTCATCTCCACTGACAAGGCCGCGAATCCGAAGAACCTGCTCGGCCAGTCGAAGGCGGTCTGCGAGTGGATCGTCGAGGCCTACGGCCAGCGGGACGACGTGTCCACGCGCTTCGTCGCCGTCCGGTTCGGCAACGTGCTCAACTCGTCGGGCAGCGTGATCCCGATCTTCCGCCGCCAGATCGAGAAGGGCGGGCCCGTGACGGTGACCCACCCGGAGATGACGCGCTACTTCATGACGATCCCGGAGTCGGTCTCGCTCGTCGTGCAGGCAGGCGCGATCGGCGGCCGCGGCCAGGTCTTCGTTCTGGACATGGGCGATCCCGTCAAGATCCTCGAGCTCGCGCAGAACATGATCCGCCTGTCCGGGAAGGAGTCGGAGCAGGAGATCGCGATCGAGTTCGTGGGGGTCCGGCCGGGCGAGAAGCTGCACGAGGAGCTGTGGAGCGCGGGCGAGACGGTCGCGGACACGGCGCACCCGAAGATCCTGCGCGCGACGCGCGTGCCGATCGACCCGGCGTGGCTGGAGGACGAGCTCGCCGATCTCGAGCGGATGGTCGGCCGCGGCGAGACGCTGGACGTAATCTCGAAGCTCTCGACGATGATGCGCGAGCCGCGACGGCTCTCGAGCGCCGTGCTCGAGGACACGCTTCACTAGCGGCAGGCTTTGCCTGTGCCGCGATCGCTGCCGAGGTATGCGAGGACACCGCCCTTCACGAAAATCGCTTTGTTCTCGGTAGCCGCAACCGCGGTTGTGACTCCCGAGACGGAGGCGTCACACTCCCGGCGCGAAGTCGGCACACCTCCGTGACGGAGTCCGGGCCGCTCCGTCCCGGGTCGCCTCTAGGGTGATCGCATGGACGACGAGCGGATCTTTTCCGGGCTGAACGCCGAGCAGCGGCGCGCGGTCGAGGCGGTGCGCGGGCCCGTCTGCATCCTCGCGGGCGCGGGCTCGGGCAAGACGACGACGATCACACGACGGATCGCGAACCAGGTTGCGAGCGGCGCGTTCGCAGCCGGCGAGATCCTCGCCGTGACCTTCACCGACAAGGCCGCGACCGAGATGCGGACGCGGATCGAGGAGCTCGGCGTCGCCGGAGTGCGGGCGCAAACCTTTCACTCTGCGGCGCTCGCACAGCTCTCGTACTTCCGCGGCCGGCCTCCGGGGAGGATCGTCGCCTCGAAGGCGCTGACGCTCCGGCGCGTCGGGAATACGCTCCCCAAGCCGTTCCGGTTCAGGCCGGCGGGCGATCTCGCGACGGAGGTCGAGTGGGCGAAGAACCGACGCGTGACGCCGGAGACGTACCTCGAGTCGCTCGGCGACCACAAGCCGCCCATCCCACCCGATCTGATGCTGCGGGTCTTCCGCGAGTACGAGCAGAGGAAATCCGACGGCGGCTTCATCGACTTCGAGGACCTGCTCGGGCTCACGATCGGCCTGTTCGACGAGGACTCGCACGCCCTGGCGGAGGTGCGCGAGCGCTATCGCGCGTTCACCGTCGACGAGTACCAGGACGTGAACCTGCTCCAGCAGACACTGCTCGAGCATTGGCTCGGGGCGCGCGACGAGCTCTGCGCGGTCGGTGACGACTACCAGTCGATCTACGCCTTCACCGGTGCGACGCCGCGGTATCTGCTCGGGATGCCGGAGCGCTTCGGCGACGCGACTGTCGTCCGGCTGGAGTCGAACTACCGCTCGACCCCGCAGGTGCTCGAGCTCGCGAATCGGCTCGTTCCGCAGCTCAGCGGCGCGGAGAAGGTCTTGCGGCCTTCGCGTGAGGACGGGCCGGCTCCGCTCCTGCAGCGACTCGCCGGCTCGGACGAGGAAGGCGCCTTCGTTGCGGAGCGGGTCGCCTCGTTGTACGCCGACGGAGTCCCGTACGAGGAGATGGCGGTGCTCGTGCGCACGAACGCGCGGACGGCCGACTTCGAGGAGGCGTTCGCCGACGCGAGGATCCCGTTCCAGGGCGCGTCGCTGCTGGCGCGTGACGCGGCTCGCCAGCTTCTCAAGCGCCTGCGGGGTCGGGAGGGCTCGTCCGTTGCCTCGACCGTGGCGCACGTCGCGGTGGAGCAAGGCTGGCTCGAGCATCCGCCGGAGGGTCTCGGCGAACGGGAGCAGACGCGGCAGACCGACCTGGCGCGGCTCGTGAGGCTCGCCGACGAGTTCGGCGAGGGGGCGGTCGGAGAGTGGATCGCGGAGCTCGAGCGCCGCTTCGGCCCGAGCGGCGAGGCGCGCGGCGTCCATCTGCTGACGCTCCACCGCGCCAAGGGCCTCGAGTTCGAGGCGGTCTTCCTCCCGCGCGTGGACGAGGGTGAGCTGCCGGCCCGTCAGGCGAAGACGACGGAGGCGCTGGGGGACGAGCGGCGGCTGCTCTACGTCGGCATGACGCGCGCGAAGCGTCATCTGGCCGTGACGTGGACGGCTCGGCCGAGTCGCTTCCTGACGGAGCTTGGGGTCGCGACGCAAGCGCCCGCCGTCTCGAAGCCGTCGCGGCTCCGCGACGACGAGCTTCCGCCGGCCGCGCGCGCGCTGCGGGAATGGAGGCGCGAGCGGGCCCGCGCAGACGAGGTTCCGGCCTACGTCGTCTTCAACGACCGCACGCTCGAGGAGCTCGTCCGTCGCGCGCCGGCGAGCGTGGCCGAGCTCGCCGCGGTTCCCGGGATCGGGCCGGCGAAGCTCGAGCGCTACGGCGGCGACCTGCTCCGTGCGGTCCGGGAGGCGTGCGTGGCCGGGCCCGCGTCGCCGGACTTCGCGCTGACGCCGAAGGCCCCGCGGCCTCACCCCTCCGACGCGGTCTACCGAGCGCTCGCCGTCTGGCGGCGCGAGCGTGCGGACGAGGAGGACGTCCCGCCGTTCCACGTCTTCGCGAACCGTGTGCTCGAGGCGATCGTGCGAGCGGAGCCCTCCACGCTGGAGGAGCTCGCCGGCGTCACAGGAGTCGGCCCCACGAAGCTGGATCACTACGGCGCCGCGGTTCTAGCCGTCCTCGCCGCGAGCGGACAGGAGCAGCTCCAGCATTCTCGCGGGGTCGCGCCGGACGCGGTCGCCGCCGCCGCCGTCGCGCTTCCGTAGGTCGAGCGCTCGCGGGTCGGTCAGCGGCGCGAGCCGGCCGTCACGGATCAGCGCCTCGTCCACGCCGCCGAGCCGGCCGCCGTAGGTCGTGTAGACGGGCACGCCGAGCGCCGCCGCCTCCCGGTTCATCGTTCCGCCCGCCGAGACGACCAGATCCGAGATCGCGATCAGGCTCTGCGCGTCGACAGCGCGCTCCGGCAGGATCAGCGACGGCAGGGCGAGACCGCGCACGTACTCCCGCTGCTCTTGCGTCCGCGGCAGGACGACCGCTTGCACCCCCTCGTGGCGCCCGAGGAAGTCGACCGTTTGCGGAAAGAGCGGGTTCGAGCGCCGGTGGTAGAGCGACACGTCCGGCGGCGGGCGGAGGACGACGAGCACCCGGTCCCGATCGACCCGCCACGGGTCGAGCACCGCCGGGTCCGGCTCGAAGTCAGCGAGGTAGTACTCCTCCTTGAGGCCCGGATACTGGATGAGCTTCGGAGGCTCGGCCCCGTAGCCCGCGAGCCGCGCCGGCGGGATCGAGTCGGGCACGACCACCTTCGTGGCGGCGCGGCAGCCGAGCTGGTGCTGGAGCCACGCGAACTCGTAGTCGAAGGTCGTCGAGCTCGGGATCCCGAGCCGGCGCGCGGTCATCGTCAGCTCGTGCGAGCCGTGCGCGAGCGCGACGTCGAAGCCGCGGCCCTTCGCCCAGCGCCGCAGCGACTTCAGCCGCGAGCGCAGCGACCGGAGCTTGCCGAGGCGCGACCGCCCCCCGTGGCGCCCGATCACCTCCGCCTCGATCCCGTGCAGCTCGAGCAGCTGCAGCGTCTGCGCGTAGTCCCGCGCCGTCACGTCCACCTCGTCCCCGCGCTCGCGCAGGATCCGGATCAGCGGCCGGAACACGAGCACGTGCGCCGATGCCGTCATATCCACCCAAACTCTCAGCTCGCGTCCCCGACCGGCGTCGCCTGAGCCCGCTGATAACGAGATTTCAGGCCGCGACCCCGCTCAGCGGCTGCTCGCGCAGAGGACCGGGCTCCCGCGCAACGTGGCGCTCGTGCCACAGCGTGAACGCGAGCAGCCCCCAGAGCTGACGGCTGAGGTCCTCGCGACCCGAGACGTGGTTGTCGAGCACGCGCCCCACGGCCTCCGGGTCGAAGAATCCCTGGCGCCGCAGCGTCTCCGCCGACAGCGTCTCGCGCGCGAACGGCTCCAGCGCCCCGCGCAACCAGGCGGCGGCGGGAATCGAGAACCCACGCTTGCGCCCGTGCACGATCGAGCGCGGCAGCAGCGGCTCGGCCGCCTTCCGCAGCAGCACCTTCTTCGAGAGCCCGCGCACCTTGTGCCGGGTCGGCAGCGCGAGCGCGAGGTTCGCGACCACGGTGTCGAGGAACGGCACGCGCGCCTCAAGTGAATGAGCCATCGACGCCCGATCGGTCTTCACGAGCAGGTCGTCCACGAGGTAGAGGCCGAGGTCGACGTCCTGCAGGCGCGCGAGCGGCTCGGCGCCCTTCGTCTCGGCGAACCGCGCCCGCAGCAGGTCGACCGGATCCGCCGCCATTCCACGAACGGTCAGCTCCGCCCGGGCGTCCGCGGAGAAGATCTCCTTCCAGGCGTGGTGCCGCTCCAACGCCGGAAGGTGCGCGCCGCGCACGAATCGCTTCGCCTTGTAGTCGAAGCTCGCACGGGCCGTCGAGGTCGGCAGCCGCTCGACGAGCGGCTCGGCGAGTCGCGCGAGGCCGCCGAACCGCGCCGCGAGCAGGTCGGCGGCGTACGTGTAGTAGCCGCCGAAGAGCTCGTCCCCGCCCTCGCCGGAGAGCGCGACCTTCACGTCCTCCGCCGCGAGCCGGGAGACGAGATAGGTGGGCAGCGCCGACGAGTCGGCGAACGGCTCGTCGAAGGCCTCCGCGAGCGCAGGCAAGAGGAGCGCGGCGTCCGGCCGGACGACGAGCTCGCGGTGGCGCGTCCCGTACCGCTCGGACACGAGCCGCGCGAGGGACAGCTCGTCGAACGACCGCTCCTCGAAGCCGACCGAGAAGGTGCGCAGCGGCTCGCTCGTCTCCTCTGCGGCGAGCGCTGCGAGAAGCGAGGAGTCCACTCCGCCGGAAAGGAGGACGCCAACCGGAACGTCGCTCACGAGGTGCGCCCGGACGGAGTCGCGCATCCGTGCCCGCAGCTCCTCGACGAGCTCGGCCTCGTCGTCGGTGCGGACCTCAGCCGCCGCCACCGGCGCGGGCCGCGCGAACCGCTCGAGCCGCGCGGCGCCGTCCTCCCACACCAGCACGTGTCCGGGCGGCAGCTTGCGCACCGCGCGGAAGATCGTCAACGGCGCGGGAATGGAGTTGAACGCGAGAAACGCCTCCAGCGCGTCCAGGTCGATCTCGCTCCGCGGCAGCGCCCGCAGCTCGGAGGCGAACTGAAGCCCGTCGCCGTCGGCGCGGTAGTAGAGCGGCTTGATCCCGAACCGGTCGCGCGCGAGCACGAGCCGCCTTCGCCTGCCGTCCCAGAGCGCAACCGCGAACATGCCGCGCAGCCGCTCGGCGAACCCCGTCCCGTGCTCTTCGTACAGGTGCACGAGCACCTCGGTGTCGCCGCTCGTGCGGAAGCGGTGGCCCGCAGCCTCGAGCTCGCGCCGCAGGTCACGGTAGTTGTAGAGCTCGCCGTTCTGGACGACGTGGAGCGTCCCGTCCTCGTTTGCGATCGGCTGGTCGCCGGTCTCGAGGTCGATGATCGAGAGCCGCCGGGCGGCGAGGCCGACCGACCCCTCCAGGTACTCGCCGAAGCTGTCGGGGCCACGGTGGACGAGGGTCGCGCTCATGCGGGCGACGCGGTCGGGGTCGACCGGCCCGCGCGACGACGCGATCCCGCAGATCCCGCACATGCCAGGGGAGTCTAGAGGCGAGGCCCGGCGGGCCTCGCGACCCCCCGCAGGAACTGCCCCAGCACGCGCCAGCCCGTCGTCAGGAGCGTTCGCAGGTAGAGCCGGACGGAGCGATCGGCGATCCACTCGAGGTCGTGCGCGAGCTTCTCCGCCATCGACGTCTCGTAGCCCCGCCGCACCTGCGCGAAGCCCGTGAGCCCCGGCCGGACGACGAGCCGCTGCCAGTAGGCGGGTAGCTCGCCGGCGAGCTCCTCGAAGAACCGCGGTCGGATCGGCCTCGGCCCGACCAGGCTCATGTCGCCGCGGAGCACGTTCCAGAGCTGCGGGATCTCGTCCAGCTGCGTCGCCCGCAGCCAGCGGCCGATCGTCGTCGTCTCGGCGCCCGTGCGCCCCACGAGCTCCGTCCCGAGGAAGGGGCCGAGTCGCCCCTCGGCTCCGCGGCGGAGCGTCCTGAACTTGAGCATGTGGAAGACACGCGCGCCGCGGCCGACCCGCGGGCCCCGGTAGAAGAGCGGCCGCCCGCTCGTGACCAGCAGCAGGAAGCAGAGCGAGAGGGTGAGCGGCAGCGACAGCAGGAGAAAGAGCCCCGACAGGGCGACGTCGAGCGCACGCAGCATGGCGTCCTTCCCCCGGCTCGGGCTCGCGCCGGTCAGGTCGCTGAAGCGCTGGATGAACGAATCGCTCGGCGTCGGCGTGGGAGCCGCCATCGCGAGAGGATGGTAGATCCTCGCGCGCCGCACCCGCCGGGCGGGGGCGATGTTCCGCATAATTGTTCCTCGGAATTATATACTTGACAAACCCACGGCGGGCTGAGACAATGCCGGTATGGAAGACCTCGGCCTCGGCATCTACGACGAACGCTTCACAGACGCGCTGACCGCCGCGACGTACCTGGAGTCGATCCGCTGGCCCGACGGCCCGGTTTGCCCGCACTGCGGCGTCCTTGACGAGAAGCACTACCGGCTCAAGAACGAGACCCGGAAGCTGTGGAAGTGCCGAGCCTGCCGCAAACAGTTCACGGTGACGGTCGGAACGATCTTCGAGGGCTCGCATATCCCGTTGAACAAGTGGCTGCTCGCCTTCTACCTGCTCTGTTCGAGCAAGAAGGGCATGAGCGCCCACCAACTGCATCGCATGATCGGCGTGACGTACAAGACGGCGTGGTTCATGTTCCACCGGATCCGGTACGCGATGGCGCAGCCGCCCTTTCAGCGGCGCCTCACGGGGGTAGTTGAGGCGGACGAGACTTACATCGGCGGCAAGGTGCGCCGCTCGAACCGCAAGCAGTATCCGCCGCTCTTGGGCACGGAGCGCGACACGCGACCGCGCAAGACTGGCCGAGGCTCTGACAAGGTTCCGGTCGTCTCGCTAGTCGAGCGCGGCGGCGAGGTTCGATCCTTCCGGATCGCCAACGTCACCGGGGATTCGCTCAAGGGCGCGATACGGACGCACGTCGATCCGCGAGCGCGGATCATGACCGACGCCTTCCAGTCCTACGCGGGATTGGCTGACGAGTTCGCATCGCACGAAACGGTCAACCACCTGAGCGAGTACGTGCGCGGCGAGGTTCATACGAACACCGCCGAGAACTACTTCTCGATTCTCAAGCGCGGCATCGACGGTGTCTACCACCACGTCAGCGAAGCGCACCTGTCGCGCTACCTTGCCGAGTTCGACTTCCGCTACAACACTCGGACGAAGGTGGGCTACACGGATGGGCAGCGGACTCGGCTAGCCCTGTCGATGGTCGAAGGCAAGCGGCTGAGGTACGCGGATTGAATCGCCCAGGTGCGCCGTGAGCAAGCCGAACGCTCAGCCACCGAAGCGGAACGGAAAGCTAAGGATCGGGCTCGAGCTCGACGACGCGCTACGCGCCGCCCTCGAGACTAGTCCCCCGGGAAAGGAGGAGGCGCGAGATCCTCCTTCGACCACGCGGGCGAAAGGCCGACGAACCGAACGCGGCACTCCTCCGCATTGACTTTGTAGTACACGTAAATCGGCGGGAGATCAGAGAAGTCGGCGCGAGTCAGGCGCATACGCGTACCGCCGCTCTCAGGAACCTCTTCCGAATACTCCCACGGGTAGTCGAGGACTGAGCGCTCTACTCCGTCAAAGAACGTATCGAAGTTCCTCCCGCCGAGTCCGACAGCTTTTCGGTCAGCGCCGAACGCGTCTTCGTAGCAAGCGCTCCACTTGCGATACCACTTGCTCTCCACCGAGAGAGCGTCTCAGGACCTACGGACGGATCTTGGCCCAGCCTCGCTCAATTCCGAGTGCCCGCGCCCGTTCAATGTCTTCCGCTGGGATTGAGTCGGTTGAAATGAAGCTGGTTTCATAAGGAATCGCGGCCTCGTCATCAACGAGGTTCCATCCAGCCGAGTTCTTGTGGGACCACTCCCGGGCGCCTCGCCCACCAACATCTTTGAGTTCTCGGAGCGCGTCGGCCACGAACCCCAACTCTTCGTCAGTGAACTGGGTTTTGTCAGCCCCTTCAAGCGCAACAGGAAGCTTCTGCGTGTACGGCCCTGCCTCCTCTGATCTCCATGACAGGTAGCCGGCGCGGCCAAGTTCTTCCTCGGCTCGCGGCAGCTCGCTCGCCATCGGGCCATGCTCGCCCTTGACGTAGGTCGCGCCGGTGATCGACCGGCCACGGCGTCGGTACGCCTCGAAGTCAGCGTAGTAGAGCAGCTTGTTCAGCTTCACACGGCTCATCAGAGGGTCGGTGGACGACCGCTCCGCGAACAGCAGGACGAGTTCCTTGAACTTCCCGTTGTCGAACTCGGTTCTGCCAGCCATCGCTCCGCCCTCCGTTGGAACGCTACTCCGTTGCGTTCGCGTACGCGCTGCGCCACGTCTTCGACCCTGTTTGGGTACTTCCTGTACCCAAACAGTAGGCTTCTCACCGGATGACGGATCCCGTAGATGCCCGCAAAACCGCGAAGATTGCGGCCTTCGTTCACGCGGAGCTAGAGGCGCTTGTCTTCGATCTGTATACACAAGCGCGAGTGAAGGCGACTAGGGAGGACGTGCTCGGCGCTCTCGTCCTGGCAGGTAGGCGAGCGCCGATTGAACTTGTCGCCGCACTGCTGCCCGCGTTCGTCGCGCGGGAGGCTGAGGAGAAAGCGGCGGCGGCGGCGGGAGAGTGAGCTAGGTTTGCTTCGGTGCGGTGCGGTGCGGTGCGGTGCGGTGCGGTGCGGTGCGAGGAGTGCGGGACGGTCGACGACGGCGAGCGAGGATGGCGCGCCTACCGGCTCGACGAGCCGGAGCGGGACGAGGAGCCCGCCGTGGCCTTCTACTGCCCCGCGTGCGCGGAACGTGAGTTCGCGGACTCTTGACCGGCCTAGCCGAGTGTCATCTGGTCCGGGTGGACTTCTTCGGGTGTCGGCGGCAACGCCACAGTCATGCCCTGCGGGTTTCCGGCGTTCGGCATCTTGATTGTCTGCCCCGCGAGTAGCTCCGCAACCGTCAAGAGCTGCACGCGTGGGAACTGGCCGAACATCTTCGATTCGTAGAAGCCGCCGGACGCGGCCTCGGAGCGCATCGGCCCGGTTGATTCGTTCAACGAGATCAGCACCCCGATCTGTGCTTTCTCACGGTCGAGCACGCCGACGAGATCGCGGACATATGGCACCTGCACCTTGCCGGCCTTTACCGACACGATCACTTGTTTCGGTGTCGCGTCGTCGTCGAAGAAGAACAGGCGGCCGTCGATGCCGTGGTCGGCACCCTTCTTGCCCTCGGCTGGACGGGCGCCGATCAGTCCGAGCGCCCACCACTGGAACCCGTACGGATCGGTGCTCGCCAGCTCCTCGGCGTCGTCGGCGGTGGTCGGCTCCCCGAACACCTTGTAATCGGCTGCGCCTGCGGCCGTCAGCCGGGACTTGATAAGCGAGATCGCGAGTGCGGTCAGGTCGATGCCGATCCATGACCGCTTCAGTTTCTGCGCTGCGGCGATCGTGGTGCCGCATCCGCAGAACGGATCGAGGACGAGATCGCCGGGGTTGCTACTCACCTCGATGATTCGCTCTAGGAGAGCGAACGGCTTCTGCGTCGGGTAGCCGAGCCGTTCATTTGTCCGCGACGAGAGGGTGATCTCCCAAACGTCGTCTCCGAGCTTCCCGGCCGGGTCAACGTAGTAGCGCTTCCCGAACTTGTTTTGGACCCGGTAGATGCGGCCTTCTTCGTCCCGTTGCCACTTCTTCAACGTCTTTTCGGGCCACGGCTCGCGGGGATGGTGCCAAGTGACGAGATCAGGACTCTTCGCGGCGTAGCGCAGAATGGTGTCGTGGTTGCGGTGTAGCCACTTCTTCGGTGCGCCGCTCGACGTCTGGTAGTGCCAGACGATCTCGTTCAGGAAGTTCTGAGGCCCGAAGATCGCGTCCATGAGCAGCCGCAGGTGAGCGCTCGCGGTTGGGTCGCAATGAAGATACATCGTCCCGGTGGGCTTCAAGACGCGCCGTAGCTCGACGAGGCGGGGTGCCATCATCGAGAGGTACGCGAGCATCGTGGAAGGGCCGAGAAGGACTTGGAACGCGGTTAGGGCCGACCCGACGTTGCCACCGGCCACCACTGTCTTCTGGAACGCCTCCGCCGCCGTCTGATCCCAATGCCAGGTGTCCTCAAAGGCTTTGATCTGCGCCGCGGACCGTGACCCGTCCGCGTGAGCGAAAAGCACGGAGTAGGTCGCGTTCGAGTTGAACGGGGGGTCGAGGTAGACGAGATCGACCGTCTCGTCTTTCACGTAGCGGCGGAGGACGTCGAGGTTGTCGCCGTAGTAGAGGGCGTTGCCGGTCACGCCCGGCGAACCTAGCTGCTTCGACGGCTGCTATAAGCGGGTGTCATGCGTCGGCCTGTCACGCAGAAGGGAGGCTAGGGGATCAGCTTGGGTTCGTCAAGTATATAATCCCCTTGTTCCTTATGGATACGCGCCAGCTCGCCGCGTTCTGCGCGGTCGTCGAGAAGAGGAGCTTCTCCCAGGCGGCCGAGCGACTGGGCGTCACACAGCCCGCCGTCAGCCTGCAGATCCGCTCGCTCGAACAGCGGCTCGGTCGGAAGCTCATCGACCGTTCCGGCCGTCGCGTCGAGCCGACCGAGGCCGGCTTGCGGCTGTATGTCGGCGCACAGCGCCTGCTCCAGCTCGAGGAACAGCTCGTCGCGGAGATCTCGGAGGGGAAGGACGGTGAGCTCGACGGGACGCTCGAGCTGGGCGCTTCGACCGGGCCGGGCGGGTCGGTCGTTCCACTCCTGCTCTGCGAGTTCCGCGACCGGCACCCCGACGTCCACGTCCGCCTGGCCGTCTCCGACACGCAGACCGTCGTCGACCAGGTCGCCGAGCGGCAGCTCGAGCTCGGCGTCGTCGGCGCAGCGCGCCGGCACCGCGGCGTCGTCTTCGAGCCGTTCTTCCGGGACGAGGTGATTCTCGCCTGCCCGCGCGGCCACCGCTTCGCGGGCAGGACGATCACGCTCGAGGACCTGCGCGGCGAGCCTCTGATCGCCATGCAGGAAGGGGCGGGGGTTCGCCAGGTGATCGAGGACGAGCTGCGGCGGGCGGGGACGCGGCTGCGCGACCTGGAGGTGCCGCTCGAGCTCGGGCTGCAGGAATCGGTGCGGAGCGCAGTCGTCGCCGGCCACGGCGTCACGTTCATCTCCCGCTCGGGTGTCGAGTCCGACCTCGCCGCCGGGACGATCGCCGCGGCCCGGGTCGAGGGCCTCGACCCGGTGCGCGAGATCTTCCTCGTCCGCGCAAACGGTCGGAGCGAGACCCGCGCCGCGCAGGCTTTCGTCGAGTTCGCACGTGGGCAACTCGCGTGATCGTTCGCTGGGGGCTGGAGGAGCTGGGCGCCACGCTCGACGAGCTCGGCGTCCGCTCGCCGCTCCTTGTCGCGACGGAGCGGTGGTCCGCTCAGGAGCTGCCCGTCCCAGTCGCCGCGCGGTGGACGAACGTCCCGACCGAGAACCTGGAAGGCGTGGAGGCGCTGGAGATCGACGGTCTCCTGGCTCTGGGCGGCGGGAGCACCGTCGACACCGCCAAGGCGATGTCGACGCTCACCCGCCTCTCGGTCGTCTCCATCCCGACCACCTACGCGGGCGCGGAGTGGACTCCCTACTACGGCGTGCGCGACCGCGACCGGCGGATGAGGGGCGGCGGCTCCGGCGCGAAGCTCGCCGCCGCGGTCTACGAGCCGCGGCTGACGCTCTCGCTCCCGCGCGCCGAGACCGTCGGCACAGCGCTGAACGCGCTCGCGCACTGCGCCGAGGCGCTCTACGTCAAGGGGCACAACGCGGAGGCCGACCGCCATGCCCTCGAGGGTGCGCGCCTCGTCGGCGAGTGGCTCCCTCGCGTCGTGGAATCGCCGGCCGACCGGGAAGGCCGCACGCGCCTGCTCGAGGGGGCGATGCATGCGGGAGCCGCCCTCGGCGGCTCGATGCTCGCCCTCGGCCACGCGATGGCGCAGGCGCTCGGCGGCCGTTACGGGCTTCCGCACGGCGCCATGAACGCGCTGTGTCTTCCTCCTGCGCTTCGCTTCAACCGCGGCGTCGCTGCAGCGGCCGTGGCGCGCTTCGGCGAGGCGCTCGGCACGGACGACCCGATCGCGCGCGTCGAGGAGCTCGCGCGCCTGGGCGGCTACGAGCGGCTGCGGGACTTCGACGTCCCGGACGCGGACCTCCCGGAGCTCGCGGCGGCGGCCGCCGGGCGCGCCGGCGCGAAGGCGAACCCGCGGCCGGCAACCGCGGCCGAGGTCGAGGAGCTGCTCCGCTCGATCTGGTAGGGCGAGCAGACGCGCGGGCGCGCGAGGAGCGGCCGCAATAGCTCCCCGCGCGTTTGGCTGACGGCGTTCCTCCGCGCTCTCCGGTCGCCCGCGACGGCGAGCGGTGCGACCGAAACCCGCCTACAGGTCTGCGCCGTCGTGCATTCCGTGCCGGATCGTGCCACGCATCGTTGCTCCTCCTTCCGTCACCGCTCCAGGGGACGCCGCGATGCTCGCCTGCGACACTGAAACGACGCTGAAGAAACGCTGAAGGAAGTGGGTTGGCAAGCGCCGCCGGGAAGTCCATAATCCCGGCGTTGCCGCAAGTCAGCTTCCGGGGACTGATTCCCACGTTGCCTCGAGACGTGTGGATTCTCCATGCCGGAATGGGGCTCAACTCGGTCGGGACCGGGATGGTGACTCCCTTCCTGCTCATCTATCTGCACGCCGTGCGCGGGTTCTCGCTCCAGACGGCCGGGCTCGTCGCGGCCGCCTATGCGGGCTGGGGGCTGGTGATCGGCCTTGCAGCGGGACCGCTCGTCGACCGCTTCGGCGGCCGCCCGGCCGCGGCCGTGGCGCTGATCCTGACGACGGCGGGCCTCGGACTGTTCCCGCTCGTCCGCGCTCCGTGGCACGCGTTCGCCCTCGTGTCGGTCGCAGGGATCGGCCGCGGGCTCTTCTGGCCCGGATACTCGACCCTGCTCGTCGCGTTGACCCCGCAGTCCGCCCGCGCGGGCTCGTACGCCGTCCAGCGGCTGACCGGGAACCTCGGCCTCGGTCTCGGAAGCCTCGCCGCGGGGCTGATCGCCCGGACGAGCGACCCGTCGACGTTCACGATCCTGTTCCAGGCCAACGCGGCGACGTACGTTCTCTTCCTCGTCGCGCTCTCGTTCCTGCGAGAGCCTCCTCGCACCCCTCCAGACAAGGCCGAGCCGGCGGCGGGGTATCGCGAGGTCCTCCGGCACCGTGCCTTCATCGGCGCGATTCTGATCGGCGGGCTCTTCGCCGCCTTCGGCGTGGCTCAGCTGAACTCGATGCTCCCCGTCTTCGCCAGATCCAACGCGGGTGTCAGTGAGCGCGGGATCGGCCTGATCTTCCTCTGCAACACGGTCGCGATCGTGATCCTCCAGCTCCCGGTCGCGAAGGCGCTCGAGGGACGCAGGCGGATGCCGACGCTTGCCCTCGTCGGCGTGCTCTGGGCGGTGTCGTGGTTGCTCGCGCTGGCAGCCGGCGCCTGGTTTGCCGCGGCGGAGGCCACGATCGTGCTCATCGGAGTCGGGATCGTCTTCGGGATCGGCGAGTCGCTGCTCGGAGTCGTTCAGGGGCCGCTCGTCGCCGACCTTGCCTCGGAGCGCCTGCGCGGCCGGTATCTGTCCCTCTGGCTGATCGCCGCTCAGCTCGGCTTTGCGATCGGCCCCGCGGTGGGCGGGTTCCTGCTCGCGCAATCGGCCACGCTGCTCTGGACCGTCGCCGCCGGCGTCTGCCTTGCGGCGGGAATGGCGGCCCTCGGGCTCGAGCGCTCGCTGCCGAACGCGGCCTTGCGAACTCCGCGTGCGGCGGAGTCCGCCGGAGCGTCTGCGTGAGCTCCGCGGGAATGCGCGGCGCTCCGCTAGCTCCCAGGGTGGTAGCGTCGCGGCCGGAGGGGCGTGGAGTCGAGCCGGTGCTGGAGTTCAAGATCCTGGGAGCACTCGAGGTTCGCGCCGACGGGCGTGCGATCTCCATCGGCGGCCGCCGGCAGCGCGCCCTGCTGGCGATCCTCCTGCTCCACGCGAACGCGGTCGTCTCGGCGGATCGCCTGATCGACGAGCTCTGGGGCGAAAGGCCGCCCGAGACCGCGGCGAACACCCTCCAGGTGCACCTTTCACAGCTGCGCAAGCTGCTCGAGGAGGACAGTCGCGATCGGCGCGTTCTGCTCACGCGACAGCCCGGTTACGTGCTGTGCGTCGACCCCGAGCAGGTCGACGCGCTCCGCTTCGAGCGCCTCGTCGAGCAGGGACGCGCCGATCGGGAGCGTGGCGCCGCAGCCGCAGCCGAGTCGTTTCGGGCGGCGCTCGAGCTCTGGCGGGGACCGGCGCTCGCCGATTTCGCCTTCGACGGGTTCGCGCAGGCGGAGATCAGCCGGCTCGAGGAGCTGCGGGAGCTCACGCTCGAGGAACGGGTGGACGCCGACCTCGCGCTCGGCCGCCATGCGGAGCTCGTGCCCGAGCTCGAGTTGCTCGTGGCGCGCCATCCCACGCGGGAGCGCTTGCGGGGACAGCTGATGCTGGCGCTCTACCAGACCGGACGCCAGGCGGACGCACTGGCTGTCTACCGAGAGGGCCGGGACGCTCTCAGCGAGGAGCTCGGCCTCGAGCCGGGGCCCGAGCTGAGGAGGCTTCACCAGTCGATCCTCAGACAGGACGAATCGATCGAGGCCGTGGCGCCGGCGCCTCGCCGCGTCACGAGCCCGCTTCCGAGTTTCCTGACTCCGCTCGTCGGCCGCGAGCGCCAGGTCGAGGAAGCGGCTGCGCTCCTCCGACGCGAGGACGTGCGCCTACTCACGCTGACGGGCTTCGGCGGCATCGGCAAGACGCGACTGGCGGTCGAGGCCGCGCGGACGGTCGGCCCTGAGCTCGCCGGCGGCACGGTCTTCGTCCCGCTCGCCGCGATCACGGACCCGTCCCTGGTCGCGGGATCGCTCGTCCAGGCTCTCGGGCTCGTGGAGCCGGGGCCCAGGGAGGCGGTCCTGGACGCGTTTCTGCGTGGCCGCAGGACACTGCTCCTGCTCGACAATCTCGAGCAGGTGCTCGCCGCGGTGCCCCTGCTGGCAAGGCTGCTCGCCGCGGCGCCGGGGCTGAAGCTCTTGGTTACGAGCCGAGCGCCGCTGCGGATCGCCGGCGAGCGGGAGTACCCCGTGCCGCCGCTCGCCGCGGACGCGGCGATCGACCTCTTCGTCGCCAGGGCTCGGTCGGCGGACGCCGGTTTCTCCCTCTCGGCCTCGAACGCGGCCGCCGTGGAGGAGCTCTGCGTCCGGCTCGAGGGGCTGCCGCTGGCGCTCGAGCTGGCGGCAGCCCGGACGAAGCTGCTCACGCCGGAGGCGATGCTCGGTCGGCTCGGCGGACGTCTCGATCTGCTGGCGGCCGGGACGCGGGATGCGCCCGAGCGCCATCGTGCGTTGCGGGCGACCGTGGACTGGAGCTACGAGCTCTTGACCGAGGGACAGCAGCGTGCGTTCGCCCGGTTCGGCGTCTTCGTCGGCGGCTGCTCGCTCGAGGCCGCCGAGGCCGTCTGTGCGCGCGACGGGAAGTCCGTGCTGGACGACGTGTCGGCGGTCGTGGACGAGAGCCTCGTCCGCAGGGAGTCCGCGGAGGAGCCGCGCTTCGCGATGCTCGAGGCCGTGCGCGAGTACGCGCTCGAGCGGCTCGACGATCTGGGTGAGGACGAGGACGCGCGCGGCCGGCATCAGGCCTATTTCCTCGGCCTCGCCGAGCGGGCGGCGCTCAAGGGTCCTGAGCAGGCGTCGTGGTTCACGAGGCTCGAGGTCGAGCACGACAATCTCCGCGTGGCGGAGGCGTTCTCGCGGGAGCGCGGCGATGCGGACTCGAGCCTGCGCTTCTGCGTCGCGCTCTGGCGGTTCTGGCAGATCCATGGACATCTGGACGAGGGACGGCGCACGCTCGAGCTCGCGTTGGCCGCGAGCCCGGCCGCCGATCCGCTCCTGCGCGCGAGGGCGCTGAACGGGGCGGGAGTGCTCGCGGGCGAGCAGGGCGACTTCGAGGCGGCGGCGGCCTACTTCGAGCCGTCGCTGGAGCTTGCGCGTCAGCTCGACGACCGCCACCGAATCGCCGCCGTCCTCACCAATCTCGGCAATCTCGCGCTCTTCGCGACGGACTTCGAGCGTGCGCGGCGCCTCTACGAGGAGAGCCTCGAGTATTGCGCGTATCTGGAGGAACCGGAGATGGAGCTGGTGGCGCTCGAGAACCTCGGCCTCGTGGCGCTCGACCAGGGCGACCTCGGTCGGGCGGTGACCCTCCTGGAGCAGAGCGCCGCCCTGGCCGGGCGCCGGGGGGACGAACGGGCTCGCTCCTCGTCCCTGCGGGCGCTTGCCGCGGCCTTGCTCGAGCGCGGCGAGGCTGACCGGGCGTTCGATCCGCTTGCGGAGAGCCTCGCGCTCGCGCGCCGACTGGGCGAGCTGAACGGGATCGCCTACTGTCTCGACACCTTCGCCGGGCTCGCGGCGGCGGACGAGCTGGCCGAGCGCGCGGCGACGCTCTTCGGTGCGGCGGACGGGGTGCGCTCGTCGATCGGCGCGCTTCGCCCGCCGGACCAGCAACCGCTCTACGAACGCTGGCTCGCGCAGACCCTTTCACTGCTCGACGTCGAGATCTACTCTGCGCGCTACGAGGACGGCCGCTCGCTCTCGCTCGACGAGGCCTGTGCGCATGCTCTGCGGCGCGCCGGCTCGGGATAAGTCACCATTATCCGGTGAATTAGCGTCAACGCTGTAAAGTACGGCGCTGTGGCCGAGCTTCTTCGTTTTGACGTGCTCGTGATCGGGAGCGGCGCCTCCGGTCTCGCCGCGGCCGTCTCGGCCGCTTCCGCCGGCGCGCGCGTCGCCGTCGCGACCAAGGGCTCGCTCCAGTCCTGCAACTCGGCCAAGGCCCAGGGCGGGATTCAGGCGGCGTTCGCCGCCGACGACTCCCCCGAGCAGCACGCGGAGGACGTCTGGACCTCGTCCCACGAGACGGCGAACCGCCAGCTCGCGGCGGTCCTGACCTCCGAGGCGCCGGGCGCGATCCGCTGGCTCGAGGAGCTCGGTGTGGCGTTCTCGCGCGAGAACGGCGGCTACCGGCTCGCCCGCTGCGGCGGCGCGACGCGGAAGCGCCTTCTCCAGGTCGGCGACCGCACCGGCCACGCGATCACGAAGGGCCTGCGCGACGCCTTCGAGCGGAGCTCGGGCGCCGCCTTCCCGCGCAGCCCGCTGACCGAGCTCCAGCAGACGACGACCGGCTGGCGCGCGACCTGCGGGGAGCACGAGATCGACGCTGCGACCGTGGTCCTCGCCGCAGGCGGACGCTGCTGGCGCGAGGCCGAGAAACGCGGCGAGCTCTCGACGAACCACCCGGGCGCGACCGGCGAGGTGACGGGCATCGCCCTCGATCTCGGCGCCGAGGCGCGCGACCTCGACGCGCTCCAGTACCACCCGAACGGCGGCGCGTGGCCGGAGAACATGCAGGGTTACTCCATACCCGAGACGACCCGAGCGTACGGCGCCGTCCTGCTCAACGCGGAGCGCGAGGAGTTCACCGACTCGCTCGGGCCCCGGGATGCGGTCAGCGCCGCCATCGTCGACGAGGTCGAGGCGGGGCGCGGCGTCGAGACGCCCGACGGCAGGCCGGCGGTCTACCTGGACACGACGCGGATCCCCGAGGCCGACGCGCTCGTCTCGCTCCCGTACATGCTGCGGCGCTACCGCGCGGCCGGGATCGACCCGCTGACGGAGCCGATCTTCACCTACCCCGTCCTCCACTACCAGAACGGCGGTCTCGTGATCGACCGGGACGCCGAGACGACGCTCGAGGGGATGTTCGCCTGCGGCGAGATCGCCGGCGGCGCCCACGGGCGGAACCGGATGATGGGCAACTCCCTCCTCGAGTGCTGCGTGTTCGGTCGCCGGGCCGGCCGGGCCGCGGCGGAAAAGGCCACAGCATGAGTGTTGTCGAGACGGACCTCGCCGGCGTCGTCGAAGACGCGGCCGCCCACCTCTACGTCTGGGCGCTGAAGGACATCCCGCAGGACCTGCGCGACGCGCTCTCGGCGGCTCGAGCGCGGGAGACCTCGATCCCGGGCAAGCGCGTCCTCGAGACGATTCACCGCAACATCTCGATCGCCGACAAAGAAGAGAATCTCGTTTGCCAGGACACGGGAATCGCTGTCTACACCTGCCGGGTCGGCGAGTGTTTTCCGCTGCACCCCGCCCGGATCTACGCATCGCTGAAGACGGGCACGGAGCGGGCGACGATCGAGCATCCGCTGCGCTCGAACGCCGTGCACACGATCACGCGGGAGAACACGGGGCCGAACACCGGCTACCGCCTGCCGATCGTGCACTGGGAGTTCATCCCCGGCTGGGACGGTCTCGACGTGAAGTGCGTCCCGAAGGGATCGGGCTCAGAGAACATGAGCTTCCTGAAGATGTGCATCCCCGCGGACGGCGTGAAGGGGATCAAGCAGTTCGTGCTCGAGTCGATCGTCGGCGCGGGCGGCAAGCCGTGCCCCCCCGGAATCGTCGGCGTCGGGATCGGCGGCTCGGCCGACTACGCGATGTACCTCGCGAAGGAGGCGATCACGCGCCCGGTCGGGACGCGCAACTCCGACCCGCTCGTCGCGCAGCTCGAGGACGAGCTGTACGCGCTGCTGAACGAGACGGGCATCGGCCCGATGGGCCTCGGCGGCGACGTCACCGTCCTCCAATGCCACATCGAGCACGCGGACACGCACATGACCCTCAACCCGGTGGCCGTGAACTACCAGTGCTGGGCGGCGCGCCGCGCCTCGGCGCACGTCTCGGCCGGCGGCGAGGTGGAGTACGACCGTGAGTTCTAAGCGGGTCGTCTTCCCCACGGACGAGGAGGCGATCCGCGAGCTCCGCGCGGGCGACGAGGTGACGGTCGACGGCCACATCATCGGCATCCGCGATCGCACGCAGATCCGCATCTTCGACGAAGGCGTCGAGCCGCCGATGGACCTTTCCGGCGCGTTTCTCCTGCACACGGCGCCGGGCGTGCGCAAGCTCGGCCCCGGCCGCTACGAGAAGGTCTGCATCGGAACGACCACCTCCGCGCGGATGGTGCGGTTCACGGAGCCGCTCGGCGCGCAGTACGGCGTGCGCGCGATCTGCGGCAAGGGAGGCCTCCCGGACGAGGCGATCGAGCCGATGCAGCGGCTCGGGATGGTCTATTTCGCGATCGTCGGCGGCGCGGCGGCGCTCGAGACGACGCAGATCGAGGAGATCGAGGAGGTGGCCTGGGAGGAGCTCATGCCCGAGTGTCTCTGGCGCTTCCGGGTCAAGGGCTTCGGGCCGCTCACGGTCGGGATCGACAGCCACGGCAACTCGCTCTTCCACGACGTGCAGGAGCGGGCCAAGGGGCGGCTGGAGGAGATCATTGCTCGGCTTTGAGCCCAGGGCCGCGGGCCTCACCCATGTGATCGACAAGGGCCTCGGCCCGCGCGCGTGGGAGGACGTGCTCGAGACCTCGGGCGCGTACATCGACATCGTCAAGCTCGGCTGGGGCACGGCGTACGTGACGCCGAACCTCCGGCGCAAGCTCGAGGTGCTGGGCGAGAAGCCGGTCGTGATCGGCGGCACGTTCTTCGAGGCGGTCTACGCGAAGGGCAAGGTCGACGAGTACAAGCGCTGGCTCGCCGAGCTCGGCCTCACGCACGTCGAGATCTCCGACGGGTCGATCGAGATTCCGCGTGAGCGCAAGCTCGAGCTGATCGCCGACCTCGCCCGGGATTTCACCGTCCTCTCCGAGGTCGGCTCGAAGGACTCGGAGGTCGTCTACGCCCCGTACGAGTGGGTGCAGTGGATCAAGGAGGAGCTCGAAGCGGGCGCCTGGAAGGTGATCACCGAAGCGCGCGAGGGCGGGACCGCCGGGATCTTCCGGCCGAGCGGCGAGATGCGGACCGGCCTCGTCGACGAGATCGCCCACGACATCGACGTCGATCGGCTGATCTTCGAGGCGCCGACGAAGGACTCGCAGGCCTGGTTCGTCAAGCACTTCGGCCCCGGAGTCAACCTCGGCAACATCCCGCCCGACGAGGTGATCCCGCTCGAGACGCTGCGTCTCGGCCTGCGGGGCGACACACTGAAGGAGGTGCTCCTTGGCGGTTCTGCCGGCACTCCAGCTCCCTGACGTCGAAGCCATGTCCGCGGAGGACGTTCTCCACTGGGCGTACGAGCAGTTCGGGGACCAGATGTGCCTGACGTGCTCGTGGCAGCGGCAGAGCTCGGTGCTCGTGCACATGGTCGCCGAGCTCGGTCTCGACGTCCCGGTCGTCGAGCTCGACACGCAGCTCTTCTTCCGCGAGACGTACGAGACGCGCGACCGGCTCGTCGAGCGCTACGGGCTGACGCTCGAGCGCCCCGAGGTGATCTCCGTCGCTCGCCAGGCGATCCAGGAGGGACCGAACCTGTGGGAGACGCACCCGGATCGCTGCTGCCACATCCGCAAGGTCGAGCCGCTCGAGCGCGCGCTCGCCGGCTACGCCGCGTGGATCACCGGCATCCGTCGCGAGCAGAGCCCGTCTCGCGCCGGCGCCCGGCGCGTCGAGTGGAGCGAGCGCTACGGGGTCTGGAAGATCCAGCCGCTCGTCGACTGGGACGCGAAGCGCGTCGAGGCCTACATCCATGTGAACGAGATCCCCTACAACCCGCTGCACGACGCGGGCTATCCCTCGATCGGCTGCATCCCGTGCACCCGGCCCGTCCGCGAGGGCGAGGAGGAGCGCGCGGGCCGCTGGGCCGGGTCGGACAAGCTCGAGTGCGGCATCCACGGCGACACGACCCTGATCAAGGAGAGCAATGACTGAGAGCTCGAAGGGTTTCACCCTCTGGTTTACAGGCTTGAGCGGGGCCGGCAAGACGACGATCGCCGAGCTCGTCCGCCCCGAGCTCGAGCGCCGCGACCGCAAGGTCGAGTGGCTCGACGGAGACGAGGTGCGCCACCACCTGTCCAGGGGCCTCGGCTTCTCGAAGGAGGACCGCGACGCGAACATCGACCGGATCGGCTGGGTCGCCTCCCGGCTGACGCGCCATGGCGCGTCCGTGATCGTCTCCGCCATCTCACCGTACGAGGAGGCGCGGCGGCAGGCGCGTGCGATGGTCGAGGCGCAGGGCGCGTTCGTGGAGGTCTTCGTCGCGACCCCGGTCGACGAGTGCGCACGCCGGGACGTGAAGGGCCTGTACGAGAAGGCCTTCAGCGGCGAGATCACGGAGTTCACCGGGGTCTCGGACCCGTACGAGCAGCCGGTCGACCCGGAGCTGCGGATCGACACCGGGGAGCACGAGCCGGAGGAGAGCGCCCAGATCGTCCTGCGGAAGCTCGAGGAGCTCGGCCTCGTCGAGGCCGGGGCGCCCGCGTGAGCGCGCTCGAGACGCAACAGCGGCTGATCGCGCCGCACGGCGGCGAGCTCGTCGACCGGACCGGCGAGCGGCCGGACGATCTCGACTCGCTCGAGGTCGTCACGCTCACCTCTCGCGAGACGAGCGACCTGGACCTGCTCGCGTGCGGCGCCCTCTCCCCGCTCGAGGGGTTCATGGGCCGCGAGGACTACGAGCGTGTGGTCGAGGAGCTGCGGCTCGCCTCCGGCCTGGCCTGGGCGCTCCCGGTCTGCCTCGCCGTCGACGCGGCGCCCGGAGGCGATCGGGTCGCGCTGGCCGACGAGTCTGGCCGGCCCGTCGCCGTGCTCGAGGTCGAGGAGACCTACGAGTACGACAAGGAGCGCGAGGCGGAGCGCTGCTTCCGCACGACCGACGTCGAGCACCCCGGTGTCGCGCGCCTCTTCGACCAGAAGCGGCTCTACCTGACCGGTCGCGTGACGGTCTTCGAGCGGGCTGAGCCGACTTTCCCGGAGCTGGCGAAGGACCCGGCCGAGACGCGGGCGGAGTTTGCCGAGCGCGGCTGGAAGCGCGTCGTCGGCTTCCAGACCCGGAACCCGATCCACCGGGCGCACGAGTACCTGACCAAGGTCGCGCTCGAGACCGTCGACGGCCTCCTGATCCACCCGCTCGTCGGCGACACGAAGTCGGACGACGTCCCGGCCGAGACCAGGGTCGCTTGCTACCGCGTCCTGCTGGACGGCTATTACCCGTCCGATCGGGTCGTGCTCGCCTCGTTCCCGGCGGCGATGCGCTACGCCGGCCCGCGCGAGGCGATCTGGCACGCGATCTGCCGCAAGACCTACGGCTGCTCGCATTTCATCGTCGGCCGCGACCACGCGGGCGTCGGCTCCTACTACGGGACCTACGACGCACAGCTCGTCTTCGACGAGTTCGAGCCGCACGAGCTCGGGATCGAGCCGATGTTCTTCGAGCACTCGTTCTGGTGCAGGGCGTGCGGGGCAATGGCGAGCGCGAAGACATGCCCGCACGACGCGGAGCAGCACGTCTTCCTCTCCGGGACGAAGGTCCGGGAGCTGCTCGGCGCCGGCGAGCCGCCGCCGGAGGAGTTCTCGCGGCCCGAGGTGGCCGAGGTGCTGATCGAGGCGTACCGCGGCGCGTGACCTGGCAGTTCACGCTCACCGGACTGCTGATCGGCGCCCTCGTCGGGCTGACCGGCATGGGCGGCGGCTCGCTGATGACGCCGATCCTCGTGCTCGTCTTCGGCTTCAAGCCGACGCTCGCGGTCGGGACGGACATCCTCCACGGCGCGATCTTCAAGACGTTCGGGGCCGCGCGGCACCGCCAGCTCGGCACCGTACACGCGCGCCTGACGGCGTGGATGTTCCTCGGCTCGGGCCCGATGTCGCTCGCCGGCGTCGTGATCGCGACCCGGTTCGGCAAGCACGCGCAGGTGACGGAGGGCTACGCGATCGGCGCGGCCCTCGTCCTCGGCGGCCTCGGCCTCGTGGCGAAGACGGTCGTCAAGCGCGGGATCCAGCCGAGCGACGCGCCCTTCCATCTCCAGCGGCCGGACAGGGTCAAGGCGGTCGCGATCGGCGCTGTCTTCGGCTTCATCGTCGGGCTCACGTCGGTCGGTAGCGGCACCTTCTTCGGCCTGGTGATGGTGCTCGTCTATCCGCTGACGCTGCCGAAGATCGTGGGAACGGACATCTTTCACGCGGCCGCGCTGCTCTGGGTCGCCGGGATCGGGCATCTGATCCGCGGGAACGTCGACCTGCACGCGACGGCCTGGCTGCTCGTCGGCTCCGTACCGGGAATCCTGGTCGCGAGCCAGTTCACGGTGCGCATGCCGGACCGCTTGCTCCGGCTCGGCCTGGCGTCCGTGCTCGTCCTCAGCGGGATCAAGCTGCTGAACGTCCCGCAGTCCACGTGGGTGCTCGGCGTCGGCGTCAGCACGATGCTCGTCGGCTTCGCGACCTGGGGGGCGATCGAGGTCGTTCGCCGCGGCGGACCGCCTCCGCAGCCGTCGTCTATCCGCAGCTTCGACTAGCGGTCGTCCCTAGAATCAGCCCTCAGTGCGCCGCCTGCTGCTTGGGATCGTGGCGCTGGTCGTGCTGGCAGGCGGCGCGGTCGGCGCCTGGTACTACCACGACCAGACCCGGACGCGGGAGAAGCGCGGCTCGCCCACCGTCCAGTTCGTGACGACGGCGCCCCCGGTCGAGAAGCGGCCCGAGAAGAGCATCGAGACCGTGCCGTGGCCGTTCTACGGCTACGACGCGCAACGGACGCACGACGCCGCGCAATTCCACCTGCGTCCGCCCTATCGCCGGCTCTGGACGCTCCGGACGGGGAACGTGATCGAGTTCCCGCCCGTCGTCGGCTACGGGCTCCTGTTCGTGAACCAGTTTCGTGGCCGCTTCTTCGCGGTCAACGCCGAGACGGGGAAGCGGCAGTGGCGGAAGCACTTCCGCCACTGCGGCGCGGCCTCGCCCGCGATCGGCAAGAACGTGGTCTACATGGCCTACATGCAGCCCTACCCGTGCAACCGCTATCCGCGCTCGCAACCGGGCTTCATCGTCGCGATCCTCTTCCGCAGCAAGCGCGGCGTGCTGTTCCACCGCGGGAAGATCCTCTGGCGCTTCCGGACGGGCGCCGTCGAGTCCTCGCCGCTGCTCGTGAACGGGATCCTCTACTTCGGCTCGTGGGATCACCGCGTGTACGCGCTCGACGTGCGCCGGCGGACGCGTCCGCGTCTGCGCTGGTCGTTCGACACCGGGGACGAGGTGGACAGCTCTCCTGCGTACGCGAATGGGACGATCTTCTTCGGGACGAACGGCGGCAACGTCTACGCCCTCGACGCACGGACCGGCCGCGAGCGCTGGCGCTCCTCGGCGTACTCTCGCTTCGGCCGGCGGGAGTACTTCTACGCCACGCCGGCCGTCGCGTTCGGGCGAGTCTACATCGGCAACACCGATGGGACGCTGTACGCGTTCGGCGCGCGCACCGGCGACCTCCTCTGGGCCCAGCACGCGGGCTCGTACGTCTACACGGCCGCCGCGATCTGGCGGCGCGAGGTGATCGTCGGCGCCTACGACGGCAAGCTCGAGGCCTATGACGCCGCCACCGGCGACCGACGCTGGACGCACTTCGCGCCCGGCGCGATCCACGGCGCGCCGACGGCGCTCGGGGGGCTCGTCTACTTCTCCACGTGCTCGGGCTGTGGCTCGCACGGGTCGCGGTACGCGAAGAGCGGGCCACGTGGGACCTACGCGGTCGACGCCCGCACCGGGCGGCTCGTCTGGACCTTCCCGGACGGCCAGTACTCGCCCGTCGTCGCCGACTCGACGCGGGTCTACCTCGTCGGGCGGACGCACGTCTACGGCCTCGAGCCGCGGTCGGCCCGGCACAAGCGCCACCTTGCGCGGCCGCGCCACCGTCGGCGGAAACGTCCGTGAGCCGCTGGGGGCCGACGGCGGTCGTCCTGCTCCTGCTCGCCGGAACGGCCGTGGCGTTTGCGACCACCGAGCGGCAGAAGCTGGAGAAGACGCCGTTTGCCGTCCTGCACGTCGACCGAGACTTCTCCCCGAGGCGAACGAGCGCCGGCATTGCGCTGCGCTTTCGACGCAGGCACGTGCTGACGGTGCAGATCCTCGACGCACGCGGGCGCGTGGTCGAGACGCTCGCGCGCGAGGAGTCCGTCCGGCGCGGGACGGTGCTGTTGAAGTGGGCGGGCACAGGGGTTCCGGATGGCGACTACCGGCCGCAGGTAACCCTCGACAACGGCCGGATCTTCGACCTGCCGACCCCGATCCGCGTTGACTCGCGCGCGCCGAGCTCGAGGCTCGTCTCGTACCGCCCGCACGTGCTCGGTCGCCGCGCGAAGCCGCGCGTTCTCGTCAGCTACCGCCTCAGCGAGCCGGCTCATCCGATCCTCTACGTGAACGGAAGGAAAGCTGTCGGTCCCGGCTTTGCGAAGGCGCTGGCGGGCAAGATCGAATGGTTCGCCGAACGGAATCAGCGGCGCCTACGGCCGGGTCGGTATCGGCTGCAAATCGCCGCGGTCGACCTGGCCGGGAACGTCGGCGCGCGCACCTCCGTCTTCGTCGCGCGGATTCGCTAGCAGCAGCGCCGCGAGGATTCCGACGAGCGGCCAGACGAGGTACGACGTCTGGAACACCCGGCTGACGAAGAGCAGCACGAACATCGAGCTGGCGAATCCCATCCCGCCGACCCAGAGCCGACCCGAGCGGCGCTGGCTCCAGAGCAGCGCCGCCGTCACCGGCAGCCAGACGAGGAGGAGGAGCCAGACGAACGGGTAGGAGCCGTAGCGGTCGTCCACGAGCCCCGCCTTGAGGAAGAGCGACGACAGGCCGTAGCCGATGATCCGGTAGGTCGAGCCGCCGTAGGCGATCGTGTCCCGCCAGAGCGCGGCGGGTCCGGCGACGAGGAACGGGACGCCGCCTGCGGCGAGCGGCGCGAGAAACGCGACCGTGGCGTTCCTGAGCACGGCGCGCGGGGCGCGCAGCGTCAGCAGCATGACGGCGAAGAACGGCGCCGCGACGAGGGCGAACTGCTTCAGCAGCACGGCGAGCCCGAGCAGAAGCGACGCGCGGACGAGGCGTCCGCGACTGAGCAGCGCGAACGCGAGCACGACGCAGAGAAGGCTCGGCGCGTCGGCCGTCCCGAACCAGGCCGCGCGCGCCACGAGCGGGTTCGCAGCGGCGACGGCGCCGATCGCGATCCGCCACGGCAGCGGCGCACGGAAGACCAGCACTGCGAAGAAGAGGCCGACCGTGCAGAGGAGGACGAACAGGCGGTAGTCGGCCAGCGGTCGCGGGAGCACGCGCCACGCGGCCGCGGTCAGCGGCGTGCCGGGGAAGTACGCGAAATGGTGAAGAGCGACCTGGCGGCGCCCGGCCGGGAATCCTGCGGCGGGGTACCACCGCTCGAGCCCCGATCCTGTGTAGTCGTGCCCGAACGGGTCATGACCATGGCGGAGGAGGTCGCCCGCGAGCTCGATCTGGTACGTCGAGTCGTTCGTGTGCTCCCAGGGCGCGCTCGCCTGCCGCAGGCCGACCTGAAGCAGCGTCGGCGGGACGAGGATCGCGAGGGCGACGACGAGCGCCAGGGCGCCGAGCAGCCACGCACGCCAGACGCGGACGCGCCAGGCCACGGAGGCGACCAGCGCGACGAGCAGGCCGGCGAGGATCCCGGGCGTCCGCACGAAGCCGAGGTCGAAGTGGCGACCTGCGGCGCGAACGAGGTGCCCGAGCAGCCCATGCGGATGCGTCGAGGCGGGATGGAACGGCCACGGGTCCGAGCCGAGCTCCGGCACGTCGACGGCGACGAGCAGGCCGAGCGTCGCGAGGACGACCCACGCGCCGGTGCGGTCGACGGCGCGGCTCATCCCGTGCGGGTGCGGGCTCGCGCGGCCAGGTAGCTGGCCGCGACCCCGAATACGAGCCACGTGATCGGATCCTCGAAGAACCCGCTGTAGGCCAGCGAGTGGACGAAGAGCGCGAGGAAGACAGCGGCCAGCGATAGGCCGAGAGCCTGGTCGCGGCGGCGGACGGCGTCGAGCGCGCGGACGCCCCCTGCGAGCAGCGCCAGATAGAGGGCGAAGCCGACGATCCCGAGCTCGGCGGCTACGGTGAGCGGCGTCGTGTGCGAGACGAAGTTCTGCAGCGGCCCATAGTGCGAAGCGAGCTTCTGGCTCGCGCGCGGCTGCGCTCCCAGACCCACTCCCGCGACCGGATGGCGCACGAAGACCTTCGCCGTCAGGGTCACGCGTCGCGAGCGGTCGCTCGTCGCCCTCCGCACCGAGATGTGCCCGACCTTGGCTGCTGCGATCCCGACGGCGACGAGGGAGACGGCGATCGTCACGACGACAGCGAGGCGCCGCGCGTTACGGTTACCGGCGACGATCGTGATCCCGAGCACGACAGCGAAGAGCGCCGCGTAGCTCGACTGCGAGTACGAGAAGTAGAGCCCCGCCCACAGCAGCGCGATCAGCGCCGCGCCGAGGACGAGCTCGACCTTCCGCAGCCACAGGCAGACGACCAGCACGGCGAGCCCGAGCACGAGCTGGCGTCCGTACAGGCTCGGGTCGCGGAAGAGCGAGGTGACACGGAAGAAAGACGTGTACGTGTTCGAGACCTGGAGGTTGTGCGCGTAGAAGATCAGCCGGTGCGTCGAGGCCTCGACGAGGCCCACGACCGCGAAGAGCGACGCAAGCGTGACGGCGATCACGCCCAGGACGCGCGGCAGGCGCTCGGGAAACGGCGCGCGTCCGACGACGGCGACGAGCACCGCGAAGGGGAGCAGGAAGAACTCCAGCAGGTTCCGTCCCGACGAGGTGTCCTGCGACCAGAGCAGCGAGAGCGACGCGAAAGCGATGAAGGCGGAGGCCGGCCAGGCGATCTCGCGTGGCAGTTCCGCCACCGCCCGCCCGCGCAGCGCATCTCTCGACAGCGCGAGGACCGCCACGGCGAGGACGGCGTAGAGCGGCAGCAGGCGACCGAGTTGGCCGCCGTGCGCGACCGCGACGAAGTAGCGGTGGCGCCGTCCGAAGTCGAGCGGCAGGCGAAACGGCGCCGTGGCGAGGACGAGCGGTGTGACGAGCCAGCGCCGGCGCAGGAGCAGCGCGGCCGCGGCGCCGAAGACGACGAGCGCGACCGCCGCCGCCGCGACGAGCGCGACACGGAAGTGCAGGCCGCCGCTGTGCGCGAGCAGCAGCTCGGCCCCGCCGAGACACGCCAACCCGCCGAGGAGCAGCTCCCGCCGGGCCCCCGCGAGGACCAGTACGGCGCCGAGCGCCCCGAGCACAGCCGCAGCGTCCACAGTCGAACCCTAAGCCCAGGCTGATATGAACCGCTCCATGATCGGCGCCTGGAAGCGCGTGCTCGTGCTCGCCCCACACACCGACGACGGCGAATTCGGCTGCGGCGGGACGATGGCGCGGCTCGCCGACGCCGGCGCAGACGTCCGCTACGTCGCCTTCTCGATCGCGACGCGCTCCTTGCCGGAAGGCTTCCCGCCGGACACGCTCGCGCGCGAGGTCCGCGACGCGACAGCGGAGCTCGGGATCCCCGAGGCGAGCCTGACCGTGCACGACTTCGACGTCCGAACCTTCCCGGAGCACAGGCAGGACATCCTCGAGCTGCTCGCCGCCCTCTGGGAGGAGTGGCGCCCGGACGCCGTCTTCCAGCCGAGCCTGCACGACATCCACCAGGACCATCAGGTCGTCGCCGCCGAGGGCCTGCGCGCGTTCAAGCGGACGACGATCCTCGGCTACGAGATTCCCTGGAACAATTTCGACTTCGCCTACCAGGCGTACTTCGCGCTGGAGGAGTCGCACGTCGAGCGCAAGGTCGCGGCGCTCGCCAGGTACGAGTCGCAGCAACACCGGCGCTACAGCGACCCGGAATACATCCGCAACATCGCGAGAACTCACGGCATCAACGTGAACCGGGACTTCGCCGAGGTGTTCGAGGTCTACCGCGTCGTGGCCTAGCCCGCGATGACCGCGGCGAGCGCCTCCTCGATCGCGGCGAGCGTCGCATCGTCCAGCTCGATCCCGGAGGCGGCCGCGTTGTCCTCCACCTGCTCGGGCCGGCTCGCGCCGACGATCGCCGACGCGACGTTCGGCTCGCGCAGCACCCAGGCGAGCGCCAGCTGCGCCATCGTGATCCCGAGACCGTCGGCGATCGGACGCAGCCGCTGCACCGCCTCCAGCACGTCCCGATCGCGGAACCGGTCCATTGCCCAGCCCATGTCCTGCGAGGCGGCGCGGGTGCCCTTCGGCGGCGGCCGGCCCGGCTCGTACTTCCCGGTCAGGACGCCCTGGCCGAGCGGCGACCAGACGATCTGCGAGATCCCGCTCGCGGCGCTGAGCGGGATCACCTCCGCCTCGGGCGCGCGCCAGAGCAGCGAGTACTGCGGCTGGCTGGAGACGAACTTCTCGACGCCCGGCGCCATGTCCAGCGCGGCCTGGATCTGCGGCGCCGTCCACTCGCTGACTGGCACTGGTAGAGGTCGACGTGATCGGTTCGCAGGCGGCCGAGCGACAGGTCGATCTGCTTGAAGATCTGCTCGCGCGACAGGCCCTTGTCCACGCCCGACATCGGGAAGTAGAGCTTCGTCGCGAGCAGGTACGACGAACGGGCGCGGCCGGCGAGGGCCTCGCCGAGGAACTCCTCCGCCGCGCCGCGCGCGTAGACGTTCGCGGTGTCGATGAAGTTGATCCCGGCCTCGAACGCGCGTGTCACACACGCCTCGGCCTGCTCGCGCTCGACGCCGCCGCCGTAGGTCAGCCACGAGCCGAGGCCGATCTCCGAGACTTCGAGGTCGCTCGACCCGAGGCGGCGGTAGCGCATCCCTTAGCTCTAGCATGCGGGCGTGCGGACCCGGCGACTCGGAGTGGACGGGCCGGAGGTGTCGGTCGTCGGTCTCGGCTGCAACAACTTCGGCGGGCGGCTGGATCTCGAGGGGACTCGGGCGGTCGTGGACGCGGCGCTCGACGCGGGCGTGACGCTGCTCGACACCGCGGACGCCTACGGCGACCGGGGCGGCAGCGAGACTCTCCTCGGCGAGGTGCTCGAAGGCCGGCGCGACGGCATCGTGCTTGCGACGAAGTTCGGGCTCGAGATGGGCGACGGCGAGACCGCGTGTGGCTCGCGCGCGTACGTCCGGAAGGCGATCGAGGCGTCGCTCCGGCGCCTGCGCACCGATCGCGTCGACCTCTACCAGTACCACCGCCCCGACGGCGTGACGCCCTTCGAGGAGACCTTCGGGGCGCTCGACGAGCTCGTCCGCGAGGGCAAGGTGCGCTACGTCGGCCATTCGAACCTCGAGCCGGAGCAGGTGGAGGAGGCGGACAGAATCGGCCGCGACCGCGGCTTCGCACGGCCGGTCAGCGCGCAGAACCAGTACTCGCTGCTGCGCCGCGACGCCGAGGACGAGCTGCTGCCGGCTTGCGAGCGCGTCGGGATCGGCTTCCTGCCCTATTTTCCGCTCGCGAGCGGTCTCCTGACGGGGAAGTACCGGCGCGGCGAGGCGAGGCCGGAGGGGACGCGCCTTTCGGATCGTGACGAGGTCTTCACCGACGAGAAGTTCGACGTGATCGAGGCGCTCGAGCGCTACGCGGAGGAGCGCGGCGTCACGCTCTTGGACGTCGCGATCGGCGGGCTTGCCGCCCAGCCGGCGGTCGCCTCGGTGATCGCGGGCGCCACGAAGCCCGATCAGGTGCGCGCGAACGCCGCTGCGGGTGACTGGGAGCCCTCGGCCGACGACCTCGCCGAGCTGAACGCCATCCGCTAGCCACCGGCGATTCCGGCCATGTCGCGTGCCAGGCAGCGGACACGTCCCACGTCCGGTGAAAACCGCGCCGCTTGCAGCCGGTTCGCGATCCGGGGACATGTCCGGGGTCTGACCCCGGCCGTGGCTCTGCGGGACGCGTTTAGCTAGGCCGATCGCCAGCGCGGAGCGAGGCGCCGCAGCCGCCGCCGCTCCGCGGGGAGGTAGAACCCGAGCGGCAGGAGCACGGCCGGATACGCGAGCGACAGCGCGACCGCGACCGGCAGCGACGCCCCCACGAGCTTCCCCGCCACGACGAGCGCGACCGCCACGCCGACGAGCGTCGCCACGCGCCGCCATTGGTACGGCACCGGATAGACCCGCTGTGCGTTCCAGGTCATCAACAGGAACATCAGCGTGTACGCCGCCACGGTCGCGATCGCGGCGCCGATCATCCCGTAGGGCGGGATCAGGATCACGTTCAGCCCGATGTTCAGCGCCGCGGCGACGCCGGTGACGATCCAGTTGAATCGTGTCTTGCGGACTCGGCCGATCCCGATCGCCATCACCGTGTAGCCCGCATAGGCGGTCGCGCTGAAGCAGAGGATCGCGACCACGCGCGCGCCGCCGTAGAACTGGTGCGTCGTCAGCACGCGCACGATCCACGGCGCGAGGAGGCCGAGCGTGACCGAGAGCCAGCAGCATGCGAACAGGAGGTACGTGAGCACGAAGCCGTACGTGCGCCGCGCCTCCCGGTCGTCCTCGATCGAGTACGCGAACGCGGGCCACGCCGTCCGGAACGCGGTGAAGAGGAAGACGATCACGCTCGAGATCCGGACGCCGATCGAGTAGAGGCCCGTCTCGCCCGCGCCCGCGATCGTGTTCAGGAAGAGCCGGTCGACGAAGTTGATCGCCCAGAGCGCGAGCCCCGACGGCACGAGCGGCATTCCGAAGCGGTTCATCTCCCGGAAGAGTCCGCGGTTGAACTCCAGTCCGAGCTGGTAGCGGCGATACCCGAGGAGGACGGCGTAGACGACGAGCGTGCCGACGAAATTTCCGACGAGGACGCCGACCGCGCCCCTGTGCCAGACGACCACGAGCAGGACCGTGGCCGCGATCGTGACCAGCACGTTCGCGAGCGAGGCGAGCGCGAACTGCACCGAGCGCTCCTCGACGCGGAAGAGCGAGGTCAGCTGCTCGTAGTTCATCTGCGCCCAGAGGCCGACGAAGGCGGCGCGGACGAGGCCCGGCGTCATTCCGTTCAGTGCGTGCGCGATCGGGCCGGCGAGGGCGAGCCCGGCGACGAGCCCGGCGGTGGCGGTCGTGATCGTGAACCAAAACGAGGTGCGCACCACCGTCACTCGCTCGGCATCGTTCGTCGCATCGAAGTAGAAGCGGAAGAAGGCGCTCGAGATCCCGGCGCGCAGCACGATCACGAGCACCGTCGTCAGTGCGATCAGGGTCTCGATCGCGCCGTAGTCCGCCTTCGTCAGGTAGTGCGTGTAGAGCGGGAGGAGCAGGACGGCCAGGATGCGCGAGACGAGGCCGCCCAGGCCGTAGACGACGGAGTGCCTCGCGAGTCGCTTCAGCTGGGCGCCGAGCATCTAGAGCCCTTCGTAGATCTCGACGAGCCGCTCGCCGATCCGATCCATGTCGTGGACGCGCTCCACGTAGGCGCGGCTCTCCTCCCCGAGCTGGCGGCGCTGCTCGGACGAGGCCACGAGCGGCCGCAGCGTCTCCACGAGCGTCTCCTTCGAGGCGTTCACGATCGGCACCTGCACGCCGTAAACCTGTTCCGTCCGGGCGACGGCGTCCTCGTGGAGGTAGGTCACGACAGGCCTTCCCGCCGCCATCGACTCGATCGCGAGGAGGCCGTACCAGCCCACGACGAGCTGGTCGAGGACGATGTCCGCCTGCTCGTAGCGCCGCCGCGCCTCGTCGTGCTTGACGCCCTCGACGAGCTCGAGGTCGACCGGCAGCTCGGCGCAGGCGGCGATCACGGCGTCGGTGCCCTTCTTGGCGCGGTTCGAGGGCGCATGGACGATCCGGACGCGCCCGTTCTCGGGCGGAGGCACGAGCGGGTAGCGCGCGAGGTCGATCCCGGGCGGCACGACGTGGGCCTCCGGGACCCAGCGGTGCGCGTCCCACGAGCCGACGATCTCCGCGTCGGCCTGCTTGCCCCAGGCGAGCTCGGCGCGGGTCTTCCCGCGGATGTCCGAGCCCAGATAGTGGTAAACCGACTTCTTTCCCGTCGCGCGCAGGATCGGGAACTGGACGCGCCGGGGAACCAGCGTGTGCCCGAAGTAGAAGTGGAACAGGTCCGTCTCGGGGAGCAGTCGGCGGAGGGCGCGGAACTGGACGAGCTGGCGGCGCCAGAGGCCGTCAGGCGTGTTGAGGACGATGTCCGGCGCGTCCGAACGGAGCTTCGGCGGGTGGAACATGAGCAGGCGCGCGTCCAGCCCCCGCCGGCGCAGCGCTGCCACGTTGGTCGCCGGAATCCCGCCGATGTTGACGGGCAGGTGGAGGCTGCGGAGCCCGTCTGTCGGGCGACTCTCCATCGCGAGGATGCTAGCGTCGGCCCCCGTGAGCATCGCGCCGCCCCAGGAGACGGCGTCCGCCTACGACGACTTCGTCGCGGCTTCCCCGCAGGGATCGGTCTTCTGTACGTCGTGGTGGCTCGAGGCTGTCGCGCCCGGTCGCTGGCGGCCCCACGCGGTGGAGGAGAACGGCCGGATCGTCGCCGCGTGGCCGACCGCTGCTCGCCCGACGCGGCTCGGGCCTGTCCACGCGGGAGCGCCGTTGACGCCGTTTCTCGGGCCGCTCTTTCCGGCGGGCGAAGGGGCGAAGCGTCGGTCGCGGGAGCTCGAGTTGCTCGAGGCCCTGCTGGTACGGATCGGCTCGTTCGCGCACCTCGAGGCTCGCTGCAGCCCCGGCTTCGACTATTGGACGCCGCTGCGCTGGCACGGATTCGCGCAGACGACGAACTACACGTGGCGGCTCCACGACCTGTCGGACCTGGACGCGGTCTTCGCCGGCTTCCGGGAGAACATTCGCGGGCACATACGCGCAGCGGAGAAGGGCGGGATGACCGTCGAGGAAGGAGCGCTCGGCGAGCTGCTCGGGCTCCACCGGCGGCGGTTCGCGCGAGATCCCGTCGGCATCGGCCGGATCGACGCGGCGGCGGCGGAACGGGGCGCACGAACCGTGCTCGTCGCTCGGGACGCGGACGGGCGGGCTCGCGCGGGCGGCTACTTCGTCCACGACGAGCGGCTGACGACGTATCTGATCGCGGCGACGGACGCGGAGGTGCGGGGCGCCGCCTCGCTCGTCCTCTGGGAGGCGATCCGCCGAACGGCCGGGCGGGGTGCGGGCTTCGACTTCGAAGGCTCGATGCTGCGCCACGTGGAGAGCTTCGTGCGCTCGTTCGGCGGAGTCCCGGCGCCGTACTCGATCGTGTGGAAGACGCCGTCGCGCGGCGTCCGGGGGGCCAGGGCGCTGAAGCGTGGGGCGCGGTCGCTGCGACGCTGGTGAAGGCCGCGGTCGTCGTCGGCGCCGGATGGGTCGCGGGGCTCGCGGCGATCCGGTCGCTCGGCCGGATGGGCGTCCCCGTGCTCGCCGTCGACGACCGGGCGAGCGCGCTCGGCTTCCGCTCGCGCTACGCGGACCTCCGGCTCGCGCCGGATCGATTCGGCGATCGCGCCGCGTATGTCCGGTTCCTCTCGACGCTCGGCGAGGCGGTCGTCTTCCCGACGCACGACGACGACCTCGAGCTCATCGCGCGGCGCCGGGACGAGCTGCCGTTCCTCTACCCGTTTCCCGGGTGGGACGTGCTGGGCCCGATCCAGGACAAGCGGCGCCAGCTCGGCCGCGCGGCTGAGCTCGGCATCCCGGTCCCGCGAACGAGCGAGCAACCGAGCGACGACCTCGGCTTCCCGGTGCTCGTCAAGCCGGCCGACCCGACCGTCTTCCGGCGCCGCTTCGGCGTCAAGGCGTTCCGCTGCGAGACCCGCGCCGAGTTGGACGCTGCGTTCGAACGCGCTCGCGACCACGAGCCGCAGATCCAGGAGTGGATCCCGGGCGGGGACGACGCGCTCTACACGCTCGGCTCCTACCTGGACGAGGACGGCGAGGCGCTCGGCCTCTTCAGCGGCCGCAAGCTCCTGCAGACGCCGCCCGGCGTCGGGACGGCGCGTGTCGCGGAGGCGGTGTGGGTGGACGAGGTCGTCGACCAGGGGCGCGCGCTGCTGCGCGGGCTCGGCTTCCACGGGATCTCCCAGGTCGAGTTCAAGCGCGACCCGCGCGACGGACGGTTCAAGCTGATCGAGGTGAACCCGCGGCTCTGGGAGTGGCACGGCCTCGCGGCGGCTTGCGGTGTCGATCTGCCGCGGATCGCGTACCTGGATCTCGTCGGTCGGCCCCCCGCGCCGGCGCGGATGCGCGGGGAGGGGACGCGGTGGGCGATCACGCTCGCGCGTCGCTCCCGTCCGGCGCCTCAGCGGCCGCCGTACGTCGACGCGATGTGGGCGCGCGACGATCCGAAGCCCGCGCTCGTCCACCTGGCGCGGGTGCTGCGGCCGTGATCCCGGCGGAGGTCGCGCGGCGCGCGCGCTGGGTGCTCGACACGATCGGCGCCCGGAACATCGGCTTCGGCGACGACGTCCCGTACCGCGCTGAGGCGTGGGAGGCGGTCGAGCGCGGCGAGCGGCCGCAGGGAGACGAGGTCGCGGAGGCGTTCTTCCACCTTGCGCGCGTCGAGGAGCACGGCCGGCCGCAAGACGAGCACGGCCGCTTTCGCGCGCTGTCGTCGTGCCTCGATCCGCTCGACCCGCCGCTCGAGCGCCTGCGCCGGCGGCTCGGGGTTGATCCGCCTCGTTGGCGCGGCGCGCGCTTCGCCGTGGCGCTCACGCACGACGTCGACTCGACCCGGCGCTGGACGCGAGCCGGTGTGCGCGGGGCGGCCGCGCGGCTGAAGGGGCACGTTCTGCGGGGACAGCCCGCCCTCGCCGCCCGCGAGGCGCGCGGCCTCGCACTCGCCGCCGTGCACAAGGCGCGCGGGACCGACCCGAACTGGCGCTTCGAGGAGATCCTCGAGCGCGAGCGCCGCCTGGGAGCGTCCTCGACTTGGTTCGTCCTCGGCGCGCACCGCGACCCGCACGACGGGCCGGCGCCGGAAGCCTACGCTCGGCTGCGGCCCCGCCTCGTCGAGACCCTGCTCGACGGCGGGGGCGAGGTCGCTCTGCACGGCAGCTACACGGCCGCCTCGAACGCGACCCGGCTGGCCGAGGAGAAGCGAGCGCTCGAGGCGCTCGCCGGCCCGGTCGGCGGTCAGCGCTTCCATTACCTGCGCGTCGACCCGCACGAGAACCTCCCGGAGCTCGCCCGCCTCGGGTTCCGCTACGACTCGAGCCTCGGCTTCCCGGACGCCGTGGGCTTCCGCGCCGGGATCGCCCAGCCGTTCCGACCGTGGCGCCTCGAGCGAGACGAGCCGCTCGACCTGATCGAGATCCCGCTGGCTGCGATGGACGCGACACTGGCGGAGGAGCGTTACCTCGGCCTGTCCGCGCAGGCCGCCGAGCCGCGCCTGCTGCGCCTACTCGACCGGGCCGCGGAGCAGGGCGGCGGTTTCTCGATCCTCTGGCACCCGGATCGCTTCGACGGGCCGACCGCCGCAGGCTGGGACCGCCTGTACTACCGCGTCATCGAAGCCGTCCACGATCGCGGCGGCATCTGCCTGTCGGCCGGCGAGCTGGCCGAGGAGGCGGCCCAATGGCTCGACGGGACATGACGTCTGCCTGGCACCGGACCTGCCCGGTCAGGACTCGTCCCATTCGACCTGGTCGAAGTAGCGGAGGGCCCGTCGCGACGGCCTGACCCGCGCCGAGAGCGACGCGAGCTGCTCCGCGGAGATCTCCCCGAGGGCGTGCTTGACGCCGAGGTACGGGAGGTTCAGGTCCTCCTGATAGACGATCGTCGAGACGCGCGGATTGATCTCGATCACGCGGTCCCCGACGAGCTGGATGTTGAAGAAGTGGTCGAGCGCGAGCTCGGCCACGACCTTCTCGGCCACGTCCATCAGGGCCGGGTCGCGCAGAGTCTCGAAGTACATCGCGAGCCCTGCGCGCATCGCGTCGCGGCTCTTCGCGTGACCGAGCAGGATCTGGCCTCGGCGCGCGATCCCGTCCACCGTCCGCTCGCGCCCCGTCGCGAGCTCCATCACGAGCAGCTCCTCGCCGCCCTGCTCCGGCAGCAGCTCGACCGCCTCCTCGAGCCGCAGCGCGAGGTTGCCGGGCCGCTCGCGCAGGAGTTGGCGCGCCCGGTCGACCGAGGGGTCGAGCACGCGAAACCCGCGCGAGCCCGACCCGAACACCGGCTTGAAGCAGACGGGCCGCGAGGGATATCCGAGCTCGGCCGCCGCGGCCGCCAGCTCGCGTCCGCCCGCCACGCGCCGCCACGCGGGAGCCGTCACGCCGATCCGGTCGAGCAGGGCGTAGGTCTCGGCCTTGTCGTTCGACCGGCGGATCGCGTCCGGCGGGGACACGAGCACGGCGATCTCCTGAAACCGCTCCCGCGCCTCGGAGAGCCCGAGCTGGTCGTGCGACGACTGCGGCAGGACGGCGTCGACGCGCTCCGCCCTGCAGACCTGCAGGACTGCGTCGGCGAAGCCCTCGTCGCGGCCGGGCGGGACGACGTAGAACGCGTCGCAGAAATGCCTGCCGACGGCCTGCTCGGACATGTCCGTCCCGACCAGGCGGACGCTGCGCTCGCCGTTCTGGCGGAGGGCGCGCAGTAGGGCGGCGGTGCCGGGCGCCCCGCAGGCCGCGACGAGCACGGTCAGATCCCTCACCTCACCAGACCTCCACCTCGACGAGGCTCGCCGCCGCCTCCGCGCGCTCGAGCGCCTCGATGTTGGTGTCGCCCTTGGCGATCACATAGCCACGCCGGTCTCCGTCCAACCGGACGGGATTGATCGTCTCTCCGACCGCGAGGTACAGATCCGCGCCGACCACGCCGGGAAAAGCCAGCACCTTCTCGAGGCTTCCGATCCGCCGGACGGTTCCCGCCGCCAACGGCCCCGGTTCCGCAGTCAGGAATCGGATCGCGAGCGGCTGGACGAACCGGGGGTGTGCGAGCTCGTCAGGCACCTCCTCGCCGAGCGCCTGCATGATCGCGACGTCCACGAGCTCGACGCCGACCGCGTGCCGGGCGAGACTCGCCATCTCCCCGCCCGGAATCCGCGCGGCCACCTCGATCACCAGCACGCCGCGCTCGGTCGCGAGCAGCTGGGGGAAGGCGATCCCGTCCTCGAGCCCGAGGGCGCGCACCGCGGAGATCGCGACCTGCTCGGCCTGCTCGAGCGCGTCGCCGTAGAGAGACGTCGGGTACACGTGGATCCAGCCGACCCCGAAGCCGAGCCCGGGCGGCCGCAGCCGGTCGGACAGCGTGAGCGGCACGACCTCCCCGCGCCGAGCAACGGCGAGTCCGTTCAGCTCGAGACCGTCGTGGAAGCGCTCGACGATCGCCTCCTGCGTGGGCGATTCCGCGAGCGCAGCGTGCAGGTGCGTTTCCAGATCCTCGGGATACTCGAGCCGGAAGAGCCCGCGCTGTCCGCCCGTGTTCGCGGGCTTCAGCACGGCCGGGAGACCGACCGTCTCGATCGCCGTCTTCCCCTCGTGCAGCGTCCGCGCGGCCGCGAACTCCGGCTGCGGGACGCCGTGCTCGGCGAGCCGCCGCCGCATGGCGACCTTGTGCGTCATCAGGTGCGCGGTCTCGCGCCCGATCCCGGGGAGGTCGAGATCCTCCGCGACCGCGGCGACGATCGGAACGGCTCGATCTGCGGATACGGTCAGGACGCCGTCGACACCGTGGCGACGACCGACCTCGAGCACGCTGTCGAGATCCTGGAAGTCGACCACCTCGGCCACGTCCGCCGCCGACAGGCCGGGCGCGTCGGCGCTTCCGTCCACCGCCACGACGAGGTGCCCGAGCTCGCGCGCTCGCTCGATCGCCTGACGCTGGTGCCGGCCCGCGCCGACGAAGAGGAGCGTCTTCACACGACGATGCTACTGAGGGTCGATCGCGGCGCGGCGGAGCCTCAGCACTCCGAGGACGCAGGCACGGTGCTTCGGGCTCTAACGCGAGCCGGGCGTGCCGAGCAGGAACGAAAGCGTGTTCCAGCGCTCGATCTCGCAGCCGTTTCGCCGATTGAAGCTCGCGTCCACACGGCCCCCGCGGAAGCGCCCGGTGACGCGGGCGAGCTCGGGGCCGCCGTAGATGTCGGTGCAGGCGACGTCCCTGGGGACAGGCGCAAACGGGCGGACGAGCCGCGAGAGCCGCCGGCACGCCGTCGTCCGGTGCGGGAGCGTCCCGCCCGCCGGCGAGCAACCGAGCGACCAGGTCGTCTTCTTTCCGTCGTGGCCGCTCGGCCAGATCGTGACGTGGAGCGACGCCGAGACGGCGAGCAGCGCGGCCAGGATGCGCACAGCCCCAGGATAGACTCGCCGCGTGCCCCTGTCCGGCAAGCGGATCCTGATCACGGGCGGCGCGGGCTTCATCGGCACGACCCTCGCCCGCCGGCTCGTCGAGGAGAACGAGATCGTCGCGGTCGACAATCTCCACCGTGACGCGCTCACGCAGACCGACCTGTTCGAGCACCCGAATCTCACCTTTCACCGGGCCGACATCCTCGACGCGGAGCTGATGAAGGAAGTCGCGCGCGGTGCGACGCACGTCGTCCACTGCGCGGCGATCGCGGGCGTCGACCAGGTGCTCGAGAGCCCGGTGCGAACGATGCGCGTCGACCTGATCGGGACCTACAACGTGCTCGAGGCCGCCGCCGCGACGCGGCAGACGGTCGAACGGTACGTCGGGTTCTCGACGAGCGAGGTCTTCGGCACGCACGCGTTCAACGTCGCCGAGGGGCACGTGACGACGATCGGGTCGGTCGGCGAGGCGCGCTGGACCTACGCCGTCGCGAAGCTGGCCGCCGAGCACTTTGCCCGGGCCTACCACGACGAGTCGGGGTTGCCCGCGGTCTCCGTGCGGCCCTTCAACGTCTTCGGCCCCGGTCAGATCGGGGGCGGCGCCATCCGCGCCTTTATCGAGAGCGCGCTCGAGGGCCGCGATCTCGTCGTGCGCGGCGACGGCTCGCAGATCCGGGCTTGGTGCTACGTCGACGACATGGTCGAGGGAGCGCTGCTCGCGCTCGAGCGGCCCGAGGCGGTCGGCCAGACCTTCAACATCGGCAACGCCCGCTCGACGGTGACGATCTA
>JBBSHO010000004.1:0-90759 GCA_038253005.1 Gaiellales bacterium
ACTGGCGGCCGCGTAGACGTCGGCGGGCGCCCCCTCTCCGAGCTGAAGAGCGAGCTGGTCCGAGCCCGCGAAGCTGTAGCGCGGCGCCCGGTCGATCCGTGGGAAGACCTGCGTCAGCGACGCGGCCGCGAGGACGGTGATTCCGCCGCCCGCGGACGTCGACGCGGGCAGCGCGAGCGCGGCGAGGACGAGCCCGGCGGCGGCGAGCCGCCTCACCGCTCGACCATCGCGGAGGTCGCCTTGACGACCGCCGTCGCACGCTGGCCCACCGCGAGACCGAGCGCCTCGGCGGAGTCCCGGGTGATCACGGCGACGAGCCGCGCAGGCCCGGTCACGTCGATCTCGACCTGCGCGAGCAGTCCGTCGATCTCCACCGACCGGATTACGCCGGTGAAGCGATTCCTGGCGCTCAACCCCGACGTCTCGTCACCGCGGAGCCGCTCGATCTCGGCCGCCGAGACCAGGCGCCGGTTCGCGGGGTCGCGGCGAACGCGGATCCGGCCCTGCCTATCCCAGCGACGGAGCGTGTCGAGGCTGATCCCGAGCGCGCGGGCGGCCTCGCTCGCGCTGTACGACTTCCGCGCCACGCGGGCAAGCCTATGTCATAGGCATTGCCTAGGCAGGCTTACTGGCCGAGCTTGCCGATGTCGTAGCCCTTCTGCACGAGGTCGTTGGTCGCACTCTGGGCGTCCTTGACCGCCTGCGAGCCGCCGAGCTCCTGCTGGAGCTGCTGGATCTTCTGGGTGTCCCCGTCTCTCGCCGCTTGCTTCAGCTTCCCGAACTGATCGGCGAAGGAGTGGAGCGCCGCGGCGATCTCGGTGTTGTCGGCCTTCGCCTCCTGCGGCGGCTCGAGCGCGTCGATGTCGTCGGCGGCCTTGTTCAGTTTGCCCTGCAGCGTGTCGATCCTCGAGGCGAGCTGCTTCAGGTCGTTCGGGTGCGCGAGGTCCGTTCCCTTGAACGCGCTACTGAGCTCCGCGCCCTCCGCCTTCAGCTTCTGCTCGTACTGCGACTTCGAGAGCCGGCCGCCCCCGCCGCCGCACCCCGCGGCCAGCAGGACGACCGCCGCCACGCCCCACAGGGTGATTGCCCGCCTCATCCTCGGTCTCCCTTCGCCGGCCCAGAGCCGGACGGTTACGCTGTCGTGACCGGGGTGCCCGAATCGGGCTGAGATCACACCCGTCGAACCTGATCCGGATCATGCCGGCGAAGGGAGGCCGCAGTGCAGCAGGAAACGCCGAACTGGGGAATCGAGCCGGTACCCGGGAGGCTGCGGGTGCTCGGCGGGATCGACACCACGCTGCTCTGGACGAACCTCGGCATCTCGCTGCTCGTGCTCGTCCTGCCGGCGTACTTCGACCTGTCGTTGCAGCAGGCGCTGCTGGCGACCGTCGTGGGTGGGCTGATCGGAAACGGGATGCTCGCGCTCGCCGCCCTGATCGGCGCGGACGGTCGCGTGCCGACGATGGTGCTGCAGCGGGCGCCGCTCGGGCAGCGCGGCTCGTACCTCGCGACCGGGCTGAACGTCCTCCAGTGCCTGGGCTGGGCGATCTTCGAGCTGATCGTGATCGCGACCGCCGCGGGCCTCCTGTCGGACAAGCTGTTCGGGTTCAAGGCGATCTGGCTCTGGAAGCTCGTCTTCGGGGCGGCCGCCGCGGTGCTGGCGCTGCTCGGCCCGGTCGGATTCGTCCGCCGCTACGTCCGCAAGTTCGCGATCTGGGCGGTGGTCGCCTCGCTGGTCTACCTCGGCTGGTGGATCGTCGACGGGGCGAACATCGGGCGCCTCTGGTCGCATCCGGGCCATCACAAGGGCTCCTTCTGGCTCGCCGTCGACCTCGTCGTCGCCGTGACCGTCTCCTGGGCGCCGCTCGTCGCGGACTACACGCGCTTCTCGACCAGTCGCCGCTCCGCCTTCTGGGGAGCGGGCGTCGGGTACCTGCTGCCGACGCTGTTCCAGTTCGGGTTCGGCTCGCTGCTCGTGCTCTCCCGGGGAGTCGACCCCGCACACCCGGAGCTGATCCTGACCGCGATCGCAGGCGGCGGCGGCGCGGCGGTGCTGGCGCTGCTCGCGTTGACGGTGGACGAGACGGACGAGGCGTTCGCGAACGTGTACTCGGCGGCCGTCTCCTTCCAGAACCTCGTCCCGCGCGCCTCGCAACGACTCCTGATCGCGGTCACGGCCGTCCTCGCCACCGCCGGCGCGCTCGCGATCGACCTGCGCAGCTATCAGCAGTTCCTCTACCTGCTCGGGGCCGTCTTCGTGCCGCTCCTGGGCGTGCTCGTCGCCGACTGGCTGCTGGCGGGGGCGCATTACACCCGGGCGCACATCTTCGACGGGCCGGCGACACGACCCGGGCCGATCCTCGCGTGGGCGATCGGCTTCGTCGTCTACGAATGGCTCGCGCAGCCGCTCGGACTCGGCTTCTGGACGCGGCTCCTTCACCACCTGCCCACGCCGTCGTACCAGGTCGGCGCTTCGGCGCCGGGCTTCGCGGTCGCATTTCTGCTGGCTGCCGCAGCCGTGAAGCTAGGCTCGGCGCGTGCCGCCGCTCGCGCTCGTCGGGAACCTCTCGCAGGACGTCGTTAGCGGCGCGCAGCCGCGCATCGGCGGCGGAGCCTTCTACGGCGCTCTGGCGCTGCGTGAGCTCGGCTGCCGGGCGGAGGTGCTCACCCGCTGCGGCGCCGCGGAGCGAGCGGCGCTCCTGCTGCAACTCGTCGCCGTCGGGTTGCCGGTGACGATGCTCGACGGCGAGGCGACGGCGACCTTCGCGTTCCGCTACGAAGGCGACCGGCGGATCATGAGCGTCGAGCGGACCGGAGACGCCTGGAGCCCCGAGGACGCCGACCGCGTGCCCGTCGGGGCATGGGTGCACGTCGCGACCCTGCTTCGCTCCGACTTCCCCGCCGACACGATCGCGAGGCTCGCGGCGGGGCGCACGATCTCCCTCGACGCCCACGGCCTCGTCCGCCCCGGAGAGGTGGGGTCGCTGCGCCTCGATGCCCGGTTCGACCGGGACATTCTCCGCCACCTCTCGATCCTCAAGCTCGCCGACGAGGAGGCGGAGGTGCTGGCCGGCGGCATCGACGAGGCGGCGCTCGTCGGGCTCGGCGTCCCGGAGGTCGTCGTCACCTTCGGCTCGCGCGGGTGCCTCGTCGTCGCCGACGGATGCTACGAGCGGGTCGAGACGCAGGCTGTGGACGCGGATCCGACCGGATCGGGGGATGCATTCGCCGCCGCCTATCTCGCCTCCCGGGCCGGCGACCATGCGCCGGCGGCCGCCGCCCGCCGGGCGACCGCGCTCGTCGGCGACCTGCTACGGGCGCGGCTGCGGTGAGGGCCTTCGTCCGGACGGTCTCGGGCACGTTTCTCGTCGACCTGGAGGACGAGGTCGTGCTCGAAGCCGCCGAGCCGACCCCGAGCAGCCGCTTGCGACAGACCGTTGCTCCGGAGACCGGCTTGCCGCTCGTCGTGGCGAGCGCCGGGGCCGGCTCGACCGTCGTCGCCGTGCTCGACCGCCGGCCGCCGATCGCGGTCTCCCACGATGCGGGCCGCACCTGGCGCGAGTCCGGCGGCGGCCTCCCGCGCGGCCGGGCGATCGCGGTCCTCGAGGACAATCCGGACGCGATCCTCTACGCCGCGCGCAACCGGCTGTTCGTCTCGGAGGACGGCGGCCGCTTCTGGCGGGCCCTCGCCGTCGAGCTGCCCGAGATCGAGGAGGTCGCCTTCGACTAGAGCTTGAACTCGCCGCGCGCGACGATCACCGCAGCGCCGCCGACCTCGACCCGCTCGATCTCGTCCCCGGAACCGTACGCCCGCGCGTGCAACCTCGATGGACGGCCGATCTCGGCGCCCTGCGCGATCTCGATCTCCTCGCCGAACGGAACACGGCCGTGGCGGCCGAGGTGGATGGCGAGCGGCCCCGCGGCCGAGCCGGTCGCCGGATCCTCCGGAACACCCTGAGCCGGTGCGAACATCCGCAGCTTCCAGCGCCTCCCCGAGCCTGCGAAGCAGTTGACGCCGGCGGGCGTCGCCGCCGCGAGCGCCGCCAGGTCCGGGCGGAGCTCGGCCACGGCAGCCTCGCTCCGGAGCGCGACGAAGACGTGCTCCGGCCCGAGGTGGTACACCTCGACCGGCAGTTCCGAGCCCTCGACGCCGAGCGCGGCGAACAGCTCGTCGGAAGCGCCGAACGAGTCCCAGGTCGGCACCGGCTGGCTCATCCAGCCGAAGCTGATGCGCGCCCCCTCCCGCTCGAGCTGTACGGGCACGACGCCGGCGCCCGTCTCGAGCCGGATCTCGCCGAGCTGGAGCGGCCCGGCGAGAACGAAAGCCGACCCGAGAATCGGGTGGCCCGCGAACGGGAGCTCGGAGACCGGCGTGAAGATCCGGATCCGGACGTGCCCGCCCTCCTCCGCGGGCAGCACGAAGACGGTCTCGCTGAAGTTCAGCTCACGTGCGAGGGGTTGCAGCAGCTCCTCTGGAATCCCGCGTGCATCGGTGAAGACGGCGAGCTGGTTCCCGGCCAGGGGCGTGTCCGTGAAGACGTCGACGACGACATAGCGGAAGGCGCTCATCGGGGATCAGTGAATCACGGAGGGCGCCGAAGCAGAGCGTCGAGATTATCCGGGCTTCACCCACGCCCGAGGATGTCTGACCCCGAGGCTTCGAGCGCGCGCCGATACTCGTGGCTCGGCGGCGTTTGGAACGAGTAGCCTGAGCCGCCGTGAAACGCGTTCTCGCCGCCGCCGGAATCCTCTGCGCGCTCGCTCTTGCGGGCTGCGGTTCCTCGAAGCGGCAAGTGGCCCCGACCGTCGTGCCGCGGAGCTCGGCGACGACCTCCGCGAAGCCGGCGTCACCGACGACGAGCATCCGGAGGACGACCGCGGCCACGTCCACGGCGACCGCAACGCAGAGGACGACCACCTCCACGCCGAGGCCCGGGCGCCGCCCGTCCACAACGACCGCGCCGGTCCCCGGACCGATCACCGTCGCGACTCAGACGGTCCCGGCCTCGGTGGTGCAGCAGACGGTCTGCCCGACGGAGCAGAACGTCGGCATCACGGCGGTCTTCGGACGCGCCGCGACACGCGACGGAGCGAAGATCCTCCTCGCGAAGGCGCAGCACGTGGGCTTCCAGAACCTGAGCATCCAGCAGCTCGGCTGCCATGTGTTCGCCGTCGTCCTGCCGACCCTCGAGAGCTTGGCCCAGGGCGCAGCGTTGCGGAAGGAGGCCGGGTCGGTGGGCTTCCACCTCGCCCTCGCCTGCCGCTCCCTGCCGGTCGCGGGCGGGCTGAACGCCGTCTTCGGGCACCGCCGTACACGGCGCCAGGCGGCGCGCCTGCTCGCCGAGGTGCGACGGGTCGGCTTCCAGAGCGCGCGCTTGCAGGAGGACCGCTGCAACGACTGGGAGGTCGACGTCACCGGCCTCCAGACCTCCACCGAACGCAGGGACTTCCAGCGCGAGGCGAAGAGCGTCGGCCTCACCGTCACCTACGAGCCGGGTTAGGGCGCCGTGAGCGCGATCTCCGTCACCGACCTGCGGAAGTCCTACGGCGAGCACGAGGTTCTCCGCGGGATCGACTTCGAGATCGCCGAGGGGGAGGTCTTCGGGCTGCTCGGCCCCAACGGCGCCGGGAAGACCTCGACGGTCGAGATCCTCGAGGGCTACCGCACGCGCGACGGCGGCGAGGTCCGCGTGCTCGGACGCGATCCGGCGGACGGAGGGACGGAGCTCCGCGAGCGGATCGGCGTCGTCCTGCAACAGTCGCAGCTCTGGCCGAACCTGACCGTGCTCGAGACCCACCGGATGTTCGCCGGCTACTACCGGCGGCCGCGCGACGTGGACGAGGTGATCGACCTGGTCGGCCTCACGGACAAGCGCGACGCGCGCGCGAAGACGCTCTCCGGCGGGCAGAAACGACGCCTCGACCTCGGAATCGCCCTCGTCGGCGATCCCGACCTCGTCTTCCTCGACGAGCCGACCACCGGCTTCGACCCGGGGGCGCGGCGGGCGGCCTGGGAGATGATCCGCTCGCTGCGCTCGCTCGGGAAGACCGTCCTGCTGACGACGCACTACCTCGACGAGGCCGAGCAGCTCGCCGATCGGGTGGCCGTTCTCCGGGAAGGAAGGATCGTCCGCGAGGGAACGCCCGGCGAGCTCACCGGCGGCGAGCTGTCGGAGGTGGAGATCCGCTACCGGCGCGACGGTGAGGACATCGCGGTGCGAACGGCCGACCCGACTCGGACGCTGCACGAGCTGACGGGCGAGGCGCTCGCGGAGGGACGGGCGCTCGATCGGCTCGAGGTGCGCCGGCCGACGCTCGAGGAGGTCTACCTCTCGCTGACCGAGGACGAGTGAGGCTCTACTGGCACCAGCTTGCGAGCGAGCAACGGCTCTTCTGGCGTGCGCGCGAGGCCGCGTTCTTCGTCTTCATCTTCCCCGTGCTGCTCTTTCTGCTGCTGGCGTCGGTCTATACGGGCACGATCTACGGCGTGCCGGCGCCGCGGGCGCTGCTCGCCGGTCTGATCGGCTACGGCGCCGCGAACACCGCCTTCGCCGGGCTTGCGATCACGCTCGTGATCCGGCGCGAGAGCGCGGTGCTCAAGCGCCTGCGGTCGACCCCGCTGCCGGCTCCGGTGTTCGTCGCCGCCCTGCTCACCTCGACCCTGATCGTCTTCGCCGCCCAGACGGTAGCCCTCTTCGGGCTCGGGATCGCGTTCTTCCACTGTCCGTTCCCCGGGCGGGTCGTCTCGCTGATCCTGGCCGTCCTCGTCGGGACGATCGTCTTCGCGGCGCTCGGGGTCGCGACGGCGAGCCTGATCCGCTCGGCCGAGGGATCCTCGGCGGTGGTGAACGTCGTCCTGCTCCCGATGGCCTTCATCACCGGCTCGTTCGGGCCGACGCGGCACTACCCGAAGTTCATCCGCGCGGTCGGGGATGTGCTGCCGCTCAAGTACTTCATCAAGCTCGTGAACGCGGTCTACCTCCAGAACCGCGAGCTCTGGACGCAGCCGCGCGCGCTCGCCGTGCTGGCCGTCTGGGGCGCGATCGGCGTGGCCGTCGCGGCACGGCGCTTCCGCTGGGAGCCGCGCGAGGGTTAGATCGCGCCGCGGCCGGTAACACGGTTTTCGATGCAGATCGAGAACGTGATGGCCTTCGCCACCCAGACCGAGCCCCCGGGGCTCGAGATCCGGGTGAACTTCGGCGTCTTCGCCGGCCGCGACGCGACCGCGTCGGAGATCGACGAGCTGGGAAAGCTCCTCGTCTCGACGGTCGGCCCGGTGTCGATCGTGGCCGAGCAGCGCCACGAGCGGAGCGAGGACGTCGAGATCGTCCTCCATCAGGTGCGGATCGAGGTGCCGCCCGAGCGGCTACCGAACGAGGAGAGCGAGCGTCAGGCGCTCGAGGACAAGCTCGTCTCGACCGCCGAGTTCTGGGCCCGCGCCTGCATCTCCGACCGGCACGCCGAGATCAGCGAGCTCTGACGGCGCGAAGCGCGAGCCCGGCGACCCGGGTCGGCCGCGCGGCCTTCGCGATCACGTCCTCCAGAGCCGTGGCGAACTCGTCCACGTCCGCTTCCGAGAGGACGAGCGGCGGCAGCGCCTTCAGGACGGCCAGGTCGTGCCCAGCCACCTGGGTGAGGATCCGGTGGCGCGAGAAGAGCGGCACGACGACGAGTTGCGCGAAGAGGCCCGCCTGCATTCGCTCGAGGACGCGCCAGGCTCGGCTGCCCGACTCCGGCTCGGCGAGCTCCATCGCCCACATCAGCCCCAAGCCGCGCACCTCCCGGACGACCTCGTAGCGCTCCGCGAGCTCGCGCGTGCGCTCGAGCAGCAACGCACCGAGCCGCGCGGAACGGTCGACGAGCGCGGCGTCGTCCAGCTCCCGCAGCGCCGCCAGCCCGGCCGCCATCGCGAGGTCGTTCGGGGCGAACGTCGAGCCGTGGCTGACGGAGTGCTCGAGCGTGTCGAAGACGGCGTCGTAGACGTGTTGCGCCATCAGGAGGCCGCCGACCGGGACGTAGCCGCCGGAGAGCGATTTCGCGACCGGGACGAGGTCCGGCTCGAGCCCCCAGTGCTCGAAGGCGAAGAGCTTCCCCGTCCGGCCGAAGCCGGTCTGCACCTCGTCGACGGCGAAGAGCGTCCCGTGGCGGCGGCAGAGCTCCTGGGCGCCCTCGAGGTAGCCGGCCGGCGGCACGTTGACGCCCTTCCCCTGGATCGGCTCGACGAGGAAGAGCGCGACGTCGTCACCGCGCAGCTCGGACTCGAGCGCGTCGAGGTCGCCGAAGGGGACTCGGCCGAAGCCGGGGAGCAGCGGCCCGAAGCGCTCGGTGAAATGAGCGTCGCCGCTCGCGGAGAGCGAGCCGAGCGTCAGCCCGTGGAAGCCGTGCTCGGCGGAGAGGACGCGTGTCCGACCCGTGGCGGCGCGGCCGAGCTTGAGCGCCGCCTCGATCGCCTCGGCGCCGGAGCTCGTGAACAGCACCTTGGCGAGTCGCGCGGGCGCGCGCGCGAGGAGCTCCTTGGCGAGGAGACCGGGTAGGAGCGAGACCCCGAGCTGGACGGAGCCAGGCGTGTCGAGCTCGAGCGCCTCGACGAGCGCGGCGCGAACACGTGGGTTGTTCCGCCCGACGTTGAACATCCCGAAGCCGCCGAGCATGTCGAGGAACCGCTGCCCGTCGGCGTCGTAGAGGTACTGCCCCTCCGCGCGCGCCCAGGCCCGGTCGAATCCGATCGTGCGCAGAACGCGCACGAACTGCGGGTTGATCGACCGCGCGTAGAGCTCGTAGTCCTCTCCCGCGTGTTCGGCCAGCAGCTCCCGGATCACGGGCCGAGAGTATCGGCGGCGAGGCGATTAGGGCGCCGGCGAGCGGAAACGAGGGTTGGAAGCCGACCGAGCTCGCGGCCTTCGTCTCGGCCTTCAAATACCTCGACCCAGGAGATGAGCGGACCTGCGCGCCGAGCCCTCTCCGCGGCCGCGTATCCTCGGGCGGAGGATGGACGATCTCGAGCTCGAGCGCGCGAGCGCCGCACTGTCCGTCCAGGAGCTCGACAAGACCTACGCGGATGGGACCAGGGCGCTCGACGGCCTCAGCCTCCGCATTCCGAGCGGTTGTTTCTTCGGTCTCCTCGGCCCGAACGGCGCCGGCAAGACGACGCTGATCGGCGCCGTGGCGGGACTCGTCCGCGCGCCGGCCGGCCGGATCTTCGTCTTCGGGCACGACGCCGCAACCGACGGCGCCGCGCGCCTGCTCGTGGGCCTGGCGCCCCAGGACGTGCACCTCGACCGGTTCCTCACCGCGCGCGAGGTCCTGATCTACCACGGCCGCTACTTCGGGATGCCGAAGCTCGAGGCCGACCGGCGGGCAGACGAGCTGCTCGAGGCGTTCGACCTGAGGACGAGGGCAAACGGCAAGCCCGACCGCCTCTCGGGCGGGATGCGACGGCGCCTCCTGATCGCACGCGCGCTCGTCCATCGTCCGCGTCTGCTCGTCCTCGACGAGCCGACGGCGGGTGTCGACCTCGAGCGGCGTCACGACCTGTGGCGGTACCTCCGCAGGCTCCACGCCGACGAGGGCCTGACCGTCCTGCTGACCACCCACTCGATCGAGGAGGCCGAAGCGCTGTGCGAGCGAGTCGCCTTCATCCGTGACGGCCGGATCCTCGACGAGGGGACGCCACCGGAGCTCGTCACGCGGTATCGCCGTCACCGGCTCGAAGACGCCTACGTGGAGGCGATGAGGAGGTGACGACGGCCGAGCTGCGCGTACTCCAGCGGCGCGGGACGCTCGCCCTCGCCGGGCGCGAGACGCGTCGAGTCCTCGTGCTCTGGACGCAGACGATCCTGCCGGCGGTCGTGACCGCGCTCCTCTTCCTCGTGATCTTCGGCGGAGCTCTCGGACACCGGATCCGTCACGTCGAAGGGCTCCGCTATCTGTCGTTCATCCTGCCCGGCCTGCTCGTGACGACGGTTGCGGGCCAGGCGTTCGCAAACGCGAGCACGAGCCTGTTTCAGGCGAAGAACGAGGGCTACGTGGAGGACGTGCTCAGCTCGCCGCTACGGCCCTGGCAGGTGGCCGCGTCGTACGCGGCCGGCAGCCTGCTGCGCGGACTTGCCGCCGCGGCCGTCGTCGCCGCGATCGCCGCGCCGCTCGCCGGCGGTATCGCCCATCCGGCGCTCGCAGGCGGGACGCTCCTCCTCACGGGCCTGATCTTCTCCTCGCTCGGGGTGATCACCGGAATCTGGGCGGAGACGTTCGACCAGCACGCCTTCGTCGCGAACCTCGTGATCGCGCCGCTCGCCCTCCTTGGCGGAGTCTTCTACTCGGCGCGCCAGCTCGCGGAGCCGTGGTCGAGCCTGACTCGGATCGACCCGCTCTACTACGTGGTCGATGCGACGCGAGCCGGCTTCACGGGCGTGCACGAGAGCGCGGTCGCGCTGTCGCTGGCTGTCGCCGCGGGCGTGGCCGCGACGATGTTCGGCGTCGCAACCGTGCTCGTCGCGCGCGGATGGCGGCTCAAGCCGTGATGCGTTCCAGTCTCGGCTTTGCGCTCCTCTCGATCGCGCTCGTGCTCTCGGGGGCGAGCGCGTCGGCGCGCCTAGGCGCTCCGGTCCGCGTCATCCGCGACATCGAATACCGCCGGGCCGGCGGCGAGCGTCTTCGACTCGACGCCTACCTCCCGAGCGATCCAGGGGGCCGCCCCGCGATCGTCTTCATCCACGGCGGCGGCTGGCGCGCCGGCGACAAGGCGTTCTTCGCGCCGGGCGAGCGGGAGCTCGGGCCGACGGCGCTCCGGTTCGCGAGGCGGGGTTGGGCCACGTTCTCGATCGACTATCGCCTCGGTCGTTTTCCCGCCGCCGCGACCGACGCCCTTGCCGCCGTCCGCTGGGTGCGCGCACGAGCGGCGCGCTTCGGCGTCGACCCGACGAGGATCGGCGTCTTCGGAGCGTCGGCGGGCGGCAATCTCGCGGCGTTCGTTGGCGCCTACGGGCGGGGGCCCCGGGATCGCGGCAGCCGCGTCGCGGTCGCCGTCTCGTGGTCGGGAGCGATGGATCTCGGCCGTTTCGACGTCGCGATGCGTCGCTACTCGAGCCACCCGTTCGTCGAGGACTACATCGGCTGCGCCTCCACGTCCTGCCCGGCGCGCTACGCGCACGCGTCACCGGTCGGCTACGTCGACCGGAGCGATCCGCCGATGCTGATCGTCAACGGAAGCGACGAGATCGTGCCGCTCCCGCAGGCCCGGGAGATGCGGCGCCGCCTCGCACGAGCCGGCGTTCCCGCGAGGTTGATCGTCGTGCCGGGCCGGCTCCACGCCGCCGACTACTCGGGCGCCGCGCTGGCTCCGACGATCCAGTTCTTCGCCCGCTACCTCGCGCGGCGCCAGTACTAGCAGGGCCGGAAAAGGGGGCCGCTCGCCGGCGGCCCCCTTTGCTCCCTCTGTCTGTTGTCGCGACTACTTCTTCGGGATCGTGAAGATCCCCTGACCCGAGGTCTGCGTGGCGATCGAGGTGTGATCGCAGCGGCTGCGGTTGTCGTACGCCGCAGTGCAACCAGGCTGTGCCGGGTCGTTCGCGTCCGTCGTGTACCGGTCGTCGGAGTAGATGACGCTCGCACGGCCTGTCGTCGGGCTCGCCGCGACTCCGAAGTCGTCGTAGAGGTCGCGGTTCCCGGTGCACCCGACGCCGCCCTGACACACCGCGCCGTAGTGGTTGGTCGGGCTCGCCGCTACCTCGGAGAAGGCCGAGCCGGGAGTCGTCGCCGCCAGGTTCTGGGCGAAGGCGACGTTCCAGCCGACCGTCGAAGGCGCGGTCTCGGGGCTACCGACATAACCCGCGGCCTTGTAGTAGACGATGTCGACCTTGCCCGCGTCCCCCGCGGTCGTCCAGGGGAAGATCGCCGTGTCCCCGGGCTTCGACACCGCGATCGGGCCGGTGAAGGTCTGGCCGTGGTCGGTGGAGTAGCTGTAGGAGACGGAGTGCTGGTCGGAGTAGACGACGTAGACGTTGCCGCCCTTGTCGACCGCGACGTTCACGAACTGGTTGTCGTACTTCGCCGTGACGTCGGGGTTCAGGTGCACGGGATAGTCGTGGAAGGTCGCGCCCCCGTCGCTCGAGACCGCGATGCCGACGTTGTGCAGGAACGCGTTCGGGTTCGCACCGTCGGCCACCGTCTCGTAGGCGAACACGGTGTAGAGATAGTTCGGGTTCGACGGGTCGAACGCGAGGTTGCCCGTGCGGCTTCCACCCTGAGACGCGTCGATCCCCGTCTGGGAGGTGTCGTAGGCGTTCGCGACCTGGAGGAAGCTCGCTCCCCCGTCATAGCTGCAACCGACGTGGAGGCCCACGTTCGGCAGCAGGATGCCCGGAGCGGTCAGGTAGGAGATGCAGACCTTGTTGGCGCCGGTCGCCGCGGTCCACTCGCGGTCGTCGATCGGGAGCGCCGTCACCGGGTTGAGCGTGAAGCTCTGGCCATTGTCGCGCGACGTCGAGACATCGACGCTCGCAAGCGTCAAGCTGGCGACGTAGACGTTGAAGAAGCCCGCCGAGTTCTTGGCCGTCGCCACGGCGAGGTCCGTGTCGCCGCCGCCAGGCTCGAGGCCGGACTCCTTGCCCACCGAGGTCGAGCCGGCCGAGACGTCGTTCGGCGAGACGAGGCTCGTGTAGTTGAGGCCGTTGTTCGACGAGCGCCAGGCCAGCGTTCCGCCGCCCAGGCCGTTCTCCGACGAGCCGAAGAACTGCCCGTCCGGAGTGGCGCGGATCGCGGGTTCCGCGGCGGCGTTGTAGCAGAGCGGGTCGAGCGGGCACACGATCCCCGGCGGGTTCGGCGGGGTTGCGGCCACCTCGAAGTTCGAGAAGCTCGTAGCTCCGGGGGGCTTACCCGCAGATGCGTTTCCGGCCAAGGCCAGGACCGCCAGCAGGGCCAGGGCGATCGTCGTCGACTTTCCTTTCACGTCAAACAGCTCCTCTCGGCAAGTTGCATTACGCGGGATCCCGAAATACACGGGAAAGCAGCGAAGTTGAATACCGCGGGAGTTGGTGTCCTCACTTCTCGCTTTCGAAACCACCGGTGAAACGCGGCGCTTTTGATTGACCATTCAATCGATATTGACCGATCGCCACTGCCGCTCGAATCGATCGACCCACGAGCAGAGCGGAGGCCAACGCAGTCCGCCGGCGGCGGCTCTACACTGACAAGGCCTGGAGTGGAAGGAGCAATTCGCAGAGAACTCCCTGCACTTCAGCGCATTCGCCCCCGTAGCTCAGTGGAGAGAGCAGCGGTTTCCTAAACCGCGTGCGCTGGTTCGATTCCGGCCGGGGGCACTGACCCGTACGGTGGTCGAACCGCCGGCGCAGGCAGCGAGGAATGACGCCGCCGCTTCCGCGTCCTCGAGCGTCGGGTGCGCCGGGTAGCTGTCGTAGGATCGCAGCCCAGCGCTCGCCGTAGTCTGCGTTATCGAGCGGCTTTGTCGCGTTTCTCACCATGGCGGTTCACGTAGACTGCGGTCAACCGACGGAGTAGCGGCTTTGCTGCAGCTCGGAGTCAACATCCCCACATCGGCCGCGGACGGTGCCGACCCGATCGCCGCGGCTCGCCGCGCCGAGACGCTCGGCTTCGACTTTCTCTCGTCGTCCGACCACCCGTGTGGGACGCAGCCGTCGTTCGAGGTCTGGACGATGCTTTCGATGATCGCCGCTGCGACCTCGCGTATCCGCGTCGCCACGCGGGTCCTTGGGATGCCGTACCGGTCGCCCGCGATGGTCGCAAAGATGGCCGAAACGTTCGATCGGCTCTCGGAAGGCCGCTTGATCCTTGGGCTCGGTGGCGGATATTCCGATGCGGAGTTCCGCGCATTCGGGCTCGGCGAACGCTCGCCGAAGGATAAGACGGACGGCCTCGAGGAGGGCGTCACGATCATCCGCGGGCTGTGGAATGAGCCTTCGTTCTCGTTCTCCGGTCGCCTATACAGCACCGAAGGGGCCGACCTCGAGCCGAAGCCCGCGCACCGGATTCCGATCTGGCTCGGCACGTTCGCGCCGCGCGCGCTCGCCGTGACGGGACGCCTTGCGGATGGCTGGATCCCTTCGCTCGGGTACGCGCCTCCAGATGAAGTGACAAGGATGCGCGAGCGCGTGCTCTCCGCCGCACACGAGGCAGGGCGTGATCCAGGCGAGATCACCTGTACGTACAACGTTGTCGTTCGTGTCGACGAACGAGCCGAGTCGACCGAGTCCGTAGTTGCAGGCGCTCCCGATGCGGTGGTCGAGCAGCTAGCCGGCTTCGTCCAGCTCGGCTTCGACGCGTTCAACTTCATGCTCTCAGGCAACGACGCGGGGGAACAGACCGAACGGCTCGCGCGCGAGGTCGTTCCTGCGCTCCGCGCAGCGGTCTGAGCGGGTTGACCGGTCAAACGAGCTCCGGTTGTGGCCCGAGCACATGGAGGCGCACGTCATCAAGGAACGGCACGCGATATGGCCAGAGCTCGAGCTCCGCTCCGGCGGTGTATGCCTCCAGCGCCAAGCGGTTCGTTGGCCGGTCATCGGCGTAGCCAAGGATCAGCGCAGGATCGCCAAGCTCGGTCAAGCCAACGACGAGATCTGCCTGGTCATAGCCCACCGCCGGATCGGTGAGGTGCGAGGGGTTCGGCACGACGCCGAGATGGCTCTTGAATCGGAAGAGACCCGGCTTCGCGATATGGCCTGCTCCTGATCTGGCATGTGGGCAAGGGCGGGTCAGCCGCGCACGATCAGGCGTGCGCTCCAACTTCACTCTGGCTGTGCGCCCTGACCCTGACCGAGTCGCACTCGCTGCATCATCGTTAGTCGGGTCGGCTGGACTACGATCCTCGATGATGGGTCGGGGCGACGAGGCCGGTGTCGCTCCGGACGGCAGCCCGGTCGAGGTGTATCTCCGCCTCCCGCCCGGAGACGAGCCGAAGATCATTCAGCCTGCGGTTCCCGAAGGCGCCGCGATCCTTGAACTCGGTTGCGGCGCCGGCCGACTTACCCGCGCGCTGCTGGCTCTCGGCCATCCAGTCGTGGCGGTGGACCAATCGCCTCAGATGCTTCGCAACGTTCACGACGGTGAGGCCGTTCTTGCTGACATTGAGACGCTTGACCTCGGACGTCGGTTCCCGGTCGTCCTGCTCGCCAGCAACTTGGTGAACGCCGAGGAGCCGCACCGGGGAGCGTTCCTGCGCACGTGCCGCCGCCACGTCACCGACGACGGTCAAGTCCTGATCCAGCGGCTTGAGCCAGATGTGAACTGGACGGCCCACGAGGGCGAGGCGTGGGAGCGTGGCGGCGTGTCGGTGACGTTCCGTGACGTCCGCGCCGACGACCGCCTGCTCTCAGCCGTCGCCGAGTATCAGATCGGCGAGACAGTCTGGCGTCAAGCGTTGACGAGTCGCCTGCTCGACGACGAGGAGCTCGCTGGGGAGCTTTCGGCAGCCGGTCTCCGCCTCGCGCGCGTCCTCGACGAGCGGCGCACGTGGGTCGAAGCGCGAGCGGTCTAGCAGGTCTATTCGCGGCCATCCCGCATCCCGCGAGAAGATGATGGAGACCCGCCACTGGTTCTTCGACGAGCTCGCGCACGCTGGCTCTGAGCACCTCGACCCGGAGTGCGTTGCGACCTATGACCGCAAGGCCGCGAGCGATGTGGCGGAAGAGGTTGCACTGCTGTGCGACCTCGGTCCGAACGAACGAAGCACTCTCGTCGACCTCGATGCCGGCACGGGCACGCTCGCGTTGGCCGTTGCTCCGCACTGTCGTCGCGTGGTTGCGGTCGACGTGTCGAGACACGCTCCGAACTAGAGGCATACCTGCGCGAGGAGCACAGCACCTTCAGTTGGCTGCTCGAGCCAATGCTCGAGCGCGCCAGCTTCGAGATCCACGACGCGAGCTACGGCACACGAGGATCTACGCCGCGTACATCTGCGTGAAGCGCCGATAGGCCAAGCCATCAAATGCGTATGTCCGTTTCGCCCGCCCGTTGCCTGTCGCCTGGGGCCCTGCATCGGCAGGCGTGTGCACATACTCTCGACCAGTCTCACCGGTGTTTCTTCAATGACAGAGCCGTTTCGCTGGCCCCGATTCCCTGCCCGGGCCGCGCCACGTCCGCGGGCGGGCGGGCGCTTGCGTCAGATCTGCAGCGTCTCGAGATGGACATAGTCGGGCGGCTGGGTGAGCGCGGCGCCGGCGGCGGTTGCAAAGCTCCGCGACTCGGCGGCGGCCGAGGCGGGACGATCGAACTCCGCCTGCGATCTCTCGCTCGTGCTCGACCAGGCGCTCAAAACGAGCGCCACCCTCACCTTGCAGCGAGGCGAGGCGCGCGGTCCTCCAACTCCTCCAGCACCACGCCGCTGAGCCTGACCTGGACGCGCTCGCCGCCCCCGTCCGCACCAGCAGAACATAGACGCGCGGGCGAGGCGCGAAGCTCGACGGCTGCACAGCGTTACCTACCGCTGCGGTAGCGCTGTGCGCGAAGAGCCGCCTGGGTGCGGTCGGCGACTTGGAGTTTGCCGAGGATCTGGGAGACGTAGTTCTGGACGGTTTTGAGGGAGAGCCCGAGCGCGAGCGCGATCTGTTTGTTCGTCGAGCCTTCGGCGAGAAGCGCGAGCACTTCGCGCTCGCGGGCGGTGAGCTCCTCGTGGTCTGTGTGTCTGGGGGATGTGGTGTGCCGGAGGCAGCGAGCAGACGGGCTGCGACGCCGGCCCCGAACACGGCCCCGCCGGTGCGGACGGCGGCGGCGACCTCGTCGCTGGAGGCGCCCTTCAGGATGTAGCCGCGGGCGCCGGCGCGCAGTGCCGCGACGACTGCGTCATCGTCGTCGAGCATCGTCACGACGAGCACCGCGGGCGGATCGGGCAGAGCGGTGATGCGCGCGGTCGCCTCGATACCGGAAAGCGAGGGCAGGCTGAGATCCATCAGGACGACGTCGACGTGGCCGGCCTCGGCTAAGCGGACGGCTTCGGCGCCGTCACCGGCCAGCCCCCGTCCGAAGGGACTGTCGCGTTCGTCACGAGCACTCGGAGGGCCGGCCGTGCCGGCCCTCCGTTCGGAAGGTTGGAGCGTTCGCCCATCCGTGTCGCGTCGGATCAGCCGTGGACGGGGTCGTCGAGCCCTGCGGGCCCGAGGCCGGAGCCGTGCCTTGTGTCGTTTGCCTCCGGCGCGGGCCGAACTGTCATGTAGATGCTCGCGGCCACCGCCCAGAGCAGGAAGACGACCCCGGCGAAGTAGCCGACCGGGGTCAACTGCAGCAGCCCGAGCGGCAGGGCGCTCCAGGTGAGCCAGCGCGGAAAGGCGTGGCCGGCGAGCCCGGCCGCCGCGATCGCGAGCAGCAGGATCGCGAGTCCGCCGTCGCCGCTGATCGGGCCGCCGCCCGCGCCGGTGTGCACCGCCTGTAGCGTGGCCGGCGCGATCGTGTGCTTGTCGCCGATGAAGCCGAGCGTGGAGTAGACGCCTGCGCCTGCGAACTCGGCGGCCACGGTGACCGCCGCGCCGAGGAGCGCCGCACCCGCGATCAGGGGATGGACGTCGCTGCTGCGGATCCGCGACCAGAGCGCCGCGGCGAAGAAGGCGAGGAAGAGCGCCGCCCAGTGCAGAATGAAGCCGCCCCTGGCGATGCCGGCGTGATGGACCGAGTCGTTCGCGACGAGCTTCGCGATCGGCGAGTCTCCGTCCGGGAACTTGCCGATCGACAGATTGCCCACGACCTCGAGCACGGCGAAGACGACGCCGGCGAGCGGTACGAGTCGGATGAGTCGCGTGGTCATATCAATCCCTCCTGTTCGGTTTGCTGACCCGGGCAGAGGCTAGGAGGCGGGAGCGCTCGCGTCGTCGGCCGCCGGCGCGATCTTCGCGTCAGCCGGCCGGCTGATCTTTCGCGCCACAGGGATCAGCCGGACGACTGATGACACGGGGCTCTGTCGGCTCTAACGTCTGACCCGTGCCCGGCCGCCTCTCCGCTCTGCTTCGCTTCCGGCCCGACCCAGCAGCGGTCGACCGGCTGCTCGCACTGCTGCTGCTGCTCGACGCTCTTCTCGGGGCGCTGGTCGGCGGCGACTCCGGCACGCACCGGATTGCACTCGCGCTGGTCGCGCCCGCGATGACGCTGCCGATCGCCGTGCGCCGCCGCTATCCGGCGTTCGTCGGTGCAGGCATCCCGGTGCTCGGCGCGTTCGCGCACGCGTTCTGGGGTCCGCAGGCGATCGCGTATCCGATCGCCGAGTTCTGCGCCCTGTACGCGCTCGCAGCCTGGACGCGACCGCGACAGTTCCTGATCGGCACGATCGCGTTCGTCGCCACGGCGCTCGCGCCCCTCAACGGCAGCGCCAAGGGCGGAATCTCGTTCGTAGCCGTCGTGCTCGTCGTGATGCTCCTCGTCCGCCGCATTCTCGGCGACCGCGAGCGGAGAGCAGAGCTGGCAGAGCGGGAGGGCGACCTGGCAGCACGGGAGGCGGTGGTCGAGGAGCGGGCGCGGATCGCGCGCGAGCTGCACGACGCGATCGCCCACAACGTCTCGATGATCGTCGTGCAAGCAGGCGCGGAGCGACGCGTGCTCGACGGGCAAGCCGGCTCGACGCGCGAGGTGCTGCAGACGATCGAGCAGATCGGCCGCGGCGCGTTGACGGAGATGCGCCGGCTGGTCGGCATGCTGCGCAACGGCGACGGCGACCCGCTCGCACCGCAGCCATCGCTCGCCGATCTACCCCGCCTCGTGACGCAGGTGCGCGAGGCCGGGCTCCCCGTCGAGCTCCACGTGGAAGGGGAGCCGTGCGAGTTGCCGGTCGGGATCGAGCTGTCCGCCTACCGGATCGTGCAGGAGGCGCTGACGAACGCGCTCAAGCACGCGGGCGATGCGCAGGCGACGGTGACGCTGCGCTACGGGCCGGACCAGCTCGAGCTCGAGGTTGCGGACAACGGAGCCGGTGTGGCCGCGACCGTCGCAGGCGGCGGTCACGGATTGGTCGGGATGCGCGAGCGGGTCGCGCTCTACGGTGGCCGCCTCGACGCCGGCCGCCGCGGGGAGTGCGGCTTCGCCGTCCGCGTGGTGCTGCCGATCCGATGACGAGCGTGCTGATCGCAGACGACCAGGCGCTCGTTCGCGTCGGCCTGCGCAAGATCCTCGAGACCGAGCCTCTCCTCACCGTCGCAGGCGAAGCCGCCGACGGCGAGGACGCGATCGCCGAGGCGCGGCGTCTGCAGCCCGACCTCGTGCTGATGGACATCCGCATGCCCGTCCTCGACGGCATCGAGGCCACCCGCCGGATCGTGCGCGACCGGACCTCGACCCGGGTGCTGATCCTGACCACGTTCGGGCTCGACCAGTACGTCTACGACGCCCTCCTCGCGGGCGCCTCCGGCTTCATGCTCAAGGACGCCCCTCCGGAAGAGATCGTCGCCGCCGTCCGGATCGTCGCCGCCGGCGAAGCGCTGCTCGCGCCGTCGGTGACACGCGCCGTGATCGAGGAGTTCGCCCGCCGCGAGCCCCCACCCACGCCACAACAGCCCCCGGCGCTGGCGGAGCTGACGCCGCGCGAACGCCAGGTGCTCGAGCTGCTCGCCCGCGGCCGCTCGAACGCCGAGATCTGCGAGCAGCTCGTCATCAGCGAAGCAACCGCCAAAACCCACGTCGCGCGCGTGCTCCAGAAGCTCAACCTCCGCGACCGCGTCCAAGTCGCGATTTACGCCTACGAGACGGGACTCGTCACACCGGGCTCGGCCCGCTGAGTCGGACGCTGGGCTGCCGCGTCGAGCTGTTCCTCCGCGCACCGATCGAGGCGTACGGCGAAGAGGCGCTCGGCGCCACGTGGGAGCCCTTCATCCACACACACCATCCGTCGTTGGGGGCTGTCGACGCTTCTCTACATCAGCAGCGAAGTGGCGGCCAGGCGCCGTAGGCAGGTTGGAGTGCCGACGGAGGGCCGGGCCCGACGGCGGCATCCCTGCGCCGGCGCCGGGCCCGGTTCGCGTCAGACGTGTCGTGCGACCGCGGTCGAACCCGCGTGTGCGTGGCTGCGGCGGGCGAGCGCGATACTGGCGCCAATGATCCAGAGGAAGAAGAGAGGGATCGCGAACTGGCCGAAGTTGCCGATCGAGGGAGTTGCGGCGAGCGTGTAGATCGCAGCGCCGACTGCGCTCCAGCCGAGCAGGCGCCGCGCGTTGCCGAGCGCGAGCAGCCCGGTTGCGAGCAGGAAGAGGGCGACGAGGAACCAGCTGGCGACGTAGAGGGCTTCGTTGACGGTGATCAGCGTGCGGCCAATCGGGACGCTGATGCCGTGCCCGGCGCGGTAGGAGAATGCGTCAAGCACGCCGAGTGAGGCGATGCTGAGGGTGGCGTAGCTGGTGGCGGCGGCGCGGCCGATCTGTGCGAGCAGGCCGCCGCCGAGCTTTGCGGTCGCCCAGGCGGCGAAGGCGAGGAAGAAGCCGAAGCTGGCGAGCTCGATGTAGGCGCCGACCCAGGTGGTGGCGCCGACCGGGGTTGCGAGCGCGTGCGCGATCTTCGCGGTGCTGGCGGTGACTTCGAGCTGATGCGTTTTGCCGCTGAGCACGAGCCCGGCGAGCTGGAGGACGACGGCGGCGATCCCGCAGGCGCCAAAGCGACGGTCGTGGCTGGGGTCATTCATGATCGTGCTCCTTTCGAGGTTGGTCGGTGTTCAGTGAGTGCTGGCCAGAGAAGCGGCGAGCGTGTCGGCAGCGGCAGGCGCGCGTCGCCGGCGGGACGGATCGTTCACTGATGAGGCGAACGCTAAGGAGCCGCAGCATCCGCGTCGTCTGCACGCGTGCTGATCCGGGGTAGCCCTGCAGGTTGATGTTTCGGCGGCGCGGATCCGCCCAGCGCTTGACGGCAGGAGGCGGGAAACGCTCTACCGTAGACGCGTGCGGGTGCGCTTCTCCTCTTTCCGACGGCTCCGGAACTGGATCGGGCGGGTCGATCAGACGCGACTCGACCTGATCCTCGCGCTCGTGCTCGTCTCAGTGGCCGAACTCGAAGTCTGGGCCGGGAACGGCGTCACGGGGCAGCGGCTCGCCGCCGCCCTGATCAGCGCCCTCATCACCGCCTCGGTGGCGCTCCGCCGCCGCTATCCGTTCTCGGTCGGCGCCGCGGTGCCCGCCGCGTACGCGATCGAGATCGGGTTCTGGAGCAACCTGCAGATCGTGGCCGTCGCGGTCGCGTACCTCGCGGCCCTGTACGGGCTGACCGTGTGGACGCCGACCCGCCGCTTCCTCGCCGGGGTCGCGCTCATCCTCACGGCCGACCTGGCGATCGCGGCCGGCCCGAGACTGAGCCTGCGACACCGTCGGCTTCGCCGTCGTGACGCCGGTCGTGGTGCTGCTCGTGCGCCGAGTCGTCGGCGACCGCGAACGGCGGGCGCAGCTGGCCGCACGGGAGCGTGACCTCGCCGCCCGCGAAGCGGTGGTTGTCGAGCGGGCGCGGATCGCGCGCGAACTGCACGACGTCGTCGCGCACTCGGTCAGCGTGATGGTCGTCCAAGCGCAGGCCGGGTCGCGCCTTCTCGACCGACCGGACGAGGCGCGCGGCGTCTTCCGCTCGATCGAGACGACCGGCCGCGAAGCTCTGGTCGAGCTGCGGCGGCTGCTCGGCGTGCTACGCACCCGCGACGAGCAGCCGGTGACTACACCCCAGCCAGGGATCGACTCGCTCGCTTCGCTCGTCGAGCAGGTGCGCGCGGCGGGCCTGCGCGTCGACCTACGCCTCGAAGGAGAACCAAGCGATCTGCCGCCGGGGGTCGATCTGTCCGCCTACCGGATCGTGCAGGAGGCGCTGACGAACACGCTCAAACACGCCGGCCGCGCCGAAGCGGAGGTGATCGTCCGCTATCAGCCCGCGGCGCTGGAGGTCGAGATCCTCGACAACGGCGTCGGCGTCCCCGCGTGCGTCAACGGCTCCGGGCATGGCCTGGTGGGCATGCGCGAACGCGTCGCTCTCTACGGCGGCACGCTCGAGGCCGGCGCCCGCAACGGCCACGGCTTCGCCATACGCGCGCGACTGCCGCTGCGCGCGGGGGCTACCGGATGATCCGGGTGCTGATCGCCGACGACCAAGCACTCGTGCGCACCGGCTTCCGCGTCATCCTCGACGCCGAGCCCGACCTCGAGGTCGTGGGCGAAGCCGCCGACGGACGCGAAACGATAGAGCTCGTCCCGCTGAAGCGCCCCGACGTCGTGCTGATGGACATCCGGATGCCGAACCTGGACGGGATCGAGGCCACCCGCCGCCTCACCCGCGGCGAGCGGCCGCCGCGAGTGCTGATCCTCACCACCTTCGACCTGGACGAGTACGTGTACGAGGCGCTGCGTGCCGGCGCCTCCGGGTTCCTGCTGAAGGACGCGGGCGCCGACGAACTCCTGCACGCCGTGCGCGTCGTCGCCGCCGACGAGGCTTTGCTGTCCCCCTCGATCACACGGCGGCTAATCGCCGACTACGCCCGCCCGCCCGCCAGCGAGCAGCCGCTCGCGCTCGCCGAGCTCACCCCGCGCGAGCTCGAGGTGCTGCGCCTCGTCGCGCGCGGCCTCGCCAACAGCGAGATCGCCCGCAAGCTCGTCATCGGCGAAGCCACTGTGAAAACGCACATCGCGCGCATCTTCGGCAAGCTCCACCTGCACGACCGCGCCCAAGCCGTCGTCCTCGCCTACGAGACCGGGCTCGTCACCCCGGGCGAGCAGCAGCCCACCACCGTGGACGTATAGGCGCTGCCCACCCAGCAGCCCCCGCCGACCGCCTCAAGAAGGTGCTCATCATCATCGACGCCCTTCCGGCAACCGACCGCTCCGCGATCCCGCGGACGGAACGGTCAGATCGCAGCCACAGAGGCCACCACACATCGCCGGGCACACCGCACGATGAACGCGCACGGGTTCATCGGCGTGACGAGCCACCTTTCCTAGCGTAGGGAGCTGTGAGCTCGAGCCGATCTCCGGGCACGTCCGTCGCGTGGTTCGGATTATGTGAGGCTGGGTGCACCACGTTTGTTACGCGGCGAAAGCGCATGGCTGAGCCAGAATGCTGGAGCTTGTGCTTTAGGACGTTCAGCCTCCCGAAGTCCCTGTAGTCCGCCCGCAGGGACGCTCACTGGCGGGCGAGAGGCGCGCTGGTCGTGCCAGGTACTCGTCGAGCAACATCGTCACCTCCGACTCGGAGTCGGAGGCCGCGGCGCTCGTCGACGCCTACCTCGCTCGGGCGCCGAGGCCGACGAGCAACTCCAGCGCGCACTCGCCTTCGATCGCTCCGTCGGCGCGACCCGTTACATCCGCGAGGGCGAGGCGCTTCTCGCGACGACGGCGTAGTGGCGACCGGCGCATTCGCCGGCGAACGTCCGGATCTCCGCGATCACGCGGTCGCCATCCCCTTCGAACAGCAGGTCGAGCAGACGCCCGCCGCCCATGAGCCCCACGCGCCGGGCGAGCATGGACAGCAGCCGCGTCTCGCTCAGACCCGCACGCTGCGCTGCCTTGACAGCGTTGCGAACGGCGGCCGGAACGGCGCCTCCCGGCCCGAACTGCCACGCTGAGTAGAGCCATTCGCCGGCTCCGTCGGGGCGGACGGCGAACAGCTCGCCATCCCGCCGCAGGCGATCGATCTCGGTTGCGTCGACGCCGAGGCGCGTCGTGAGCCACGAGGCCGGAAGGGGCGACTTCGAGAGAGTGTGCACGTCATCTCCTTTTCGATCGAGTCCAGTGCTTGACGACGAGGTCATCGTCTCCGGCCGCGCTTAAGATCGGCTTAGGGATCGAGCGGATCGCAGCGTACGAGCGCCTCCTCGACCATCTCCTCGAGGGCGGCGGACCGCCCTGCCGACCGCAGCTCCTCGAGCCTTTCCGCCCCGAGCGCGTCGTGCAGGCCGTTCAGCGTCCGCTGGCGCCCCTCTTCCTCCTTGCTCGCCATCGGCACGTCGATCGCGGCGAAGAGCTCCTCGGAGGCGCCGAGCAGTCGCGCCGCGGACTCGAGCTCGCCCTCCGCATATGCAAGCTCCGCAACCCCCTCCAGGCAGTAGGCCGTCACCTCGCGGTACGCAAGCGAGCGGGCGAGCCCGAGGCTCTCCGCGAGGAGCTCGCGACCACGGTCGTCGCGACCGAGGTTCACGCGGCCGAGATTGTGGAGTGAGACCGCGAGCCCGTCCCGGTCGCCGAGCTCTCGCTGGAGGGCGACCGCTTCCTCGCCGTAGCGGGCTGCGGCCTCGAGGTCGCCGCTCGTCGTCGCGACGGCGGCGAGATTCGAGAGGACGATCCCGAGCCGGACGCGATGGCCCTGTTCTCGAAACAGCGCGGCCGCCTCCTCGTACCGCACCAGGGCCGCTGCGAAATCGCCCTCGCCGATAGCCACGGAGCCGAGCTCGGCGACGCAACGGGCTATCCCGGCCGGATCGTCGAGCGTGCGAAAGAGGTCGAGCGCCTCCTCCCAGAGCCCCTTCGCCTCGCCGACGTCGCCTTGCCGGTAGGGGAACGTCGCGCCGTGCACGAGAGCCTGCGCGCGGACGGCGTCGGCGGCGCCGGCGCTCCTTTGCATGGCTCCCTCGAAGAAACGCCTCCCCTCGGCCAGGTGGCCGCGGACGACCCAGAACCAGTGGAGGGCGACGGCGAGGCGGACCTCGAGCTCGATCTCACCGGACTGCGCCGCCCACTCCAACGCCCCCGTCAGGTTGTCGTGCTCGCGCTCGAGCAGCCCGAAGGACGAGCCGTCGGTCACCGCCGCGGCCGCCTCCGCGAGGCCGAGAAAGTGCTGTGCGTGCCGCCGCCGGCGGGGCTCGTCGTCGTTCAGCTCCCGCAGGCGCTCGAGCGCGTACACGCGAATCGTCTCGAGCATGGCGAACCGCGGCTCGCCCCCGTCGCCGAGGCGCCGCACCAGGCTGGCGTCGACGAGCGACGAGACCGCGCTGAGCGCGTCGACCGTTCCGTTTCCGGCGACCGCCGCTGCGGCCTCCAGCGTCCAGCCGCCCACGAAGACGCCGAGCCGCGCGAATGCGTCCCGCTCGGCAGGCTCCAGCGACGCGTGGCTCCAGTCGAGGGTGGCGCGAAGCGTTCGCTGGCGGGCCGGAAGGTCACGCGCGCCGCCGGTCAGGAGGTCGAGCGCCTGGCCGAGCCGACCTGCGATCCGCTCGGGCGGGAGCAGCTTGCTCCGCCCAGCGGCGAGCTCGATCGCGAGCGGCAGGCCGTCGAGCCGGGTGCAGATCTCGGTCACGACGGAGACATTCGCCTCGGTGAGCTCGAACGCCGGGTCGACGGCGCGAGCACGGGTGACGAAGAGGCGGATCGCGTCGTTCGCGGCGAGCTGCTCGAAGCTCGAGGCGTCGGCGCCGCTCGGGAGGGCGAGCGGAGGGACGGGATACTCGTGCTCGCCGGAGAGGCGCAAGGGCGCCCTGCTCGTCGCGAGCACCACGAGGCGCGGCGCGGCCGCGAGCAACTCGGCGATCGCAGCCGCGCCCGCCAGAAGCTGCTCGAGGTTGTCGAGCAGCAGCAGCAACCGCCGTCCGCGCAGGTGCTCCGCGAGCGCCGCGGAGAGCGGGCGCTCGCCCTCCTGCATTCCCAGCGCCTGGGCGATCGCCGGCGCGAGCAGCGCGGGATCGTGGACGGGCGCCAGGTCGACGAACACCGCCCCGTCGCGGAGCTCCGGCGCAAGCTCCTCGGCCACAGCGAGCCCGAGACGCGTCTTGCCCGACCCCCCCGGGCCGGTCAGGGTGACGAGGCGCACGTCGTCCCGCCGCAGGAGGGCGGCGACCGCCGCGACCTCGAGGCGGCGGCCGACGAGCGGCGTCGGTGGCGTCGGCAGGCTCGCCGCCGCGCGCTCGGGGGGCTGCGGCGGATCGAGGCGCTCGTCCTGGCGGAGCATCGCGCGCTCGAGCTCCTGGAGCGCCGGGCCCGGGTCGACTCCGAGCTCATCGACGAGCGCGCCGCGCGCGGCGCGGTAAGCCTCCAGTGCGTCCTTCTGCCGTCCACAGCGGTAGAGCGAGAGGATGTGCTGCTCGCGGAACCGCTCGCGGTAGGGCTGCTCGGCGATCAGCCGCTCGAGCTCGCCGACGAGCGCATGCTGGCGGCCGAGCGCGAGCTCGGCGTCGTTGCGAAGCTCGACGGCGCGGAGGCGCAGGTCCTCCAGGCGCCCCGTCTCTGCGTCGGCCAGGGGCTCCGCGGAGAGATCGGCGAGCGCCTGACCGGCCCACAGGTCGAGCGCGGCGCGCAGATCGTCGGCCGCGTCCTCCGCCTCCCCGGCCGCGAGCAACCCCTCGGCACGTTCGACGAGCTGCTCGAACCGCTCGAGGTCGAGCTCCCCGGGCTCGAGCCGGAGCCGATAGCCCGGCCCGTGCGTCTCGATCCGCTCGGCCCCGAGCGCTCGCCGCAACCCGTGGACGTACACCTGCAGCGCCGCGGCGGCCGAGGCGGGCGGATCGTCTCCCCACAGCGCGTCAACGAGCCGCTCGCGGGAGACGACGTGGCCCCGGGCGAGCAGGAGCGAGGCGAGCATCGCCCGCTGCTTCGGCGCGCCGAGCGGGAGCAAGCGCCCTTCGACCAAGGCCTCCACCGGCCCGAGAATCCGGAACTCCGTCGTCGTGATCGCCCCTTAAGTGGTCGCCAAGCGAATCTTAAGCGCTGCGCGGATCGTGCTCGGCAGAGGCCGGCCACAAGGCGGGCGAGACGAGAGGAGACACCATGATCCACGCAGGAGACACGATCGAGAATCCCGTCACGGGCGAGCGCATCGTCTTCCGCAAGACGTCGCGTGAGACCGGCGGCCAGGCCGTCGTGATCGAGACCTTCGTGCAGCCGAACGGCTTCGTCGCGGCCGCGCACGTCCATCCGGGCCAGGAGGAGCGCTTCGAGGTCCTGCGCGGCTCGGTCGGCTTCAAGGTCGGCCGCAAGAAGCTCGTCGCCGGCCCCGGCCAGCGGCTGACCGTTCCTGCCGGCACGCCGCACAAGTTCTGGAACGCCGGCGACGAGGTCGCCCAGTTCGTCTGCGAGGTCCGGCCCGCGCTGCAGTTCGAGTCGCTCCTGGAGACGATGTTCGCGCTCGCGGGCGACGGCAAGACGAACCGGAAGGGCATGCCGAACCTGCTGCGCCTCGCGGTGATCGCGAACGCGCACTTCGACACGGTGCAGCTGCCGTTCCCGCCCGCGCTCCTGCAGCGGATCGGCCTCGCGATGGGCGCGCCCGTCGGGCGGCTGGTCGGCTACGGGCCGGTCTACGAGGCGGGCGCTGCGACGCCTGCTCCGGCCACCGCCTAGACACGCTCGATGAAGCGACGCTTCTCCATCGGACTGCTGATCATCGCGTTGCTCGCGCTCGCGCTCGGCCGGACGATCGCCCAAGGGACTCGCCCTCGTCGGGTCCCTGGCGGTCCGGCGACCGGTTCCGAGCTCGGCCTGAGGACACGCGACGTTGCGGCGGCGCCGGACTGGTCAGCTCGCGTCGTCGGCGCGGTGGCCGACGACGTGGCTGATCGTTCGGCAGCCGGGACATGCGGCCACGAAGCTCTCGCCGGTGAGAAGCGCGCGCACGCGCTTCGGAAGCGGCGGGAGGTCGACGCCCTCCGCGCGCGCCTGCTCGGCGAGCGTCTCGTAGCGCGGCTCGTGCTCGTGCTCCTCGTAGCCGATCGGCGTTCCGCACCACGGGCAGAACTGCGGCGGCTCCTGGGACATCAGCAGATTCGCGGGAGCGGGTCCCCGACGAGCATGTCGACGACGCGGCTCCCGCCGAACGTCGTACGCAGCAGGACGAGGCCGGCGGGCTGGGCCGTGACCTCGCCCACGATCGCGGCGGCGGCTCCGAGCGGATGCGACCGCAGCGTCGCCAAGGCCTGCTCGGCTGCTTCGGGAGCGACGATCGCCGCGAGCTTGCCCTCGTTGGCGACGTAGAGGGGGTCGATGCCGAGGATCTCGCAGGCGCCCACGACCTCGGCCCGAAGCGGGACCGCGGTCTCGTCCAGCACGATGCCCAGGTCGGCGTCGACCGCCAGCTCGTTCAGCACGGTCGCGAGGCCGCCCCGGGTCGGGTCGCGAAGGCAGCGGACACCATCCGTCGCGCCGAGCAGCTCGCGGACCAGTCCGGCCAGCGGGGCGGTGTCGCTCTCCAGCTCGACCTCGAGCTCGAGATCGCCCCTGGCGATCATGATCGCCATCCCGTGGTCGCCGAGGGTCCCGGAGACCAGCACCCGATCGCCCGGCCGGATCCGGGCGGGAGAGAGCTCCAGGTCGTCCGCGACGACGCCGAGCCCCGAGGTGTTGACGTAGAGACCATCGGCGTTCCCGCGTTCGACCACCTTCGTGTCTCCGGCGGCGACCGCCACGCCGGCACGCCCCGCCGCGGCGCCCATCGAGGCCGCGATCCGGCGGAGGTCGGCGGTCGGGAAGCCCTCCTCCACGATGAATCCGGCCGTCAAGCAGAGCGGCCGAGCGCCCGCCATCGCAAGATCGTTCACCGTCCCGTTGACGGCGAGCTCGCCGATGTCGCCGCCGGGGAAGAAGAGCGGCTTGACGACGAACGAGTCGGTCGTGACCGCGAGGCGCGTACCGTTGTCCTGGACGAGCGCCGCATCGCCGAGCGGCGCGAGCAACGGGTTCCCGAGCTCCTCGAGGAAGAGCGCCTCGGTCAGGACGTGTGACGCCTTGCCGCCCGCCCCGTGCGCGAGCGTCACGAGCTCGTCCTTCAGCTTCGGCTTCAGGCGGCGGCGGCGCTCGACCGCCTCCAGCACCTCCAGCTCGCGCGCGTCCGTCACGCCTCGACCGCTTCGCGACGGCGAGCGAAGCGGCCGTAGTTGTAGTACGCGGCGCACGCTCCTTCGCTCGAGACCATGCACGTCCCGATCGGCCGCTCCGGCGTGCACGCGGTGCCGAAGACCTTGCACTCCCACGGCTTGATCACGCCCTTCAGCACCTCGCCGCACTGACATGCCTTCGGATCGGCGACCCGCACTCCGGGCACCTCGTAGCGGAGCTCGGCGTCCCAGTCGGCGAACTCGGGCCGGAGCTTCAGCGCGCTCTGCGAGATGAAGCCGAGGCCGCGCCACTCGAACGTCGTCCGCAGCTCCATCGTCTCGGCGATCGTCTCGAGCGCGCGCTGGTTCCCCGCCGAGCGGACGACCCGTCCGTACTGATTCTCGACCTCGCTCCTGCCCTCGGTGAGCTGCCGGAGGATCATGTAGACGGCCTGGAGGACGTCGAGCGGCTCGAACCCGGCGACGACGAGCGGCTTCCGGTAGTCGCGGGCGATGAACGAGTACGGGCCGATCCCGATCACCGTGGAGACGTGGCCGGGGCCGACGAAGCCGTCGAGCCGCAAGTCGGGCGAGTCGAGGATGGCGCGGATCGCCGGGAGGATCGTGACGTGGTTGCAGAAGACGAAGAAGTTGCGGATGCCCTCCGCTCGCGCACGCAGGAGCGTCAGAGCCGTCGACGGCGTCGTCGTCTCGAAGCCGATCGCGAAGAAGACGACCTCGCGCTCCGGGTTCTCGCGCGCGACCTTGAGGGCGTCGAGCGGCGAGTAGACCATCCGGACGTCCGCGCCGCGAGCCTTCGCATCGAGGAGCGACCCCGCGGCGCCCGGGACGCGGAGCATGTCGCCGAAGGTCGTGAAGGTCACCTCCGGACGCTCGGCGAGCGCGATCGCGTCGTCGACCCGCCCCATCGGAATCACGCAGACAGGACAGCCGGGACCGTGGACGAGGTCGATCGGCGACGGCAGCAGGTCTTCGATCCCGTGCCGGTAGATGGCGTGCGTGTGGCCGCCGCAGACCTCCATGAACTTGTAGCTCCGTCCTGGCTCGAGCAGGGTCTCGATCTCCTCCGACACGCGACGGGCGAGGTCGCCGGAGCGGTACTCGTCGACGAACCTCACGCGCGCTCCCCGACGACCTCGAGCAGGAGGTGGTAGATCGTCGCGTGCGCCTCCTGCAGGCGGGGGACGTAGTCGCTCTCGACGACGAGCAAGTGGTCGAGCCAGTCCAGCTCGCGGAGGCGCCCGCCGTCGTAGCCGGCGATTGCACAGGTCAGGAGTCGCCGCCGCTGCGCCTCTTCCAGCGCGGCGAGGATGTTCTGCGACGAGCCGCTCGTCGTGATCGCGAGCGCCACGTCGCTGGGCCGGGCGAGCGGGATCAGCTGGCGCGAGAAGACGTTCGCGTAGCCGACGTCGTTGCCGACCGCGGTGATCGTCGCGACGTCGTTCGTGAGCGCCACCGCCGCCCAGCCCGCCTTGCAACAGTCCGTCACTACGTCCTGCGCGTCGGTGGAGGAGCCGCCGTTGCCGAACGCGATCAGGCGGCCGCCGCGCTCGAGCCGCTCCCGGATCGCCTCCCCGCACCCGAGCAGGGCGTCGAGGTCGATCGCCCGGCGCAGCGCGATCACGTCCTGTCCTTTCTGGACGGTCGACGCGGCAACGTCGGCGAGCACGGTTGCGAGATCGCTCTCCTCGCGAGCCAGGAACGGGTACAGGAAATCGGTCACGCGAGCTTCTCCAGCGCGACACCTGCGTGGCAGAGGACGAGGTCGCCGACGGCGACGCCCGCGACGAGGTCGACCGCCACTTCCTCGCGGGCGCCGCCCCGCTCGATCAGCGCCGTCCCGTTCTGGAGCTCGACGACGCGGGCCGGGACGGCGACGTCGCCGCAGGTGATGCAGCGCTCCTCGAGCAAGCCCGGGTGCTCGAAGAACACCTGCACGAGCTCCCAGAGCACGTGGTAGGCCGTCTCCTGCACCTCCTGGACGATCTGCGGGTCGTCGCTTCGTACGTCGAAGACGAAGTCGGCCGGCGCCGTTCCGAACGAGACCGTCAGCAGGCCGCGCTCGCGTGCGTGCTCGAGAAACTCGCCTGCGGGCAGGTCGTCGGCCTCGTGTGCGATCGCGAGCGCGATGTCGTCGGGCCGAGCGAGGCGGAGCACGTCGCTCGGTGGCGCGAGCGCGGGCAGCGCCCGCTTCCCGACGATCACGGGATGCATGAACTCGACGGCGACGTGCGCCGCGTCCGTCTCCGCGGGCCCCGCTCCGAACGCGAGCAGCGTGCCGCCGCGCGCGAAGGCGCGCGCGACCTCGTGGCACGCGAGCGCGAGTCGGTGCTGCTCCGCCTCGAGGAACTGCGAGAGCACGCGCTCGCGCTCCTCGACGCGTGCGGCGAGCCGATCCCTCATTCGATCCGGCTCCCTTTCAGCTCCTCGAGCTCCTGCTCGTACGGCTCGCCGAGGCGCTTCAGGAACTCGTGCGTCGCCCGCGCCTCCTCCTCGTCGATCTTCGAGAGCGCGAACCCGACGTGGATCAGGACCCAGTCGCCGACGCCGACCGCGTCGTCTCCGGTTGCGAGCAAGCCCACGTTGACGTTGCGCCGGACACCGGAGACCTCCGCCTTCGCGATGTGGTGGTGCGGGTCGACGAGCTCGACGATCTGTCCGGGAATGCCTAGGCACATGACGCAATCCTCCTCGCCGCGACCGCGGCCTGACCGTAGCTGATCCCGCCGTCGTTCGGGGGAACGCGTCGGTGTGTGAGTACACGGAAACCGTGGCGCTCGAGCCGGCGGCGTGTCGACGCGAGGAGGCGGACGTTCTGGAACGACCCTCCGGACAGGACGACCGTCCGCGGGTCGCCCGCCCCCGCGCACATCTCGGCGGCCGCGACGGCGATCGTCTCGTGGAAGGCCGCGGCGATCTCGCTCCGATCTCGTCCCCTTGCCAGATCCGAGCAACAGCATGTGACGAGGCTCGCTGGATCGCCGAAGCGCCAGGGATAGGGCTCGGCAGGAGTCTCGTCGGCGAGTTGCTCGAGCTCGACCGCCGCCTGGCCCTCGTAGGTCACGCGCTCGCGGACGCCGAGCAGCGCAGCTATCGCGTCGAAGAGCCGACCCATCCCGGACGACAGGGGAGCGTTCGCCTTCAGGCTCTCGCGGACGAGCGGCCAACGCGGGAACGGCACGGGTAGCCCCGCACGTTCGAGTAAGACCGACGCGACGCGCCACGGCTCCCGGATCGCCGCCTCCCCGCCGGGCAGCGGCGTCGGCTCCAGGTGCGCCACGCGCTCGTACGAGGCGAGGTCGCAGCGCAGGATCTCGCCGCCCCAGAGCGTCCCGTCGGCGCCGTAGCCGGTGCCGTCGAAGACAACCGCCAGCGCAGGCCCTTGCTCGCCGTGCTCCGCGAGACACGCCGCCGCGTGCGCGTGGTGGTGTTGGACCTCCACCAGCTCGGCGTCCTGCTCGCGCGCCCATCTCGTGGCGAGGTAGTCGGGATGCAGGTCGCATGCGACCACCTCCGGCCGTACGGCGAGCATGTCGAGGTAGAGCGCAAGGTCGGTTCGGAACGCCCGGTGCGCCGCTTCCGTGTCGAGGTCGCCGAGGTGTGGAGAGAGGAACGCCGCGGCGCCGTGCGCGACGCAGAACGTGCTCTTCAGCTCTGCGCCGGCGGCCACGATCGGCCTGCGCGCCTCGACGGGCAGGGGCAGCGACACCGGCGCGTACCCGCGCGAGCGGCGAATCGGGAAGCCGGCCCGGACGACGGAGTCCTCGCAGCGGCGGTGGATCGGGCGGTCGTGCGCGAGGAACGCATCGGCGATTCCGCCCAGTCGGGCCCGTGCCTCGTCGTCCTCGTACGCGATCGGCTCGTCCGACCGGTTCCCGCTCGTCAGCACGAGCGCGCGGCCGACGTCCGCCAGCAGGAGATGGTGAAGGGGCGTGTATGGGAACATGATCCCGAGCCACTCGCTGCCGGGTGCGACCGAGGGCGCGACCGGTCCGCCGGGCCGGCGCCGAACGAGCACGATCGGCCGCTCGCGCGCACGGAGCGACGCCTCGTCGTCGGGGCCGAGCTCGGCCAGCAGCCCCGGCTCTCGCGTCATCAGCGCGAAGGGCTTCTCCTCGCGGTGCTTGCGGTCGCGGAGGCGTCCGACGGCCGCCTCGTTCGCCGCGTCGCACGCGAGGTGGTAGCCGCCGAGCCCTTTCACGGCCAGGATCGCCCCTTCCCGGAGCAACGACGCAGCTTCCTCGAGCGGCATCGAGAGCTGCGGGCCGCACGCGGGGCACGCGATCGGCTCGGCGTGGAAGCGCCGTTCCGACGGATCCTCGTACTCGCGACGGCAGTCGGAGCAGAGCGGAAAGCCGGCCATCGTCGTTCGCGCGCGGTCGTACGGGGCCGAGCGGACGATCGTGAACCGCGGCCCGCACTGCGTGCAGTTCACGAACGGGTAGCGGTAGCGCCGATCCGCCGGATCGAAGAGCTCGCGCAGGCAGTCCTCGCAGGTACCGACGTCCGCCGGGATCAGCGCGGAGCCGGCGATCGTCCCGCTGGCCGCGATCGTAAAGCCGTGCTCGCCCGCAGGCGCGAGGAGCGCGCTCGCGACGGAATCGACGCGCGCGAGCGACGGAGCCTCCGACGACAGCGCGCGACCGAACGACCTGACCGCGGCGGTCTCGCCCTCCACCTCGACGACGACGTCTCCGCCGTCGTTCCGGACGAACCCCGCAAGCCCGTGCCGGCGCGCGAGCCCGTAGACGAAAGGCCGGAAACCGACGCCCTGCACCACCCCCTCGACGTGGAACCGGCGCCGCTCGCGTTGCTGCGCCGCGACTGTCACCGAACGGTCAGACCGCTAACCGCCGCCGCTGACCTCTCGCGTCGGCCCGTGCTCGACAGCCTCGACCGTCCTCTCCTCCACCATCGCCTTCGGCGGGCCGGCCAGCGCGGTCGCGACCTGCTCGAGCGCCCCGTTGATCTCGCCGAGCACCGGCCCGAGCGGCTCGGTCTGCTTTTCGATCGCGCGTACGCCGAAGGTGACGAGGCCGAGCGTCTTCGCGACCGTGCGTAGCTGCGCCGCGATCAGGATCAGGTACGTCGCGAGCACGAGCACCAGCACCGCGAGCTCGACCAGCGTCAGCGCGATCAGCGCCGTCTTCATCGTTCGCTCCTTTCCGCGGGTCGCCGCCCGAGTTCCTCGAGCAGCTCGACCCCGCGTGCCTTGGTCGCCCTCAGCAGTTGGACCGTCCACGTGTTCTGCGCGACCTGGCCGCCGAGCGACAGGACAGCGTCGACGCCGTCCCGGACCGCGTTGACGCTCCGGCGGAGGATCTCGAGGAGCGCCCAGACGACCAGTGCGACGACGAGTCCGACACCGAGCGCGATCCACCAGGCGATCGTTACTCCGCTCGAAAGGCCGACGATCACGGCGCCTCCCCCAGCTTGCCGAGATATGCGGTCGCGAGGCCGGGCACGGCGGTCGCAAGCTCGTGCGTGCGGAGGAGCTCGTCGGCGCCGTCGAGGTGCCGCGTGATCCCGAGACCCGCGTCCAGGGTGTCTCCGGCGAGGCGCTTGATCTCGCGGAGAGGCGTGAGCACGCGCTGGAACAAGGCGACGACCAGCAGAGCGACGCCGAGACCGAGCGCGAGCCCGATCCAGGCAAAGACCGCGGCAGCCGTGCTCATTCCGTCCCCCGCGCCGCCTTCAGCCCGCGCGTGATCCGCTCCAGCGAGAGGTTGACGTTCGCAATGTCGAAGAGCGGCTCCGTGTTCGAGCGCGCCCCGTCGAGCGCCGCCGTGATGTCGGCGGCCTGACGGGCGATCCGGCGCGCGAGCGCGATGATCGCGAGCAGCAGGAGCGCGACGGCGAGGACGACGACGCCGCCGACCGAGAGCCCGATCGCCCACCAGCCGGTCGTCGAGAGCCCGAGCGCCAACCTAGACGTCCTCGATCAGGCTCTGGGCATACCGCGCGAGCGTCCGGGCCTGGGTCAGGTCGACGCCGTGCGCCGACTTCGCGTGCTCGATCGCCTTACGCAGAACCTCCTCCTCCGTCTCGCCGCGGATCTTCGCGCCGCAGACGACACCGCCGTGCGAGCATTCGAAGGTCTTCGCCAACGCAGCTCCTCCCGTTTGACTTCGACCGCTGTGAACAGCACTATGCACGACGCATCTACCTTGCGTCCACCGGGTGGTGAAGGGGGCGGGATGGCGACGGCAACTTCGGAGACGACCCCCGCCGAGCGGCTGCTCGAAGCGCTCGGTCCCGTGGACCGATTCCACGAGGACGTCCAGGACATCGGCGACTTCGGCATGCCCGCTCGGGCGTCCATGGAGGACTATCTCGAGCCCTACGCGAAGGCGGGGCCGCTGAGCCGGATGGGGCCGCTCGAGAAGGTGCACCTCTTCTGGTTCGCCGGCATGAGCTGCGACGGGTGCACGGTCTCGGTCACGGGCGCCCAGGCACCCAGCATCGAGAGCCTCCTGCTCGGCGCGCACCCCGGCCTTCCGCGCGTGATCCTCCACCACCCGGTGGTGAACATCGAGTCCGGCCCGCACTACCTGCGCGCGCACGAGGACGCGATTCGCGGTGAGCTCGACGGCCCGTACGTGGTCGTCCTCGAAGGCTCGATCTCCGACGAGACGGTCGCGCTCGAGACGGGCGGCTACTGGGCGGGGCAAGGCGAGGAGCCCTGGGGGCCCGACGGTGGGATGCGAACCGTGACGACGGACGAGTGGATCGCGCGGCTCGCTCCGGGCGCCGCCGCGACGATCGCGATCGGCACCTGCGCGGCCTGGGGAGGCGTTCCCGCGGCGCACGGGAACCCGACCGGCGCGATGAGCCTGATGGACTTTCTCGGCAAGCACTACCGCAGCGCGTTCGGCGTCCCGGTCGTGAACGTTCCCGGTTGCGCGCCGATCGGCGACAACTTCACGGAGACGGCCGCCGCGCTCCTCTACTTCCTGCAGGGATTCGGGCCTCTCCCCGAGTTCGACGAGCTCGGCCGCCCCGCGTGGCTCTTCGGCGAGACCGTCCATCGTCACTGCGTGCGCGGCGCGTACTACGAAGAGGGCACGTACGCGAAGGAGTACGGCGACCCGGAGTGCCTGGTCGAGATCGGCTGCTGGGGACCGGTCGTCAACTGCAACATCACCTCACGTGGAGCGATCAACCACGTCGGCGGCTGCATGAACGCCGGCGGTCCGTGCATCGGGTGCACGATGCCCGGGTTCCCGGACAAGTTCACCCCGTTCTACAAGACGCCGCCCGGCTCGAAGGTCTCGACGACGATGTCTCGGGTCGTCGGCACGATCGTCAAGCCGCTACGGATGTACTCGAACGACAACCTGAACCGCGAGGTGCGGTGGGATCTCCACCAGGACACCCCCTCGGGCTTCGCGCTCGAGAAGCCCGAGCCTGGCGCCGTGCGCGACGTGGGGCACAAGGTCTACGACGTGATCCGCCGCTCGGGCGACCGAGGCAAGAAGGACGCGCCCGAGTGGGGCAAGCGCGAGGAGTGGACCGAGGCCGAGGACCCGGCGCGGGAGCACGAGGAGCCGCGCGTCCCGCCGGGCAGCGGCTCGATGCCCGCGCCCGAGCCCGAGCACGACCAGGGACCGTAGCCATGTGCTTCAAGAACCTCCCGGTCCAGTTCGACGAGTCGGGGCACGCATCGCTGAAGGGTGGAATCCCCGACCCGTACTCGGTCACCGTCGCGCGCCCGGAGGTCGCGATGACCGAGGCCGAGCGGGAGCAGCAGATCCAGAGCCTGATGGCCCGCAACGGCCACATCAGGGAGCTGAACATGGATCCGGTGACCCGGGTCGCCGGAGCGCTCGCCGTCAACGTGACTGCGGATCTGGAGAACGGCCGCTACCTCGACTCGCGCTCGCAGGCGACGCTCTTCCGCGGCTACGAGGTGATCGCGATCGGCCGCGACCCGCGCGACGCGATCTACATCACCTCGCGCGCCTGCGGCGTCTGCGGCGGCGTGCACGCTCACGCCTCCGTCTACGCGCTCGAGATGGCGATGGGCCTGACGCCGCCTCCGCTCGGCACCGTGATCAGGAACATGGGCGAGGCCGCGGAGATGGGCTACGACAACCCGCTGCACCTCTACCTGCTCGCGGGGCCGGATTACTCCGAGGCGGTCGTCAAGGCCGTCAACCCGGAGCTCTGGCCGAAGGCCGAGCGGTGGCGCTGCCCGAGCGAGGACCAGCACGGCTTCAAGACCATGGCCGAGCTGATGACCGAGCTGAACCCGCTGACGGGCCGCCTCTACCAGGAGGGCCTGGAGTTCACGCGGCTCGCGCGCGAGAAGTTCGTGATCCTGCACGGGAAGTACCCGCATCCACAGACGATCGTCCCCGGCGGCGTCTCCACGACCGTGACGATGCAGACGCTCAACGAGTACCACAGCAAGCTGGGCCGGATCTTCGACTACGCCCAGCGGATGGTCGGGATCTGGGACGACCTCGCCACCTTCTTCTACGAGGCGGACGAGCGGTACAAGCAGGTCGGCGCGCTGCCGATGAACTTCATCGACAACGGCTACTACGACGATCCCTACGCCTACGACGCGACCTACGAGAACTGCAACGAGTGGGGCGAGCGCCGCTGGTCGACGCCGGGCGTGATCATCGACGGGGAGCTCGTGACGACGCGTCTGACCGACACGAACATCGGGCTCGAGGAGTTCGTCGAGCACTCCTACTACGAGAAGTGGTCCGGAGATCGCTACGCCGAGGACCCGCAAGGGAACCCGCTCAGTCCCTTCCACCCGTGGAACAAGCGCACGCTGCCGAAGCCGAGCGAGAAGAGCTGGAAGGACAAGTACACGTGGGCGACGAGCCCGAGGTGGGACCGCAAGGTGATCGAAGCCGGCGCCTACGCGCGGCTCTTCCTGACGGCGATGGCGCAGAAGCACCCGCAGAGCGACTTCATCGAGGCGACCGGCCACAGCATCAAGCTGCGGATTCCGCACGGCTTCCGGCCCGAGAAGGAGGTCGAGTGGCACGTGCCCCAGGTCTGGAACGCCTTCGAGCGCAATCGCGGGCGCGCCTACCACTACCTCTTCTCCCAGCTCGTCGCCCTCGAGAGCCTGCTCGAGGCCTACCGGCTGATGAAGAAGGGCGAGACGCGGGTCGCGGCGGCGACCTCACGCGAGATCGAGCGGAAGATCCCGAAGGTCGAGGCGCGCGGCGCCGGCTTCTGGGGCGCGGGGCGCGGCTATCTCACCCACTGGCTCACGCTCGACCAGGGGAAGATCGTCAACTATCAGATCGTCACGCCCTCGACGATCAACGCCTCGCCACGCGACCCGTGGGAGCAGCCGGGCGCCTACGAGCAGGCGGTCATGAACACGCCGATCATCGAGGACACCTCCGACCCGAGGAAGTTCACGTCGATCGACATGCTGCGCGCGATCCGCAGCTTCGATCCCTGCATGCCCTGCACGACGCACGTCGACACCGGGCACGGGACGATCGTGCGCGAGGTGAACACCTGCGCCTGCGGCGCTGACTAGCGTTCTCGTCGGCGGCGTCGCCCAGCTCTACCAGGGCGATCTCGACCTCGGCCGCATCGCCGTCGAGCGGCTCGCGCAGGAGGACTTCGGCCCGGGCGTCGTCGTCGAGGAGTTATCGTACGGCGCGGTCGCAGTCGCCCAGCGGCTCGAGGATCTGCGCCCCGCCGCCCTCGTGCTCGTCGGAGCTGCGGAACGCGGGCGCGCGCCGGGAGCGGTGGAGCGGCGCGAGGTGGCGATGCCGGAGCTGTCGGCCGAGGAGATCCAGCGGTCGATCGTCGACGCCGTCACCGGGTACGTCGGCATCGACCTCGTGCTCGAGGTCGCGCACGGTCTCGGCGCGCTGCCGGAGCCGACCGTGACGATCGAGGTCGAGCCCGCGCGGACCGAGCCGTCCGAGCACCTCTCGCCCGAGGCGACGGCGGCGCTCGTCGAGGCGCTCGAGCTCGTGCGGCGCGAGGTCCGTCACGTCACCTCGAGCAGCCCGAGTCCCTGAGGCCGAACGGCGACCCGGCTCCCGCTCGCGGTCTCGATCACGAGCGCGCCGTCCGGGAGGACGGTGACGGCTGTGCCGGCGACCGTCTTGCCCGCGGGGCCGAGCGGGATCAAGCGCGCGGCGACCGTCTTCCCGATCGTCTCGCAGCGCCGGAGGTAGTCGGCGAGAACGGGAGCCGTGGAGCTTCCGTTTGCGGCCTCGACCGCCTCGACGATGCGCGCGAGCAGCGGGGCCCGCGGAGGCGTTCCCTCCACCGCGAGGACGCTCACGACGGCCCACTCGACGCCGGCAGGACCGAGCTCCGCGTAGACGCCGACCGCACCGGCGCGCGTGCCGTCGCGGCGGACCTCGTCCGGCCACTCGATCGTCGTCTCGGGCCCGAGGGCATCGGCGAGGCCGGAGGCGGCGACCGTGTAGAGCCAACCCTCGCGCTCCGCCGGCAGGCGCGGTCGCAGGACGAGCGAGAACGCGAGTCCCTCGCCCTGCCCGAGCAGCCACTCCAGGCCCGCCCGGCCGCGCGGCGAGGCCTGGTACTCCGCCACCACGACCGCGCCCTCCGGCACGCCGGCGCGGGCCCAGGCGCGGGCATCGGCGTCCGTCGACAGGAGCGCCGGGTACGTCCGCGCCGGGCGCCCCGGCAGCGCAGCCTCGACCTCGGCCGCCCCGAGATCGCCGATCAGCTCCACAACGGCTCCTGGCCGAGCTCCGCCGCAAGCCGCTCGAAGATCGAGCGCAGCCGTTCGAGCTGGGGGACGTAGAACCGCGCCATCCCTGCGGAGACGTCGGAGCCGAACCGGTCGCGGACGCCGGCCTCCCGCTCGCCCAGCGCCTCGAGCGTGCTGCGGATGACGAGCTCCATCAAACGCGGCGGAAGCTCGAGCAGCGCACCGAGCCACGCCTCGGCGAGCTCCGGTGCCTCGTCGGGGCGCGTGAGCTGGACGTCGATCCAGCTCGCGGACTCCGCACGGCGCACGTCCGGCGCGGCGTCGGCCCAGCGGACGACCTCCTCGCGCACGAGCGCCGGCCACCGCTCCGACGGCTCCCGGTCGAGGACGACTCCGAGATCGCCGCCTCCGGAGCCCAGTCGCGCAAGCGCCGCCTCGGCCTGCGCCGCGACCGGGCCCGGCGGCTCGGCGATCCCCAGAGCCTGACGGGCCGCAAGCCGCGCGCGAGCTTCATCGGCGCCCTGCTCGAACGCGAGCGCGAGGTTCGCCTTCGCCATTGCGTAGTCGTGCGGGCGAACGCCGCGCGGGTGCGCCGCGGCTGCGAGGCGAAACGCCTCGATCGCCCCGTCCGTCTTCTCCGCCGCGAGCCGCGCCAGCCCGAGCGCGTTCGCGGCGGCGCCTCGGCCGGCCTCGTCACCGGAGCCTTCCGCCAGCGCCAGCGCTTCCTCCAGCGCTTGCTCGGCGCCCACTGCGTCCCCGAGGGCGAGGAGGGCGGTCCCGAGCTCCCGGGCCGCCGCCGCCGCCCGCCGCGGCGCCGGGCGCAACAGGCGTCGCGCCTGCTCGAACGCGGCCGTCGCGCGCGACGGATCTCGGTCACGGACGACGAGACCGAGGTTGAAGAGCGCGGCGCCCTGCTCCAGCGGGTGGCGCTCGTGCTCGAACGCTTCGGCCGCGTCGGCAAATGCCCGCTCGGCTCCGGCGAGGTCGCCAGCCAGGCGAAGCGCAGCGCCGAGCGCGTTCCCGGCTTTCGCCTGCTCGCCGCGCAGCCCCGCCCGCTCGAAGAGCTCCGCGGCCCGCTCGAGCGCCGCGACCGCCTCGTCGACTCGACCCGCATGCGCAAGCGCGACGCCGAGGTGGAACTGCGCGCTCGCGTGCTGCACGGGGTAGCGCTCGGCCGGGTAGCGCTCGCGGCGCCCCTCCAGCTCGTGGATCGTCTCGTCCACCGGCTGCCTATCCTCCCACCGAGATGCGGGTGGTCGTGGCCGGAATGGGAAACGTCCTGCGGGGCGACGACGGCTTCGGGGTGGCCGTCGCGCAACGGCTCGAGGCGGTCGCCGCGCCCGAGGGCGTCGATCTGCTCGAGCTCGGAATCGGCGGAATCCACCTCGTCCAGGAGCTGCTCGAGCCGACGGACGGGCTCGTCGTCGTCGACGCGGTCGAGCTCGGTCGCCCCCCCGGAACGGTCGCAGTCATTCGACCGGACGTGAAGGATGTGTCGACGATGTCACTGCAGGAGCGGCGCGACGAGCTCGCGGACATGCACTACGCGACGCCATCGCGAGCGCTGATGCTCGCGAGCGCCCTGACCATCCTGCCGAAAACGGTGTGGATCGTCGGCTGCCAGCCGCAGGACGCCGATCGACTCGGCGAGGGTCTGTCGCCCGTGGTCGCCGCCGCCGTCGACCCGGCTGCGGCGGAGGTGCGGCGACTCGTGAGCAAGCTCGGCATTCGCTGGTGACCACTGTACGATTCCAGCCGTGAAGCTCACGATCGCGGGCAAGGGCGGCTCCGGAAAGACATCGATCTCGGGAACGATGGCGCGCCTGCTCGCGCGCAGCGGTCGCAACGTGCTCGCGATCGACGGCGACTCGAACCCGAACCTCGCGCTGACGCTCGGCATCCCGGTCGAGCGGATGAACGAGTTGCCGACGCTCCCTCGCGACCTCCTGCGCCGCACCGAGAACGGGACCGAGCTGAGCTCGACGCTTGCGGAGGTCTGCGAGTCGCACTCCCTCACCGGGCCCGACGGCGTCACTCTGCTCGTGATGGCGCATCCGCAGCATGCGGGGACGGGCTGACTGTGCAGCATGCACGCTACCGTGCGTAGCGTCATCGAGGCCGCCCCGGACGGGGACGTCTGCATTCTCGACACCGAGGCGTCGCCCGAGCATCTCGCCCGCGGTACGGCGCGCTACGCCGACGCGCTCTACGCGGTTGTCGAGCCGTACTACAAGTCACTCGAGACCGGCCGGCGAATGGCCGTGCTCGCTCACGACCTCGGCCTCGAGCGGGTCGCGCTGATCGCGAACAAGGTCCGCGACGAGCACGACCTCGACGCGGTCCGCGAGTTCGCGGAGCGGCACGATCTGGACATCGTAGGCGTCGTCCCGTTCGACGAGGCGATGCCGAACGCGGAGCGGGCCGGCGCGGCCCCGCTCGACTTCGCGCCCGACACGCGCGCGATCGCCGCGATCGGGGAGCTTGCCGAGACGGTCGTCAGTCGTGGGTGAGCTCGACGCGTTGCGCGTCCGGGAGGAAGTCCTCCAGGCGATGTACTGGCTGAGCGGAGAGCGGCTCGGCAACGCGCCGACAGCCGAGGTGCTGGGCCGCTTCCTCGCCGTCCCGCACCTGACGCTCGTGCCGTATCTGGAGCGTTTCACCTCCGAGGGATACCTGGAGCGACGAGGCGAGGGCTATGCCCTCACGGCCGATGGCTCGGAGCTCGGCAAGCGCTCGTTCGCCGACGAGTTCGCCGGCCTGACGGGCCAAGCGCACGGCGAGTGCGACGACGACTGCTGGTGTCACGATTCTCCCGAGGAGGCGGCCCGCTGCCTCGAGGAGCGCGTAGAGCATGCCCACTGACGCGGCCGCGCTCCCCAAGAACTTCCTCCGTCCGTGCTTGCTCCTCCTGCTGCGCGAGCAACCCGCGCACGGCTACGACCTGCTCGAGCGGCTCCGCCCGCTCGGTTTGCGCAGCGACGACCCCGGCGGCCTGTACCGGACGCTTCGCTCGCTGGAGCGCGAGGGTCTCGTCCGCTCCGCCTGGGAGGCCTCGAGCGCGGGGCCGCATCGTCGCATCTACGAGATCACGCGCGCCGGCAAGGAGGAGCTGCATCGCCGCGCCAAAGCCCTGGCGGAGGTGCGGGAGACCGTCGACGTCTTCCTCAGCAGGTACGGCGAGTTCGTCGCCCTCGCGCGCCCACGCGTACGCGCCTCCGCGTAAGCTTCCGGCGATCGACGTCGCAGTAGAGGGAGGTTGCCATGGGAGTCGCGACCCGGACCGGCGCCCGCGGGATCGGAATGCTGATCGTGCTGGTCGGTCTCTGGGGAGGAATCGTGCCGTTCGTCGGCCCGACGTTCGGCTTCAGCATGGGTAGCACCGGCGCATGGACGTGGACCGAGGGCCGGGGAACCCTCCACGTCGCGCCAGCGATCGCCGCCGTTGTCGGTGGGCTGATCCTGCTCGCGAGCGGCGGTCGCGGGCGGCAGCGCCTCGGGGGGCTGCTCGCCCTCGTCGGGGGCTTCTGGTTCGTGATCGGCCCCTCGCTCCAGCCGCTCTGGGCGACCGTTGCGGCCAGCGGCGGCGGGATGACGCACATGGGCGGCGCGATGGCGGGCGGTTCGCACACGTCGACGACGAACCAGGCGCTGCAGGCGATCGGCTACCACTACGGCGTCGGAGCGGTGATCGCGGCGCTCGCCGCGTTCGGGCTCGGCCTTTTGGCGAGGGCAGCGTCGCCGGACGCACTGCCTGCGGCCGCGGCGGCGCGGCGACCGCGTCTGTCGCCACGCCGCGTCTCGCCTCAGCCCTGACGGGGAGAGGCGCCTCAGGAGCGAGGCCAACGGCGCGCCCGCCGGCCTCGCTCCGGCTTGCCGTCGCCGGAAAGGGCGGCGCGGGGAAGTCGGTGATCGCCGGCACCCTTGCTCGGGTCCTCGGCCGCCGGGGTGTGCGTGTGCTCGCGCTCGACTCGGATCTGATGCCTGGACTGACGCTGAGCCTCGGCGCCGAGGCGCCGGCCGACCCGACCCTGCTGGGTGGCGCCGAGCGAAACGACTCGGGTCGCTGGCGCGTCCGCAAGGGCGTCGGCCCCGTGCGCGCCGTCCGGCGCTACGCGACCCCGGGGCCCGACGGCGTCCTGCTGCTCCAGTCCGGCAAGGTGACGCCGGAAGGACTTTCCCCGATCCAGGGAGCGTTCACGGTCTTCTACGACCTCGTCCAGCGAATCGGGGGCGCGCAGGCCTTCCGGGACTGGGCGATCGTCGGTGATCTCTCGGCCGGCCCGCGGCAGGCTGCGTACCGCTGGGCGGCGTACGCCGAGGAGTTCGTCCTGGTCGTCGAGCCGAACTGGAAGTCGGCGCTGACGGCCAGGCGAATCGCGCGGATCGTGCGTTCGCGCAGCGGCGTCACCGTGCGTGTAGTCGCGAACAAGGTCGCAGGTGCGGAGGACGTCGAGCGCGTCGAAGAGCTCGTCGGGGAGACCGTGTTCGCCGCCGTTCCCCGCGACGAGGCGGTCGCTTCGGCCGACCGCCTGGGCGTCGCGCTGATCGACCACGATCCGGCCTCGCCGGCGGCGACTGCGATCGCGGAGCTGGCCGACCGCCTCGTCGGCGCGTAGGCTTCGGGTGGTGAAGATCGCGGTCGCCGGTAAGGGCGGGGTCGGGAAGACCACCGTCTCGGGCACGCTCGCCCGCGCGCTCGCGCAGGCCGGCCACTCGGTCGTCGCGCTCGACGGCGACACGAACCCGATGCTGGGCATCTCGCTCGGGGTCGGCCCCGAGGAGACCGACCGGCTCGTCGCCGCCCGCCAGGCGCTCGAGGCCGGAACGCTCGAGCACGAGCCGACGGCGAGCGGCCTCGTCGAGACGTTCGGCGCCGACGCCCCGGACGGCGTGCGGCTGGTCGTCGTCTCGCGCATCGACGAGGCCGACCCCGGCTGAACCTGATGCGGGCTCGCGCCCGAGCAGTTGCTCGGGGAGCTAGAGGCGAACGGGACGACGGTCCTCTGCGACCTGGAGGCGGGGATCGGCACCGTGCTGCGGCTGCTTCCCGGACAGGTCGACCTCATCCTCGTCGTCGCCGATCCGAGCGCCAAGGCGATCGAGGTCGCGGCCCGCTCGGTGCGCATCGCCGCGAGCCGGGCGGACGTGCTGGTGATCGCGAACAAGGTGCGCGACGAGACCGACGTGGAGACGATTCGCGCGGCGGTCGGAAACGACGACGTCTTCGCGGTGCCGGAAGATCCGGCGATCGAGCAGGCCGACCGCGAGGGCGTCGCGCCGATCGATCTCGACGCGAGCGCCCCTGCGGTCAGAGCGCTCGTGAGCCTGGCGGAGCGGCTCGCTAGCGGGTCACGACGATCTTGACCTTCGCGACCCGGCTGGCGTTTCCAGCCACGTCGCGCGCCTGCACCCGGAGCACATGGGCGCCTCGCTCGAGCCGTTGCCGGATCGACGCGCCGCACGCATGCAGCGCACCGCGTCCGAACGAGCACCGGAAGCGAAGCTCGGAAGCCCGGTTGTCCGCGTCCGTCGCCGAGAATCGGTACCTCGGCGCGTGGCTCGACGTCCGCCTCGGCCCACGTACCGCCGGCGAGCCGGGCCGGGTCGTGTCGCTCGACAGGAAGATGTACAGCTTGCCCTGATCCTGGTTTCCGCCGACATCCTCGAACGGCGCGCCGGCGATGTAGTCCGGCTGCCCGTCATGGTTCAGGTCGCCGGGCGCCGAGTCCGTCCAGCCGAGGTTCGGGCCGAGGTCGCCCGCCGTGCTCTGCTGGCGGTCGCTCGTCGGGAGCTCGAGCGCCTTCAGGAGCGAGCCGTCCTTGCCGTTGAAGACGTAGCTGCCGCCGCTGCCGGTCGCGCCGGCCACGTGGTGCGGCGATTGCCCGATGTAGAGGTCGGGGGTGCTGTCCTTGTTGTAGTCGGTCTTCGAGAGCGACCATCCGAATTGTCCGCCCACCTCCGGCGTCGGGTCGTCCAGTCGGTACAGGAGCGCCCCGGTCTTCCCGTCGAAGACCCACGCCCGTCCCTGGCCCTCGCCGGCAGGGCCGTTCTGGACGAAACCGTTGGCATAGATGTCGGCGCGCCCGTCGCGGTTGACATCACCGGGCGAGAGCGGTGCAGCGTCCTGGAACCCGAAGGTCGCGCCGGCCTGCGGCTCGGGGTCGTCGATCCGAAGGAGGACGCTGCCGTCCTTGCCGCTGAAGACGTACTCGCGGCCCTGGCTCTCGTTGCACGCGTTCGGCTCGGGCGTGCCGCAGGGCGCGCCGGAGCCCGTAGAGAAGCTGTAGCTGCCGGCGTCGACGAGCTGATCGGGAACTCCGTCGCCGTTCGTGTCGCCGGGACTCTGAACGGCGAGGCCGAGTGAACCACAGCTCGACGCGCAGGTCCCCGCCGGCTGCTCGTCGGCGATCGGAAGGTCGAGCGTCCGCATCAGCGCGCCGCTCGCGCCGTCGAAGACGAACGCCTGGCCCTGGTTGACTCGGCATCCCGCCGGCAGCGGGCTGCGGTTGCCGCAGCCGGCCGGCACGTCGTTGTTCGAAGCGCCGACGATGATCTCCGACTTCCGATCGCCGTTCAGGTCCCCGGCGCGCCCGATCCGCGAGCCGAACCGGGCGGAGTTCTTCGAGCTCCCCTGCGGAAACGGATCGTTCAGCGCGTACAGGAGCTTCCCGTCCGCGCCGCTGAAGACCCACGCCTCGCCCTGGTCCTCGTTGCAGCCGTTCGGCTCCGGCGCTCCGCAAGGCGGCCCGCTTCCCGTGTAGACGTCCTGCGCGTCCGTACCGATCGCGATGTCCGCCTTTCCGTCGCCGTTCTCGTCGCCGGGAGCGGAGATGAAGAATCCAAACTTGGCGTTCGCCTGCGGCTCCGGGGGGTCGATCGTGTACAGGATCGCTCGCGTCTTGCCGTCCAGCGCATAGACCCGACCGGCGTCGACGACGCCGTTGACGTCCTGCATGGGGTCGCCGACGAAGAGATCGGGCACGCGATCGCCGTTCAGGTCGCCGGCGGCCGCCGTTCGCTCCGCCCAGCGGCCTTTCGACTGGGGGTCGGGGGGATTGACAGTGGTCGTTTGAAATCGGGTGGACGGCCCCGCGCCGAAGCTGCCGGGCAGGCCGAGTGTTAGCACCGCACCGATGAGCGCCGGTACGAGCGCGAGTCGAAGCACGCGCATGGAGGAGCCCCCTCTGTAGCCTCGAAGCCTTCGAGGTTAGAGCGTCGTTGCTCTATGTCGCGACCACGTAGCTCGCGGTCACCTAGCTGGTAAGCTCGCGCCGCTCGTGGCGCGGATCGCCTTGATCACCGCAGCGCTCGCCGGAATCCTGGTTTCGGCCGCGCCCGCCTCCGCCCACGGGATCGCGAAGGTGAGCGTCGAGAACGCGGCGTACCTTCCGGGCGACACGGTCACCGTCAACGGGATCTTCCAGGCGGACGACTTCGCGCCGGTCGACGCGCCGGCGACCGTCACGCTCGGCCCTGAGGGGCCCGTGCTCGGGACCTCGCCAGTCGCGTCCGACGGATCGTGGACGCTGACGTTCACGCTGCCGACGGCGACGGAGCTCGGGACATACGCGCTCTACGCCGCCGTGCTCCAGGACGACGGCTCGGTCCTGAAGAACCTGTTGACGAGCACGGCCCTCGTCGTCGGCGCGCCCGCGGCTCCGACCGCGCAGCCCACGCCTACCCCGACCTCCGTCGTCCCGATCCCGGCCGCCGGCTCGTCGGCGCGCTCCGGGACGGCGCCGCCTGTCGCGCCGTCCGTCCGGCCCCCGGCCACGCGTGCGCGAGCCGCGCTCGTCGTGGGTCACGCTCGGATCGACGTCCCGGCCGCGGCTCCGCGAGCGTCGAACCCGACGCCGCACGCCTTGCGCCGCGCGGCCGGACCCGCGCGCCCGGAACAGACCCTTCGGACCCGACGGGCCCCGCGTGCCGGCCCGCCCCCTTCGACCGCAACGCCGCACCGCCTGCCGCGCGTCACCGCAGCCAGGCGAGCGTCCCCGTGGCTTCTGGTCGCCCTCCTGATATTCGCCGCGGCGGTGGCCGGCGGCGGCCTCGCACTCGCGCGCCGCCGTCCGTGGCCGATTTCTCCGGATCCTGTGGAGGCCGAGTTGCAGCTCCTCCTCGCGGGCGAGCTCGAGCCCGGGATCGATCCGGTCGAGGAGGAGCTGCAGGCGCTGCTCCGCGAGGAGCGGGAGCGGGCCTTCCGCTAGGTCTGCCGCTCGGCCGCCGCGGCCGGGGTCTCATCGCCGGCCGCGAGCACGTCCTCGACCCACTTGCGGTGATGCTCCCACGCCCAGTCGACGCGGACCGAGCCGCCGACCATGCCCCGCAGGGAATGCCGCGTGCGCGGGTAGATCACGGCCAGGTAGAGGTGCCCGACGAGCAGGACGAGCGATATCCACATCAGGCCGTCGTGCAGCACGATCGTCCCGGCGAAGCGAAAGCGGGTGTCCCGCTCGCCGTACCAGAGGAGGAAGCCGGAGACCGCGAAGAGCACCGCGAAGGCCGCGGTCAACGCGGCGTTGAGCTTCTGCCCGGCGTTGAACCGACCCTGCCGCATCGGATGGCGTTGCAGCCAGAGCCGGTCGTCCTCGTCGAACCCGTCCAGGTCGCGCAATGTCCGCCGCAGTCCGCGGCGGTCGCCCGCCGCGACGACACCGGCGAGCAGCACCGCGCACGCGATCGCCGTGTAGAGGTGAATGTCCTTCAGCAGCGGGCGGTTCCCGATCCCCGCCAGCGAAGGCAGATAGAGCACGAGGCCCGAGCCGAGCAGCACGAAGAACGCGGCGGCGTAGATCCAGTGAATCGCGCGCTCGCTTCGCGAGAAGCGGCGAACGGTAATCGCCTGATCGCTATGCATGCGCGCCCGAGTGGCCGATCCAGGCGTCGCGGTCGTAGCCGCGGTGCTCCCAGTATCCGTCGAGCGGCTGGTCGAGCAGCGTGATCCGGTTCACCCACTTGACGCCCTTGTAGCCGTACATCTGCGGGATCACGACCCGCGCAGGGGCGCCGTGCGGACGCGTCAGCGGCCGCCCGTCCAGCTCGTACGCGAGCATCGAGTCGGCGAGGCCGGCCTGCTCCATCGTCAGCGAGTCGCTGTAGGAGCCGTCGGCGGAGAAGAAGCCGACTGCGGCCGCGTTCGGAAGCGGTCGGGCCGCGGCGAGGAGGTCGCGGAAGCGCACGCCGCCCCAGCGGACGCCTGCGACCGACCAGCCGGTCACGCAATGGAAGTCGGACACCTGCCTGGCGCGCGGCAGCGCGCGCAGGTCGGCGTAGCTCAGCTCCAGCGGCCGCTCGACGAGTCCGTCGATCTTCAGCCGCCAGGTCGCGCGGTCGACGTGTGGAATCGAGGTGACGCTGTAGATCCTCCAGCCGGATCGGACGAGGCTCGCGAGCGGCGGTGGGAGAACGCTTGCGACCGGTAGCAGCGCGTCGCGGGCGACGTTCCACGCCGCGGGCCCCCAGACGAGCGAGGACAGGCCGCCCGCGACGACCGCGAGAAACGTTCGTCGTCCGTACGGGCGTGCATCGTCGAGAGCCGGCTGGTCCATGGCCATAGCATCGGGGATCGGCAGGGTGCGTCCATTACAGGACCCTTAAGTTCTCTTCGTATGCTTCCGACGACCGCGCGCTCGCCTCGTGAGCGCTCGTGCCGCTCACTCATGAGACGTCCGACTCGCCTCCGCCTGGGAATCCTCCTGCTTGCGGCCCTCTCGGCAGCGGGATGCGGCGGGAGCGCGGCGAAGCAGGCCGCCGAGCCGCCCGTCCAGCACTTCAGCTCGCGTCCGGATCTCGAGCCGCCCGTCGTCACGGTCTCCACGCCCGCGCACGGAACCACTCCCGGGTACGTCTTCTTCGCCCCGAAGAAGAAGGTCGTCCAGGCAGGCCCGATGATCGTCGACGACGAGGGTCACCTGGTCTGGTTCAAGCCGCTCGACACGCACGGCGTCACGGACTTCCGCGCGCAGCGCTATCACGGCAAGCCGGTCTTGACGTGGTGGCGCGGACAGGCCGTCAAGGGCGTTGGCGACGGGTACTACGTCATGCTGGACAGCTCCTACCGGCACATCGCCGACGTCCGAGCCGGCCACGGCCTCGCGGGTGACGTCCACGAGTTCCTGATCACGCCCCGGAACACGGCGTTGATCACCGTCTACCGGCGAGTCGATCGCGATCTGTCCTCGGTCGGCGGGCCGAAGCAGGGCTCGGTCTACGAGGGGGTCGTGCAGGAGCTCGACATCGCGTCGGGACGCGTCCTCTTCGAGTGGCACAGCCTCCCGGCGGTCGGCCTCGGCGAGTCCTACGAGAAGCCGCCGCCGGCCGAGAAGAGCTCGGCCGCGACGCCCTACGACTACTTCCACCTCAACTCGATCGACGTCGACACCGACGGCGATCTGCTCGTCTCCGCGCGCAACACGCGCGCTGTCTACAAGATCCGCCGTCGGGACGGCAAGATCCTCTGGAGGCTCGGCGGCAAGAAGAGCGACTTCGTCCTCGGCCGCGGCGCGACCTTCGCCTTCCAGCACGACGTGCGGCGCCAGCCCGACGGGACGATCACCGTCTTCGACAACGGCGCGGGCCCCCCCGCCGTGGAGAAGCGCACACGCGTCCTAGTACTGCGCGTCGACGAGCGGCGTCGGAAGGCGGCGCTCGTCCGGAGCTACACGCATCCGGCCGGATTGCTCTCCTTCAGCCAGGGTGACGGGCAGTTCCTCCCGAACGGCCACGTCTTCGTCGGGTGGGGGGCGAATCCGTACTTCACCGAGTTCGACCGGCGGGGCCGCGTGCTCTTCGACGCCCACTTCGACCGTGGCTCGGACTCCTACCGCGCCTACCGACTCGCCTGGACCGGCCATCCGACCGACCGACCGGCGGTCGCAGTCAGCGCCGGCAAGGACGGGCGCACGACCGTCTTCGCGAGCTGGAACGGCGCCACCGAGGTCGCCCGCTGGCGGGTCCTCGCCGGCGACGACCCGCGGCGCTTGCGCGGCGTCGCCTCGGCCGACAGGAGCGGGTTCGAGACCGCGATCTCCGTACGGGTCCCGGCGCGCTACCTTGCGGTGCAGGCGTTGAGCGGGTCCGGCGCGGTGCTGGGCGCCTCCAAGCCGGTCACGCGGAAGAAGTAGCCCGCGGCGCGTAACGTCGGGCCGTCAAGGGCGTCTACTCGTCAACCCCGGCGTACCCCACGCTCGGGAAAAGGGAGGCTCGAGATGACTCGCAAACGCGTCGGAATGATCGCTGCTCCATTGCTCTTGTTGACGCTGGCAGGAATTCTCTTCGGGCATGCGTCCGCGCCTGCGCGCTCGGCTGCGAAAGGTACTGAGCTCTTGCCCAAGAGCAAGGTGATCCTGCGGAGCGCCGGCACCGTCAACCTCACCGACGACACCGTGCGGCTTCCGCTGCACAAAGGGGTGTTCCACGGTCAGACGGTGTGGTACGTGATCACGGAGTCCTCCGACTTCGGTCTCGCGCACGACCTGAACGTCAACTTTGCGCCGAAGCTCGCGAACATCGGTATCGCCTGCCCCAAGTGCGTGCAGGCGGTGACCCTGAAGGCGCCGGGCAAGAACACGTTCGGCGAGGCGGTCGTGAACTTCAAGGGCGTGCCGAACTTCAAGCCCAAGCGCGTGCTGGCTCCCGGTCCTCCCGGGGCGCCGCCGGTGAAGATGCAGCCGGGATCGGTGGCCGGCCCCGGCTACAGCCCGTTCATCCGCATCAAGGGCTCGAACGTCGTCTACAACGCCCCGATCGTCGCGACCGGAACGGGTCACTTCGACGTCGTCCACCATACGAACACGCTCGACCGCGTGCTCGCGATTCGGCCCGCCGCCTCAACCCGTGGGGGGCAGTTCACGCACCCGTCGGTCGACCTCCTCTTCGTGCGCGGATTCGACGCGGGCCAGACCATCTTCTACCTCAGCACGGAGTCGTCCGACAAGCTCGGTGCGACGCTCGAGCGAGCGACCTTCACGCCGCTGCTCAAGCAGTCCTCCTTCGTCGGCGGGGACGACTTCCTCGGTTCCGCCCGCGAGCGGATCTTCATCTTCCTGAACGGCCAGACGGGAAGCAAGAACCCTCAGGCGCAGGGGATCGCCCACCTGATCGCCGACGGTCATGCCTCTGAGGACGCGAGCCTCAAAAACCGCCCGTTGCTCGACGCGCTCAGCAACGACGGTGACCTGCTCAACGTGCTCGGCGACTTCCCTTCGCTGAACGACCCGCGCCACGCGAACGCTTACAGCCCGCTCTGGGACGCCCAGGTCGGACAGTGGTCGAAGAAGGCCGTCGCCGGTGGGCTGAACAGGCGCCAGAACGACGAGAACGAGGTGATCAACCTCGCCGCGACGCGCCCCGACCTGATCACCGGCCCGAAGGGCGTCCCCTACGGGTCGGTCGGCTTCGTGATCAACTGCCCGATCATCGCCTTCACGAAGGACAAGCCGACGAAGGACCTGGCCGCGCTCGTTCCGAAGGCGCAGGGCTAGCTCGACTCCCCCAAGGCCGACAGGCGGGCGCCGCCGGATGGACGGCGCCCGCCTCGAGGCTCACCAGCGCGTCGGCTTCCCGGGCTGGTACAGCCAGACGTCGAAGAAGCGGTCGAGGACGATCCCGCTGTCCCGCTCCGCGAGCGCGACGAACTGGGGCGTGGTCACGTTGCCATAGCGGTTCTGCTGCGCCCAGTCGCGCAGGATGCGGAAGAAGGCGAAGTCGCCGACCCTCTCGCGCAGCGCCTGCAGCGTCATGCCGCCGCGGTCGTAGACCGTCCCGTCGAAGAGGAACGGCGCAGAGCCCGGGTCGCCAGGCGGCGGGTTCCAGAAGGCGTCGTCCTGCGCCGGGGTGTTGTAGAGCTGCTCGAAGTACCGGTGCGCAGACTTCTGACCCCTGTGCTCGCTCCAGATCCACTCCGACCAGGTGGCGAACCCCTCGTTGAGCCAGATGTCCGGCCATTGCGTCAGCGTTACCGAGTCGCCGAACCACTGGTGGGACTCCTCGTGCGCGAGCGTGGCCTCGTCCGGGACGTACGGAAAGTTCGGCTTCGTCTGCGTCTCGAGCGAGTAGCCGACGACCTTCGCGCTGTCCACGATCGCTCCGGCGGCCGTGAACGGGTACGGGCCGTAGATCGAGGAGTAATAGTCGAGGATCTCCGGCAGCTTCCGCAGGACGTTTCCCGCCGGCAGCTGCGGATCGACGGCGACGTACACCGGCGTGCCGCTCGGGAGGCGGTACTGCGTCAGGTCGAACCGGCCGAGCGTCGCGGTCGCGAGGTACGACGCCAGCGGATCGCTCTCGCGCCAGACCCACGTCGTCCTGCCGCCACCCGAGCTCTGCGAGACGAGGACGCCGTTCGCCATCGCCGTCAGCCCGTCGGGGACGGTGACGGAGAAGTCGTAGGTCGCCTTGTCCCTCGGGTTGTCGTCGACCGGATACCAGGCGGGCGATCCCTGCGGCTCGCCGACGACGAACGCGCCGTCGTCGGTCGGCACCCAGCCCTCGATCGAGCCGTCGGGATCGGTCACGACGCTCGGGGCGCCGCGGTAGTCGACGACCACCGTGAACGTCGTCCCGGACCTGATCCCGGAGGCGGGGGCGATCACGAGCTCCTGGCCGCTCCGGCGAAACGACGCGGACTGCCCGTTGACCGTGATCCGCGAGAGCTCGAAGCCGCGGAGGTCGAGATCGAAGCTCGACAGGCTCTGCGTCGCGCTCGCCGTCATCGTCGCGGAGCCGTCGAGGATCCGGGTGGCGGGGTCGTACGCGAGCCTCAGCGAGTAGTTCGAGGCGTCGTAGCCGCCGTTGCCCCCGTCAGGGAAGTACGGGTCGCCGAGGCCCGCCGAGCCGGGGGTGAAGCCTCCCGCGGCCCCCGCCACCCCGGCGAAGCAGCCGACGGAGAGAACGATCGCGCCGACGGCCAGGAGGGCCCGCATCGAGGTGGTCCGGTGCACGAGCGCTCCTCTCCTCAGTCGATCTTCGCCATCACGTGCTTGATCAGCGTGTAGTCCTCGAGCGAGTAGACGGACAGGTCCTTGCCGTAGCCCGACCGCTTGTAGCCGCCGTGGGGCATCTCGCTGACGAGCGGGATGTGGTCGTTGATCCAGACCGTTCCGAACTGGAGCTTGCGCGCGGCGTTCAGGGCCCGGCCGACGTCGCGCGTCCATACCGAAGCGGCCAGCCCGTAGTCGACGTCGTTCGCCCACGCGATCGCCTGGTCGTCGTCCGCGAAGCGCTGGACGGTCACGACCGGCCCGAACACCTCGCGCTGCACGATCTCGTCCTCCTGCCCCACGTCCGTGACGACAGTCGGCTCGACGAAGAAGCCGCGCGAGCCGTTCGAGCCGCCGCCGGTCAGCACCGTCGCGCCGGTCGCGCGGTCGAGGAAGCCGACCACCCGCTCTTGCTGATCCCTGGAGATGACGGGCCCCATCTCGATCTCGTCCCCTTCGGCGGGATCGCCGACGTGGAGCGACTCGACCGCGGGGACGAGCTCCTCGAGCAGCCGGTCGTAGATCTTCGGGCCCGCGACGACGCGCGAGGCCGCCGTGCAGTCCTGGCCCGAGTTCCAGTAGCCGCCGATCTTGATTCCCTCGGCGACGGCGACCGGATCGGCGTCGTCGAAGACGAGCACGGGCGCCTTGCCGCCGAGCTCCAGGTGGACGCGCTTGAGCGTGTCCGCGGCCGTCCGCGCGATCGTCTTTCCCGTCTCGACGTCGCCCGTCAGCGAGACGAGCCCGACGCCGGGGTGCTTGACGATCGCCTCGCCGACCGGGACGCCGTCGCCCGTGATCACGTTGAGCACGCCGGCCGGGAGAACCTCGGCCGCGAGCTGGGCGAGACGGAGCGTCGTCAGCGGCGTCTGCTCGGACGGCTTCAGCACCTGCGTGTTCCCGGCGGCGAGCGCCGGCGCCAGCTTCCAGATCGCCATCATCAGCGGGTAGTTCCAGGGCGCGATCCCGCCGACGACGCCGATCGGCTCACGCCGGACGAACGACGTGTAGCCGCGCATGTACTCCCCGGCGGCGGGGCCCTCGAGCACGCGCGCCGCGCCGGCGAAGAAGCGGAGGTTGTCGGAGCAGATCGGCAGCTCGTCGCGCGCGTAGGAGAGCGGCTTGCCGACGTTCCGGGACTCGAGCCCGGCCAGCTCCTCCGTGTGCTCGTCCACGAGGTCGGCGAGCTTCAGCAACGCCTCGGCGCGCTCGCCGGGAGTCGTGTCGAGCCATTCCGGGAGTGCGGCCGTCGCCGCCGCGACGGCACGGTCGACATCGGCCGAGGAGCCCCTCGGCACCTCGGCGATCGGCTCGCCGGTGGCGGGGTTCAGCACCTCCATCGTCGCGCCCTCGGCGGCGTCGACCCACTCCCCGCCGATCAGGTTCTGGTGCTTGGACACAGTCGTCGACACGGTTACCTCCTACGGAGAATCCCGGTGTCGCGCGTCAGGCGCTGCGCGATCGTTACGGGAAGGACGGTCATCACGATCACGAAGAAGACGACGACGTTCACCTGCGGGAGCTGCTGGCCGAGACGGAGGTTGCCGAGGATCCAGATCGGAAGCGTATTCTGGGCTCCGGCGGTGAACGTCGTCACGATCACCTCGTCGAACGAGAGGGCAAACGCGAGCAACGCGCCCGCGACGAGCGCCGTCGAGATCACGGGGAACGTGACGTAGCGGAAGGTCTGGAGCCCGTCCGCGCCGAGATCCATCGACGCCTCGGTCAGAGACGTCTGCGTCCGCCGCAGCCGCGCCGCGACGTTGTTGTAGACGATCACGATGCAGAAGGTCGCATGGCCGATCGCGATCGTCCAGAGCGACGGGGTCAGGTGGTGCACCGGGTTCTGCCCGAAGAAGGAGTTCAGCGCGATCCCGGTGACGACGCCGGGCAGCGCCAGGGGCAGGATCAGCAGGAACGTGACGCCATTGCGGCCGAAGAAGCGGAAGCGTGTGACCGCCGCGGCGGCCGCCGTGCCGAGAACGAGCGCCGCCGAGGTCGCGAGCGCCGCCGCCTTCAGCGAGAGCACGAGCGCATCGCGCGCCTCCTGGTCGTGCCAGGCGGCCCGGAACCACTTCGTGCTGAGCCCGGGAATCGGCCAGCTCTGGATATTCGACGGGTTGAACGCGTAGACGCAGATCAGGACGAGCGGCAGCCACAGGAAGAGGATGACGAGCGTCGCCCACGCGCCGAGCCCGAAGCGGGTTGCGCGGGATTCCACCTACAGCGCCTCGAACGCGCCCGAGCGCTTCGCCAGCAGCAGGTAGGCCGCCATCACCACGAGCGGCACCGTCGCGTACGCGGCCGCGAAGGGCAAGTTATTCGTCAACCCGAGCACGTTCCGGTAGACGACGTTGCCGATGAAGTCGGTGTTCCCGACCAGGGACGGCGTGATGTAGTCCCCGAGCGTCAGCGAGAAGGTGAAGATCGACCCGGCGACCACCCCCGGCAGCGCGAGCGGCAGGATCACGCGTCGCAGCGTCGTGAAGCCGCCCGCCCCGAGGTCGCGCGAAGCCTCGACGTACGAGTCCGGTATCCGCTCGAGCGCCGCATAGACGGGCAGGATCATGAACGGCAGCCAGATGTACGAGAACACGATCCACATCGCCGTGTTCGTGAACGCGATGTTCGTCGCCGGCAGCCCGATCTTCGCGAGCGACCAGTTCAGCACGCCGTCGTGCGCGAGGATCAGCCGCCACGCGTAGATGCGGGCGAGGTAGCTCGACCAGAGCGGCAGCAGGACGAGCACGAACATGACCGTGCGCCAGCGCGGTGGAGCGATCCGCGCCATGAAGTACGCGAACGGGAAGGCGATCAGCGCGTCCGTCAGCGTGACGAGCGCCGCCATCGCGATCGTCCGGAAGGCGATCCGGCGATAGGTCGGGTCCTGGAAGATCGCGTGGAAGTTCGTCAACGTCCAGACGTGCGTGAGCTTCCCGGTGAACGCGTCGACGCTCCAGAACGCGGACGTGAAGAGGACGGCCAGGGCCGCGAGGTAGAAGACCGCCATCCAGCCGAGCGGCGGCAAGAGGAGCAGCAGCCCCTTCAGCCACGGCCGCCGCCAGAGGGCGGCGGAGAGGCGGCGGCGGGCCGCCCAGGGAGGACGGCCCGCGTCGATCGCCGGTGAGCTCACGGCCCGGCTAGCCCTTGATGTCCGTCCAGGCCTGCTGCCACTTGGTGTAGTCCATGCAGTCCTTGTGGCCGTTGCCGCAGTCGGACGTCGGCGTCTTCCAGAACTTGATCCTGTTGAAGTAGGAAGTCGGCGCGTCGGCGTGATACTGGTGGCACGCTGCCTTGCCCATCAGCTTGCACGCTTTCTTGTTCGCGGGCGTCTCGCCGAAGTAGACGGCCTGTTGCGCCTGCACCTTCGGGGTCGAGACCCACTGGATCCACCTGACCGCGCAGTTGGGGTGCTTCGCGTGGGAGGAGACCATCCAGGTGTCCGCCCAGCCGGTCGCGCCCTCCTTCGGGATCGTGTCCCGGACGGGCGTCTTGTCCGCCTTGAGCGTGTTCGTCTGGTACGGCCACGAGGCGCCGATCACGGCGTCGCCGTTCTTGAACAGCGAGATCTCGTCGGCCGCCGCGCCCCAGTACTTCTTCACCAGCGGGTGCTGCTTCTTCAACAGGTCGACGGTCGCCTTGAACTGCTTCGAGTTCAGCTCGTACGGATCGGCGATCCTGAGGCTGGGGTCCTTCTTGGACAGGTACAGCGCAGCGTCGGCGATCTGGATCGGGTTGTCCGGAACGGTCACCTTCCCTTTGAACTTCTTGTCGTACAGCGCGCCCCAGCTCGTCGGGGCCGGCTTCACCTTCTTCGTGTTCCAGAGCAAGGTGTTCGGGCCCCACTGGAGGGAGATCCCGTAGTGGACGCCGCCGACCGTGTTGTGCGGCGGCGACTTGAGCGGGCCGATGAAGTTCTCGAAGTCCGGCACGAGCTTGGGATCGATCGCGCGAACGTCCTTGCCGTAGATCAGACGGAGGCTCGCGTCCCCCGAGGCGGAGACGGCGTCGTACTGGCCCGTCCGCATCAGCGTCACCATCTCGTCCGAGCTACCGCCGTACTTCGCGTGCACCTGGCAGCCGGTCGCCTTCTGGAACGGCTTGACCCACTGCGGTTGGGTGTAGCCCTCCCAGGCGATCAGGTTCAGCTTGCCCTCGGTCTTGCCGACCGACGCCAGCATCCCGTTGTTCCCGCCGCTGACGCCCGACGCCGGCACGCAGAGTGCGACGGCGACGGCGGCGACGAGAACGTGCATCCTGCGGATCCGTCTCACGATGTCTCCTCCTTGGGGGTGGTGATCTCGAAGGTGTGGGCTGACTGCCATTCCAGGCGAACCTTGCGCCCGCGCGACTCGAGCGCCTCGGCCGAGGACGTCTCGAGGTTCTGCCGGACGACGGTGAGCTCTCCGCCCGAGTCGAGCTCGACGACGTAGCGGGTGACCATTCCGGCGTAGACGACATCCCGGACGCGGCCGGACTCGACCGTGCCGCCGGCCGCAGCGGGCTCGTCGTCGTCGAGCATGCGGAGCTTCTCCGGGCGGATGGTGAAGCGCCTTCCGTGCCGCTCGAGCACGTTCGAGACGCCGACGAACCCGGCGACGAACTCGGTGGCGGGGCGCTCGTAGACCTCGGCCGGCGTGCCGACTTGCTCGATCCGTCCCTCGTTGAAGACGGCGAGGCGGTCGCTCATCGTCAGCGCTTCCTCCTGATCGTGCGTGACGTACACGAAGGTCATCCCGACCTCGCTCAGGTTGCGCTGGATCCGCCTGAGCTCGATCTGCATCTCCTGGCGCAGCTTCAGGTCGAGCGCGCCGAGCGGCTCGTCGAGCAGCAGCACCTTCGGGCTGTTGACGAGCGACCGGGCGAGCGCTACGCGCTGACGCTGACCGCCGGAGAGCTGGATCGGCCGACGGTCGCCGAGGCCTGCCAACCGCACGACCTTCAGCGCCTCCTCGACTCGGGCACGCCGCTCCGCACGGCGGACCCCCTTGACGCGTAGGCCGTACGCGATGTTCTCCGCGACGTTCATGTGCGGGAAGAGGGCGTAGTCCTGAAAGACCGTGTTGACGGCGCGCTCGTACGGAGCCACGCGCGTCACGTCGGCGCCGCCGAGCTCGATCCGGCCCTCGTCCGGGACCTCGAAGCCTGCGATCAGGCGAAGCGTCGTCGTCTTGCCGGATCCCGAAGGCCCGAGCAGGGTGAAGAACTCTCCGGCGCCGATCTCGAGGTCGAGCCGGTCGACGGCGACGACGTCGCCGTAGGTCTTGCGGACGGCGACGAGCCGAACGTCCGGGATCGCCCGCGGCGCCGAGAGCCTCGTTTCAGGCCGCTGCTGCGCCTGCGTCGCCAAGCGACTCCTCCAACAGGTCGAGGCCGCGCTCGAGCTCGTCGTCCGAGACGACGAGCGGCACGAGGATCCGGATCACGTTGCCGTAGAGCCCGCACGAGAGCAGGATCAGCCCGCGCTCGCGGGCCGCCTTGGTGACGGCGTTGGCTAGAGCAGGCGTCGGCTCGGCCAGCTCGAGCGCGAGCATCGGACCGAGTCCGCGCACCTCGCCGACCAGGCGACAGTCTGTTGCAAGGCGATCGAGGCGGCTCCGGATCACGCCGCCGAGCTCGTCGGCTCGCTCGCGGAAGGCCGGGGTCGCGACCTCGTCGAGGACGGCGACCGCGGCCGCGCACGACACGGGATTGCCGCCGAAGGTACCGCCGAGGCCGCCCGGCTCGACGGCGTCCATGACCTCCGCGCGGCCGGTTACCGCCGCGAGCGGCAGACCGCCGCCGAGCGACTTCCCGGAGACGAGCAGATCCGGCTCGACGCCGAGATGCTCGATCGCCCACACGGGCCCGGTGCGGCCGACGCCGGCCTGTACCTCGTCGTCCACGTACAGGATCCCGTGCCGCCGGCAGAGCGCGGCGAGCGCCCGGACGAACTCCGGCGGCATCGGCACGAACCCGCCCTCGCCCTGCACCGGCTCGAGCACGAGACAGGCCACGGTCGCGGGATCGACCTCCTGGTCGAAGAGCAGCGCGAGCCCGTGCAGAGCGTCCTCGGTCGAGACGCCGCGGTACGGATAGGGCGCCGGCGCACGGTAGACCTCAGACGCGAGCGGCCCGAAGCCCCGCTTGTACGGAACGACCTTGCTCGTCATCGCCATCGTGAGGGTCGTCCGGCCGTGGAAGGCGCGGTCGAAGACGACGACCGCGGGGCGCCCGGTCGCAGCTCGGGCGATCTTGACCGCGTTCTCGATCGCCTCGGCGCCGGAGCTCAGCAGGACGCTCCTCGCCTCGCCCGCTCCGGGCCACAGATCGGCGAGTCTGCGACAGACCTCCACGTACGGCTCGTACATCCCGACCATGAAGCACTGGTGCAGGAAGCGATCGACCTGGTCGTGAATCGCCGCGACGGCCGCGGGCGGACCGTGTCCCAGGTTCTGGCAGCCGAGGCCGCCGGCGAAGTCCACGTACTCCCGGCCGTCGACGTCCCAGACCCGCGCGCCCTCCGCACGGTCGACGACGAGCGGCGGAGTCGAGAGTCCGCGGGCGACGTACCGCCGGCGCTCGGCCTGAACCCGCTCGCTCGCCGTCTGCTCTCGAACCGCCATCCGCTTACCTGAGGCCGGCGAGGATCTCGTCGCAGGCACGCTGACCGGTCTCCACGCCGCCCTCCATGTAGCCCTGATTGTCCTGCGAGGTGTGCTCGCCGGCGAAATGGCAGGCGCCCTGCTGCGTCTTCTCGATTCCGGAGAACTTCGTGTACTGCCCGACCTTCCAGTAGGAGTAGGAGCCCTTCGTCCACGGATAGCCCGTCCAGAAGTCGATCGTCGCCCGGCCGTTCCAGTACTTCGAGATCCCGGGCAGGACCGGCTCGATCTGCTTCAGAAACTGCTTCGCCCGGGTCGTCGGGCTGCCCGAACCGAAGCTCGCGCCGATCGTCCCGCCGGTGTAGTCGACGAGGATCCCGGAGGCGCCGGTCTGCGCGCGGGTGACCTCCCACGTGTTCTGGTAGCCGGTGTCCGCGTAGGTGTTGCCGTTGTTGCCGATCTGATTCCAGTAGCGACGGTCGAACTGGACGTGGAGCTTCGAGTTCGTGCCCATGCCGAGCTCGTTGATCGCCGTCACCTTGCGCGGGTCGAAGACCGCCTTCGAGAGGTCGACCGAGGAGCGGAGGATCGAGAATGGGAGCGCGAGCACGAGGTGGTCGGCGCTCACCGTGGTCGAGCCGAGGCCGTTCCTGAACGTCAGCGAGTACGAGCCGCCGCTGTTCAGTCTCACGGCGACGAGCTCCATGCCCTGGTTGATCTGACCGGTGAGCCGCCGGCTGAGCAGCTCCGGCACCTGGTCGTTGCCGCCGATCACGTGGTACTTCTCGTTCGAGGGGCCGAAGACCCGGAACTGGCCCTGGCCGGAGTAGCCCAGTAGGTAGATCAGGTTGAGCGCGCTCTGAATCGAGCACTCGGCACCGTACTCGATGTTGTACGCGACATCGAGCAGCCTCCCGAGCTTGGACTTCGAGCCCCCGTTGGGGCACGTTTCGTCGAGCCAGTCGACGATCGACATGTGGTCGAGCTCCCAGCCGCGCTGTGTGTAGCTGTTCCACAGGGTCGGATAGCCGGCGGCCGAGACGTCCTTGTGGAGCTTCTGATAGATCCCGTTCAGATCGTCGACGGCCTGGGCGTACGGATAGCTCGTGCCGTCGAAGAAGTAGAAGTCCTCGGTTCCGCTCGGCTCGCCCTGCAGGAGGTTGTCGAGACCGAGACCGAGGCCGAGCTCCCCTACGAGGTGGCGCATGTTGACGTGGCCCTGGTCGATCAGCTCGCCGCCGTGCTCCGCAACCTGCCCGTCGGCCCACGTCGCGCCTGCGCGGTAGCTGTAGCAGCGCCCGCCGATCCGGTCCGACGCCTCGTAGACCTGGGCGAGGTAGCCGGCCTGCTTCAACCTGTACGCGCACGTGAGCCCGGCGAGGCCGGCGCCGACGACGACGATGCGCGGGGCGGTCGCCCCGTAGGCTGCGCGCGCAAGGCGTCCGGCCGAGCTTGCCGCGACCGCGACCGCCCCGACCGCCCCCGCACGCTGCAGGAGCTTCCGTCTCGTCGTCCGCTCCTCGAGCACGCGATCGACGGTCGTGCCGCGCTGGGCCGCCTCGGCGACGGCGGAGTACGTGTCCTGCAAGCGTTGCGCGATCGGGGTGCGCGCCATCGTCGTTCCTCCTCGGTCGAAACGTGGTGTCTCACGAGCATTCCACGATTCGTGCGTCGAGTTCAAGAGGCGAGCCCGCTGTTTTCCTCGAGAGTTCGCCCGATCCATTGACCGAACGCGAGGAGAGTGGTACGAATCGCCTCGCTTTGCGCAGACCGACCGCTCACGCTGCCGCCGACCAGGACGGCCGTCGCGGCCCGATCAGCCGGGCGCGCACGATCGACGCGCTCGACAAGCGGATCGTGGAGGCCTTGCAGGCGAACGGGCGCGAGTCGTTCCGCCGGATCGCGACGCGACTCGGCGTCTCGGAGGCGACCGTACGGGCGCGGTACACGCGGCTCACGAGCGACGACATCCTCCAGGTCGTCGGCGTCACGAACCCGCTCGGGCTCGGCTTCGAGGCGATGGCGATGGTCGGCGTTCGCACGGCCGGCTCGCCGGAGCCCGCCGCGGACGAGATCGCAAGCTGGGACGAGGCGAGCTACGTGCTCGTCACCGCCGGCCAGTTCGACCTGCTCGTCGAGGTCGTCTGCGGCGACCGGCGCGAGCTGCTCGACTTCACCAACCGGATCCGCGGGCTCGAGGGGGTCGCCTCCACGGAGACCTTCCTCTACCTGCAGATGGTCAAGCAGCTCTACGACTGGGGGACGAACGTGGCGGACGCCGGATGACCGTCACCGCATCGACCGGGCTCGACCTGCAGCGTGCGGCGCGCGACCACCTCTGGATGCACTTCACGCGCATGGGCGGCTATCGCGACGCGGACGTGCCGATCATCGTCCGCGGCGACGGCTGCTACCTCGAGGATCTGAACGGCAAGCGCTACCTCGACGCGCTCGCAGGCCTCTTCGCCGTCCAGATCGGCTACTCGTTCGGCGAGGAGATGGGGGAGGCGGCCGCGGCGCAGATGCGCGAGCTGCCCTTCTACACCAACTGGTCGTACGCTCATCCGCGCGCGATCGAGCTCGCACACGAGGTGGCGTCGCTCGCGCCCGGCGACCTGAATCGCGTCTTCTTCGTCTCCGGGGGGTCGGAGGCGGTCGAGGCGGCCTGGAAGCTCGCCCGCCAGTACCACGCGGCGCGCGGCGAGCGACGCTGGAAGGCGGTCGCGCGGCGGCTCGCCTACCACGGCACCACCATGGGCGCGCTCTCGCTCAACGGCATCAACGCCCTCCGAACGCCGTTCGAGCCGCTCGTCCCCGGCGTGATCCACGTCCGCAACACGAACCGCTACCACCGCCCGACCGCGGAGACCGAAGAACGGTTCACGGCGTTCCTGCTCGACGACCTCGAGGAGGCGATCCTCCAGGAGGGGCCGGAGACGGTGGCGATGGTGATCTTCGAGCCGGTGCAGAACGCGGGCGGCTCGTTCACGCCGCCGGAGGGTTACTGGCGCGGCGTGCGCGCGATCTGCGACCGCTACGGGATCCTGCTCTGCGCCGACGAGGTGATCACCGGCTTCGGCCGCGTCGGCGCCTGGTTCGGCTCCGAGCGCTACGACATCGGGCCTGACCTGATCACCTCCGCGAAGGGCCTCTCCTCGGCCCACGCCGCGATCGGCGCCGTCGTCGCCCGCGACCACGTGATCGAGCCGTTTCTGGAGGAGAAGGCGAGCTTCGCGCACGGGATCACCTTCGGCGGCCATCCCGTGCAGGCGGCGATCGCGCTCAAGAACATCGAGATCATGCGCCGCGAGCGGATCGTCGAGCGGGTGCAGGCGAACGAGGACGCGTTCCGAGCGACGCTGGCGCAGCTGCTCGACCTGCCGATCGTGGGCGACCTGCGCGGCGCCGGCTACTTCTGGGCGCTCGAGCTCGTCAAGGACAAGGAGACCCGCGCCGGCTTCTCCGACGAGGAGTCGGAGACGCTGCTGCGCGGCTTCCTCTCGGCCCGTCTGTTCGAGCGCGGCCTGATCTGTCGCGCAGACGACCGGGGCGACCCGGTGGTGCAGATCTCCCCGCCGCTCGTCGCGGGGCAGGAGGAGTTCGACGAGATCGCCGGCATCCTCGGCGAGGTTCTGACGGAGGCGTGGAAGTACGTGCAACCGAGCGAAGGGAGACACGGTGGCTAGCTGGCAAGCGACGGCGGCTGAGCTGGAGGAGAAGTCGAAGCTCCGGCGGCACTTCGGACGCTTCGACATTCTGTTCTTCCTGATCTGCACGATCGTCGGGCTCGACACGCTGGGAGCGGTCGCCAACGACGGCGCTCAGGCGTTCACGTACCTGATCTTCCTCGGGATCGTCTTCTTCTTCCCGTACGCCCTGCTGACCGCGGAGCTCGGCTCCGCCTTCCCGCAGGAGGGCGGCCAGTACGTCTGGACACGGCTCGCGTTCGGGCGCTTCGTCGCTGCGGTCAACTCGGTGATCTACTGGCTCGCGAACCCGATCTGGCTCGGCGGGACGCTGACCATCCTCGCCGTGACGAGCTTCAGCACGTTCTTCACGGACATCTCGTCGAGCCCCTGGCGCTACCTCTTCGGCGTCGTCTTCATCTGGACGGCCGTGTGGGCGGCGATCCTCTCGTTCCGGATCGGCAAGGGGTGCCCACGGTCGGCGCCTGGGCGCGCATCCTGATCCTGGGCTTCTTCACGCTCACGGTGATCCTGTACGGGATCAAGCACGGCGTCCACGGCTTCGGCGGAGGCGACTTCAAGCCGTCGTACACGATCTTCATCGCCGCCGTGCCCGTCCTGATCTTCAACTACGTGGGCTTCGAGGTGCCGAACTCGGCCGGAGAGGAGATGGAGAACCCGCAGCGGGACGTGCCCTTCACCGTGCTCCGGGCCTTCATCGCCTCGGTGCTGCTCTACGGCGGCCCGATCCTCGCGATCCTGCTCGTTCTCCCGACGAGCGCGATCACGAGCCTGGGCGGTTTCATCGACGCGATCAAGACGGTTTTCACCGTCTACGGGGGCCACGTCGCGAAGGACGGGACGGGCACGCTGACGGGCGCCGGCAAGGTGCTCGGCGACGTGGGCGGGATCGCCCTGATCCTCGCCTATCTGACGAGCGGGACGACCTGGATCATGGGCGCCGACCGCAGTCAGGCGGTCGCGGGCTATGACGGCTCCGCGCCGCGGGCGCTCGGGTACTTCTCGCGCCGCTGGGGCACGCCGGTCGTCGTCAACGTCCTCTCCGGCGTGGTGGCGACGCTGCTGATGGTGCTCGCCTTCCGCCTCACGCAGGGGAACTCGGCGAAGTACTTCAGCGCCGTGCTCGGCCTCGCGATCTCGACGACGACGATCTCGTACATCGCGATCTTTCCGTCGCTGATCAAGCTCCGGTACTCGCACCCCGAGGTGGAGCGGCCGTACCGCGTCCCGTTCGGGATGGCCGGAGCCTGGATCGCCGGCGGCCTCACGACGCTGTGGTCGATCGTGGCGACGGTCTTCCTGCTCTGGCCCGGCCTCGGCGTCAACTGGTTCGGACACAACGGCAAGCCGAACGACTCGCTGCCGAGCCAGTTCGCCGGACATCACGGGCGCCTGACCTATGAGCTCACGCAGATCGTGCCGCTGCTCGTGCTCCTCGGGATCGGCGTCGCGTTCTACTTCGCCGGAACGTCCACGCGAAGACGGACGGTCGGACCGGCGGATCCGGTGCCGGTCGACTGAGCCGCCTCTGCGTGCGGTTATCCGTCCAGCGAGGCGACGGCCGCGACGATCTCCCCGGGGGGCGCGTAGTCGCTCGCGTCCCGGGCGGCGTGGAGCCAGGCAATGCGGCCCGAGCGGTCGAGCACGGCTGTCCCCCCGAGCCGGTAGATGTCCTGCCGAGGCCAGCGCGGCCGCCGCCCGCCGGCGACCAGGCGCAGGTAGCCCGTCACCGCTCGGCGCGCGAGCCAGACGCTGCGAAAGCCGCCGCGCCCGAGCCCGAGGGCCCGGTGCGCCTCCCAGTCCGGGTCGCAGAGGAGCGTGCAGCTGAGGTCGAGCGCCCGGCGCAGGCGAGCGACGTCGTCCGGCGGAGCGGGCAAGACCGCGACGAGCCGTATGGCCTCCGTCCCCTCGAGCGTACGTTGCACCTCGACCAGGTGCTCCTGGCAGGGGAGTCAGTAGAGGTGCCTCGTCACGACGAGTACGACGGGCTCTCCGACGAGCTCGCGCAGCCCGACCGTCCGGCCCGAGTCGTCGCGCAGGCGAACGTCAGGGACGAGCTGACCGATCATTCCCTTCCCATACCCGAGCGCCGATTCCGCACCCGTAAGCTTCGCGCGTGGTCGGCGTCTTCGGGGGATCGGGCTTCACGTCGTTCCTCGAGGACGTCGAGGAGGTCGAGGTCGAGACGCCGTACGGCGCGCCGTCCGCCCCGGTCGGCGTCGGCACGGTCGCCGGCGTCCGCGTCGCCTTCCTCCCGCGCCACGGCCGCGAGCACGAGCTCCCGCCGCACCGGATCCCCTACCGCGCGAACGTCTGGGCGATGCGCGAGCTCGGTGTGCGGCGGCTGATCGGTCCGAACGCCTCCGGCGCGCTGACGGGGGAGCTTCGGCTCGGCGATTTCGTCGTCTGCGACCAGTTCGTCGACCGGACCTGGGGGCGCGGCGACACGTTCTACGAGGGCCCGCAGGTTTCCCACGTCTCGGCCGCCGATCCGTACTGCCCCGACCTGCGCGCGCTGCTGGTCGAGACCGGCCGCGAGCTCGGCCTCCCGGTTCGGGACGGCGGGACCGTGGTCACCGTCCAGGGGCCCCGCTTCTCGACCCGGGCCGAGTCGCGCTGGTTCGCCTCGATGGGGTGGGACGTGATCAACATGACCGCGTACCCGGAGTGCCATCTCGCGCGGGAGCTCGAGCTCTGCTACGCCAACGTCTCGATGGTCACCGACCATGACGTCGGCGTCGAGGCAGGCGAGCCGGTGACGCAGGAGGAGGTCTTTCGCGTCTTCCGCGCCAACAACGAGCGCCTGCGCGAGCTCCTCTTCGCGGCGATCCCGCGCATCGGGCCCCAGCCGGAGGAGCACCTGTGCGCGACGGCTCTGCGGGGCGCGCATCCCTAGAACTTCGAGCGTCCTCGTCACGGGTGGCTGCGGCTTCGTCGGCTCGCACGTGGTCGACGAGCTGGTCGCTCGTGGCCGAGAGGTGCGCGTGCTCGACTCGCTGCACCCGCTCGCGCACGACGGCGAGCCCGACTACCTGAACGGCGCCGCCGAGTACGTGATCGGGGACGTCCGCGACCCGGAGGTCGTCGCGCGCTGCGTCGAGGGCGTGGACGCTGTCTGCCACCAGGCCGCGATGGTCGGGCTCGGGCTCGATTTCGAGGACGTCGTCGACTATGTCCAGGCGAACGACCTCGGCGCCGCCGTCCTCCTCCGCGCCCTTGCTCGTCGGGACTTCCACGGCAAGCTCGTGGTCGCGAGCAGCATGGTCGTCTACGGCGAGGGGCGCTACCGCTGCGCCGAGCACGGCCTCGTCCGGCCGGGCCCGCGCGAGACCGCGCGGCTTGCTGCGGGCCGGTTCGAGCCGAGCTGTCCTGCGTGCCGTCGCGACCTCGAGCCGGAGGCGATCCCGGAGGAGGCCGCGCCCGATCCGCGGAACGTCTACGCCGCGACGAAGCTGCACCAGGAGCACCTGTGCGCGTCCTTCGAGCGTGAGACGGGCGCGCCCGTGACGGCGCTCCGCTACCACAACGTCTACGGTCCGCGGATGCCGCGCGACACGCCGTACGCCGGCGTGGCGAGCATCCTCCGGAGCGCGCTCGAGGCGGGCCGTCCTCCGGCGGTCTTCGAGGACGGCGGTCAGCTCCGGGATTTCGTCCACGTCCGCGACGTCGCCCGCGCAAACGTGCTCGCGCTGGAGGGCGCCGCCGGCGTCTACAACGTGGCGAGCGGAACGCCGCGGTCGGTCGGAGAGCTGGCCGGCGAGCTCGCCGCGGCGTTCGGGCCGGAGGCGCCCCGACCCAGGATCACCGGTGCGTACCGGTTGGGAGACGTGCGTCACGTGTTCGCCTCGACGGAGCGAGCGCTGGAACGGCTCGGGTTTCGCGCGGAGGTGCAGTTCGTGGACGGGATGCGCGAGCTCGCGCGAGCGCCCCTGCGGCGGCCCACGCCGCGGTGAGCGCGAGGACGATCGCGCTGCCGCCGTAGGCAACGTGCTCCGGCCAGCGCGGGTGGCTCGGGACCTCGAGGCTGACGTACAGCAACGCCGAGGTGGCGAGCACGTAGGCGGCCGGAACGAGCACGAGACCGCGGGCGAGCGGCACGAGCGCGAGCGCGAGCAGGCCGTACCAGGGATACGCGGGCGTCGTCAGGACGAGGGCGACGACGAAGAGCAGCAGCGCGCGCGTCGCCGGCTCCCGCGGCTCACGTGGCGGGCGTCGGTAGAAGACGAGCGCGATCCCGGCCAGCACGGCGACGACGAGCACCTGGTACGCGGCCACCGGCACCCAGTGGCCGAGCAGCCGGAGCAGGTAGAAGCGTCGCCCCGAGGCGATGCCCTCCTCGTTCACGTAGCCCGGCAGGTAGCCGAGCACTTTCCGGCCTACTCCCAGGAACGGTAGATACGCCAGCACGACGCTCCCCGCGAGCGCGCCGACGAGCCGTAGTCTCCCCCGCCGGACGAGCGCCGGCAGGGCGACGAGCGCATACAGCTTCACCAGTGCGGCGCCCGCGAGCAGCACCCCGGAGAGCGAGTCGCGCTTCCGTGCGGCTGCGAGTACGGCCAGGAGGAGGAACGGGACGGCGACCGCGTCGACATGGCCGCTCGAGCCGACCTCGACGATCGCTAGCGGATGCCAGGCGTAGAGGAGCGAGCGCTCGGGTCTCGAGCCGAAGCGGACGAGGAGCAGCGCGAGCAGCGCGACCGAGGCGACGTCGACCAGGCTCGAGGCGATCTTCGTCCAGACCACGCTGTCGCGGTGGACGGCGTAGACCGCGCGGAACACCCCTTGCGCGACAGGCGCGTAGATCGTCGGCGCCGACTTGCGGTCGATCTGCGGATAGACCGTGCGGTCGCGCAAGGGGACGAGGGCCCCGGCGTCCGGCGGATAGCGGTAGGGATTGATCCCGTGCGCCTGGACACGGCCGTCCCAGACGTAGCGATAGACGTCGCTCGAGATCACGGGCGGCCCGAACGCGAGCGCGAGCCGTGCGACGAGCGCCACGACGAGCACGAGCCAGACGGCCGCGCGGGCAGGCGGCGGGCGCAGCCGGACGAGCGCGGCAGCGAGCCCGTAGAGGACGAACATCGCCGCCCCGATCGCGCCGATCAACCCGGCCGGAAGCCGCGACGGGTCGCCTGCTCCGAACACGCGCTCGAGCCAGAACGAGAGCGCGACGACACCCCCGCCGAGGAGCGCGAGCGCCCCGAGCCGCCTCAGCTCAGACGACGCGGACGGAAACGTGGTGGTAACCGGACGAGCCGTCGGGGTCGACACCTTCGCGCTTGCTCTCCTGCAGCGCGCCCTCGCCGTCGGTCGCGCGTGAGACGAGGTCGTACGAGCCGGGACGCGGCGACCGCCACTCGAGGCTCCACATCACCCATGTCAGCTTCGATCGTGCGTAGTCGATCTTCGCCTTCGTCCAGGTCCGTCCGCCGTCGGTGCTGACCTCGACCTTGGAGACGCCGCGGTCGCCGGCGAACGCGACGCCCCGCACGCGTACGGGGTCGCGACGACGCAGGTCGTGTCCCTTCACGGGCGCGTCGATCCGCGACATCGTGTGCACGCGCTCGGCCTTCCAGCCCTGGCGCTCGTAGTAGCCGAGCTCGTGCTTGTCGGTCAGCTCCATGCGCTCGACCCACTTGACGTCGACCTCGCCGTAGGTTCCGGGCAGGAGGATGCGGGCCGGATAGCCGTGGCGGTGCGGGAGCGGCTCGCCGTTCATCTCGTACGCGATCAGGGCCGTCGGCCGCATCGCCCGCTCGGCGGGCACGCTGTGCGTGAAGCCGTCCGGCGCCGAGAGCGAGACCCAGGCGACGTCGTCGTGCGGCCCCGCGGCCTCGATCAGCCGGTGCAACGGAACGCCCTTCCAGACCGCGTTCGAGATCAGGCCGCCGCCGACGCCGTTCGAGATGCACTCGAGCGTCATCTCCTGCTGGACCGCCGGCATCGCGGCCAGCTCCTCGAACGAGTAGGTGCGAGGCCGGTCGACCCGGCCGGTCACCTCGAACCGCCAGAGCGACCGGTGCACCCCGGGGTCGACGAAGTTCTTCGTAACGACGTAGAAGCGGTCGTTCGGCGTGATCGGCGGCAGGCTCGTGCCGAGGTTGATCGTGCCGTCGTAGCCGAACGTCGAGCGCCGATAGAGCTCGGCGACGAGCCCGGCCGTCGAGACGGCGAGAACGCCTCCAGCCGCCCGCGTCAGGAACGTGCGCCGCTGGAGCTGCGGGCCTCCCGCCTCCGCCGGCTGACGCTCGCGGCGGAGGAACTGCTCGACGACCGTCAGGACCGCCGCGAAGAGCGCCAGGAAGACGAGCAGCGCGAACGCGACCTCACGCGCGGCCGGGCTCCTGCGCAGGCCCTGGTAGTTCGAGTCGAGCGCCGGCAAGAGCACGAGCACTCCGACGATCCAGGCCACGATGACCATGCCGGCGACAACGATCCCGGCGCGTCTCCCGAACCGCGATCGCGCGACGAATGCGGCATAGGCCGCTCCGAGCACGGCGCCGCCGACGGCGAGGATCACGAAGAAGGAGAAGAACGCGAGCTGCTTCGAGATCAGCGGCCCGCCGGTGTAGGTGAGCAGGTCCAGGAAGTACGTGACCGGCAGGAACGGGAGGAACCGGTCCGACACGACCTCGAGCGGAAGGGGAAGACCGAAGAGCAGTCGCAACGCGGCCGCGAGCACGGCGACGGAGAGCCCGGCGACGGCGCCGGCGAGCGCCCCGCGCCTCAGCATGCGATCCCCGCCAGGGCCGTGCGCGTCGCGGCCAGGTCGGCTCGGCGCGCGGCGAGCGACCGGAGCCAGGACAGGTCGGCCGCCTCGTCGACGTCGAGCTCGGGCTCCGCCCAGCCGACCGACAGCCCACGCGCGTGCGCGCGCGCGACGATCTCGTCGAGCACGCTCGCCGTACTCATGTGGACGCCGGCGAGGACGTCGTGCCAGCCGCGCATTCCGATCAGGTGGTAGCCGCCGTCCTCGACCGGGCCGAGCACGAGCTCGTGCCGGCCGAGCAGCTCGAAGGCCTCGAGCACCGTCTCGACCGAGAGCTGCGGCGAGTCGGAGGCGACGAGCACGACGCGCTCCTCGCCGCGGCCGGCCGCGCCGCGGAAGAGGTGGCGCTGCCGCTCGGTCCAGTCGGCCCCGTGCTGCACGACCACGCGCCCCCGCCCGCCGACGAGCGGCGCGAGGTCACGCCAGGCGTCCGGAGGCGTCACGTACCAGTTGCAGTCGAACGGCAGTCGGGAAAAGCGAGCCGAGAGGTCGTGGAGGAACGCGCGATACAGCCCGGCGGCGGCGGCGTCCCCGATCGTGCGGCCGAGCCGGGTCTTGACCTCTCCGGGCCGCGGCGCCTTGGCGGCCACGTAGAACGCGTCCGTCATCCGAGCACCGCGGCCATGTCGCGGACCGCCCGCACCGTTCCGGCGACGGTCCCGGTGACCTTCGAGCGCCCGGAGCGGGCCAGGTAGGCGACCGGCTCCTCGCCGACTCGCCAACCGGCCGCGAGGGCGCGCACGACCATCTCGAGCGGCCAACCGAAGCGCCGATCCTCGATCCCGAGGATCAGGAGGTCGGCGTGCCGCGCCGCTCGCATCGGGCCGAGATCGGTGAGCCGGACGCCGGTGCGCCGACGAAGCTCCAGCGCCAGGACGCGGTTGGCGAGACGCGCGTGCAGCGGCCAGGCGCCCGGCTCCGCGCGACGTGCGCCGAGGCTGAGATCGGTTCGTCCCGCCAGGACGGGAGCGGCGACGCGCGGGAGCTCCTGCGGATCGAGCGAGCCGTCGCAGTCCATGAAGCAGACGACGTCGGCGCGGGCGGCCGAGAGCCCGGCGAAGGAGGCCGAGCCGAAGCCCGGCCGCGACTCCAAGACGACCTGCGCGCCGAGCGCCGCGGCGATCTCCGCCGATCCGTCGGTCGACCCGTTGTCGACGACGATCGGCTCGTATCCAGCAGGAATGCGCCCGAGCACCCATGGAAGCGCCTCCGACTCGTTCAGTACCGGAAGGACGACCTCGATCACGCGGCGCGCCTCTCCTCGGCGACCCGTTCGAGCGCCGCGAGCCCGTCCGGCAGGTCGCGGCGCCCGAGGCCGATCCGGAAACGGTCGGGCGCGCCGCCGTACAGCGAGCCGGGCAGGAGCAGGACGCGCTCTTGCAGGTACAGATCGTCGGCAAGCCGTCCGAGGTCGCCGTGGAAGCGGGGGAAGCCCACCGTCCCAGCGTGCGGCCGGACCCAGTCGAAGACGCCGCGCCAGCGCTCGAAGAAGCGGTCGAGGAGCGCGATGTTCAAGCCGATGATCCCGCGGCTTCGCGCCAGCACCGTCTCCCGCGCGCGCAGCGCCGCGAGCGCGAGGATCTCGCTCGGAGCGCTGTTACAGACCGATGTCTCGGATTTCGCGGCCGCCGCGCGGCGGAGCACCTCGCGGTCGCGCGTGGCGATCCAGCCGATCCTCAGGCCCGCGAGCGCGAACGCCTTCGACATCACACCGAGGCTGATCCCGGCGCGGCTCGCGTCCGCGGCGGCGGGCAGCCGGCTCGTCGGGTCGAGCTCGAGAAAGCGGTAGACCTCGTCGCAGAGCAGGCGCGCGCCCGCCTCCTCCACGAGCTCGCACAGCGCACGGAAGGTCGCCCGGTCGGGAAGCGCGCCGGTCGGATTGTGCGGCGCGTTGACGACGACGAGCCGTGTGGAGCCGCGCAGCTCCCGGCGGAGCCGATCGACGTCGAGAGCCCAGTCCTCGGACGGGTCGAGCTCGTGCAGCGTCACGTCCGCGCCGGACGACCGCATGCTCGAGACGAGGCCGTCGTACGCGGGTGAGACGACGACGGCGTGATCGCCCGCTCGCAGGCACGACCGCGCGAGGAGGAAGAGCGCCTCGTCCGCGCCCGCGGTCACGAGCACGTCGTCCGCGTCCACGTCCTCGTAGACGCGCGCGATCTCCGAACGTAACAATGGGTGCCCGGCCGGCTCCGTGTAGCCGAGCGAGAGCGCGTCCCAGAGCGCGCGCGTTTCCGTGTCGGCCAGCGCGAGCGCTTCGGCGAGCGTGTACGGCTCCACGTCGGAGCTCGACAGGAGGCATCGAGACCCACGCTCGAGGTCGAGGAAGCGCACCGCTCCTAGGTGCCCGTCCGGTCGCACCCCAAAAGCTCGTGGGCTTAAGGATTCCTTAAGTCTCGGGTCTAGTCGCGGTAACGAAAGACGATGCGGCCGCGCGTCAGGTCGTACGGCGACAGCTCGACCTTGATCCGGTCGCCCGGGAGGACTCTGATCCTGTAGCGGCGCATCTTTCCGGCCGTGTAGCCGAGCATCTCGTGGCCGCCGTCGATGGCGATGCGGTACATCCCGTTTCCGAGGGCCTCGGCGATCTCGCCGTCGACCTCGATCTTCTCTTCTTTTCCGCTCATCTGCCTCCTGATGGAAAGGGTGCGCGCGCCCCGAAGGGCGCGCGCGCTTGCAGCTAACCAGCGGTCTGAACGACGTTCTTCGCCTCGGGACCCTTCTGGCCCTCGGCGGCCTCGAACTCGACCTTCGCGCCCTCGGCCAGTGACTTGAAGCCGTCACCGGCGATCGCGCTGTGGTGGACGAACACGTCCTTACCACCCTCGTCGGGGGAGATGAAGCCATACCCCTTCGAATCGTTGAACCACTTCACGGTTCCTGTCGCCATAGAAAAACACCTCCTCTACCAACTCACGAACGGTAGGTGGGAGGCGTTGGCGCCGACCAGTACACGCTCTGTAGACGCTTCACGGTAGCAGCGTTCGCTCTCGATAGCGTCCCGACGGCATGTTCGAAGGATTCGAGCTCGCGACGGTCGACACGGGAGAGGCGACGATCCGCGTCCGCCACGGTGGGACGGGGCCTCCGCTCCTCCTCCTCCACGGTCACCCGCAGACGCACGTCATGTGGCACGCGGTCGCGCCGCGGCTCGCCGAGCGGTTCACCGTCGTCTGCGCCGACCTCCGCGGCTACGGCGGGAGCTCGAAGCCGCCGACCACGCCGGATCACGAGCCGTACTCCAAGCGCGCGATGGCCCGCGACCAGATTCGCGTCATGGCGGAGCTCGGCTTCGAGCAGTTCTCCGTCGCCGGCCACGACCGCGGCGGGCGCTGCGCCTACCGGATGGCGCTCGACCACCCCGGGCGCGTGCTCGAGCTGGCCGTGCTGGACATCATCCCCACGGGCGAGGCGTGGCGGCGCGCCGACATGGCCTTCGGCCTCGGGTTCTGGCACTGGTTCTTCCTCGCCCAACCTGCGCCGCTGCCGGAGCGGCTGATCGGCGCGAGCCCGGACGCCTTCTACTTCCGCGCCGGACGCGAGCTCTTCGCGCCCGAGGCGCTCGAGGCCTACCTCCGCTCCGTGCGCGACCCGGCGACGATCCACGCGATGTGCGAGGACTACCGGGCCGGCGCGACGATCGACTTCGAGCTCGACGAGGCCGACCGGGGCAAGCGGCGCATCGCCTGCCCGGTGCTCGCGCTCTGGAGTGCGCGAGGCGAGCTGGAGGAGTGGTACGACGTGCTCGCGATCTGGCGCGGTTGGGCGGACGACGTCCGGGGCCGGGCGCTCGACTGCGGGCACTTCATGGCGGAGGAGGCGCCGGAGGAGATCGCGTCGGAGCTCGCAGCCTTCTTCGCGCCATGACGCCTCTGAGCCCCGACTCGTTCTCGTTCGAGCCGCTGTTCGCGGCGCTCGGCGTCGTCGCGGTCGCGCTGTACGTGCGCGCGGCCCGGCGCGACCGACCGGCGAGGTGGCGGGCCGTCCTCCTCGGGCTCGGCGTCCTCCTCGTCGTCGGGGCCGTCGACTCACCGCTGGAGACGATCGCGCGTCACTACCTGCTGCTCGTGCACCTGCTCCAGAACGTGATCGTGGCCGACTGGGCGCCTCCACTCCTGATTCTCGGGCTCACCCCGGCCATGCGGGCCGCGGTCTCGAGGCGGGGCGGCCCATGGTTCGCGACGCTGACACAACCAGCGGTCGCGCTGCCGGTCTGGCTCGCCGGCTGGTACGGGATCCATCTGCCGGCCTTCTACGACTACGCGCTCCGACACCCGTGGGCCCTCAACGTCGAGCACCTGATCCTGCTCGCCGTCGGGGCCCTCTTCTGGTGGCCGGTCATCTCCGGCGAGCCGCGCCGCGTCTCGACGCCGACGATCCTGGCCTACCTCGGCGCCGCGTTCGTGAGCTCCGCCTTCCTCGGGCTCGCGTTCATCTTCTCGTCGACGCCGTTCTACGACGTCTACGAGCACGCGCCGCGGCTCTGGGGCCTGTCGGCGGCGAAGGACCAGAATCTGGGCGGAATCCTGATGAACGCGGAGCAGACCGTGATCTTCCTCGGCGCGCTCGCCTATTTCCTCCTCCGCCTGCTCGACGAGGAGCAGGAGCTCCAGCAGAGCGCCGAGCCGGGCTAGGGCCGCGCTGCGAGAAAGGCCGCGAGGCCGCGGGCGAGCGCCTGCGCCTCACGCCGGCGGAAGCGCGCGTTCGCAAGCAGGCGCGCGTCGGTCGCGTTCCGCATGTTGCCGGTCTCGACGAAGACCTTGGGGACGTCGGAGAGGTTCAGGCCCCCGAGGTCGGAGCGGCGATCGAGGCCGGCTCGGCCGATGTAGGTGGCATACGGCATCCCGGTCCCGGCGTGGAAAGCTGCGCGGACCGCGAGCGCGAGCCGGTACGAGGCGACGGCGATGTCGTCTGTCAGCCCGCGGATGCTCGGCGGATAGATCACGTGGAAGCCGCGGCCCGAGGAGGGACCGCCGTCCGCGTGGATCGAGAGCGCGACCGACACGTGCGCCCGGTTCCCGATCGCCGCGCGCTGCGTGATGCAGGGGCCCCAGCCGGTGTTCGTCGTCCGCGTCAGCACCACCCGGGCGCCGGCTGCGCGGAGGAGCGAGGCGAGCCGGAGCGAGACGTCGAGGGTGTACGCCGCCTCGGTGTAGCCGGCGTTCGTCTGCGTCCCGGTCGTGTCGCAGGCCTTGCGCAGGGTGCCCGCGTTCACGAGCCGATCGATCTGCGCAGCGTGCCGGTAGTTGCCGCCGTTGTGGCCCGGGTCGATCGCGATCGTGCGTCCGCGGAGCGTCGGCGGCGACGAGGCCGCGGCGGAGCCGGCGCACGCGAGCGCGAGGATGGCGACGGCGAGAACGCGCTTCACGATCGGGATCCTGCCAGCACGAACGCCGTGGCCGAGCAGGTACGCGACGACCACCGTGGCTGCGACGGAAGCCCCGGCCGCGATGTTCGCGTAGTAGGAGAGGTAGAGGCCGGCGAGCGACGCGGCGATCGCGATTCCCGCCGCTAGCGTCATCATCGGCGCCATCCGCCGAGCGAAGAGCCGCGCGGTCGCCGACGGGCCGACGAGCACGGCGACGACGAGCAGGTTCCCGAGCCCCTGGACGCCGATCACGATCGCGGTGGCGAGCAGCGCGAGCAGCGCGAGATCGGCGACGAGCGGCCGGGCGACGAGCGCGCGCGAGCTCCCTCGATCGAAGCCGACCGCGAGCAGGAGTCGGTGGAGCGCCCCGAGTGCGGCGAGCGCGAGGGCGGCGAGGATCCCGGCGACGAGAAGATCCACCCGCGACACCCCGAGCAGATCGCCGAAGAGCAGGCTCTCGAGACCCGGCGGCGAGGCCTGCGAGAGCGCGAGCACGACGCCCGCGCCGAAGAGGCTGGAGATCACGACCGCGACCGCCGTGTCCCTCCCGATCTCCGGCGCCCGTCCGAACACGGCCACCGCGACCGCCGCGCCCAGCACGCCGACGGCGCCGCCAAGCAGGAGCGGGAGGCCGAGCAGCGCGGCTCCGACGAGGCCGGGAAAGAGCGCGTGCGCGAGCGACTCGGCGCTGTAGGCGAGCCCGTAGAAGATCACCCAGCAGCCGAGCGCGCCGCCGACGATCCCCACCAGCGCCAGCTCGGCGAGCGCGTGCTGCATGAATCCGAGCGTCCACGGGTGGAAGAGCGCGTGCGTCACGTCAGTGATGGTGCGGCGGCAGGATGCCCGCGCCCTCCTCGCCCGGAAGAGCCACGATCTCGCCGCCATAGGTCTCCTCGAGCACCGCGCGCGTCAGCGTCCTCTCCGGAGGCCCGAACGCGACCTGGCGGCCGTTCAGGCAGAGGACGCTGTCCCAGGCGCGCACCTGGTCGACGTCATGGGTCGCGATCAGCACGCCGCGGCCCTCCGCCGCGAGCTCTGCGAGCAGCGCCTCCAGCGCGTCGGCGCTCGGCCGGTCGACCCCGGTGAACGGCTCGTCCAGCAGCAGGATCGGCGCGTCCTGGACGAGCGCGCGCGCAACGAGCACCCGCTGGCGCTTGCCGCCGGAAAGCTCGCCGAACCGGTCGCCCGCGAGCTCCCGCAGCCCGACGCGGCCGAGCGAATCGAGCGCGAAGCGGCGGTCCGAGCGGCGCAGCGGCCGCCACCACGGCGCCCGCGAGAGCGTCCCCATCAGCGCGACGTCGAGAGCGCTGACCGGATAGTCGAGCCGCGAGCGCTCCGTCTGCGGGACGAAGCCGCGGCGGGCGGCGGCGTACACCGTCCCCCCGAACGGGTCGAGCTCGCCCAGCAGCACGCGGAAGAGCGTCGACTTGCCGCCGCCGTTCGGCCCGAGCACGCCGATCCGCTCGCCCGGCTCGAGCACGAAGCCGACGTCGTGGAGCACCGGGCGACCGTCGTACCCGGCCGTGAGACCCTCGACCCGGAGGAGCGTCACCCGCAACCCACGACCCCGCCCGTGAACCCCCGCGCCATCGCGTCGGCGTTCGCACGCTCCATTCCGACGTAGGTCGCCCCGGGCGAGCCCGCCGGGCCGAGACTGTCGCCGTAGAGCGTCGAGCTCGCCGTGGCGCCGGTCTCCCGAGCGATCGTCCGGACCAGGCGGAGGCTGAGCGAGCTCTCGGGGAAGACCGCGCGGACGTGCTCGCGCCGGATCAGCCCGACGAGCCGGGCCGTCTCGCCGGCGGAGGGCTGGGCCTGCGTCGTCTGAGAGGGGATCGCGGCGCCGACGACGGTGATCTCGTACCGGCGCGCAAACGAGTCGAAGGCGTCGTGGTCCGAGACGAGCTTCCGCTCCCGGGCGGGGACGCGGGCAAAGCAGAGGGCGAGCTCGCGGTCGAGCGAGCGCAGCTCGTCGAGGTAGCGAGCGGCGCGGCGCCTGTAGGCCGGGCGATGGCGCGGATCCGCCCGCGAGAACGCGTCCCGGAGCGCAGCAACGGCGGTCTCTGCGCTGCGCGGGTCCTGCCACCAGTGCGGATCCCGCCTGGCTGCGCCGAGGTCGACGACCGCGCTGCCGCCTCCCGCCTCGGTCTCGACGCGCTTCAACCAGTCGTCGAGCCCGGCGCCGCTCCGCGCCACGACCTTCGCCTTGGCGACCGCCTCGACGTCCGACGGCCGAGGCTCGTACTCGTGCGGGTCGGTGTTCGGCTGGAGGATCTGGTGGACGGAGACCGCTTCGCCGCCCACCTGCCGCGCCCAGTCGGCGATCTGCGTGGTCGTCGCGACGACCTCGAGCCGGCCGGAGCCGTCGCCGCGCGCGACGCCGCAGCCGGCGAGCAGCGCGACGCCCGCGACCGCGAGCAACCGCCGGGCCGGAAGGAGGCGCCGCCCTGCGAGCGAGACCGCGAACACGGCGCCGCCGAGCATCGCGATCGCCGGGCCCGGCGGGACGTTCAGCTCGACCGAGAGCCAGAGGCCGACGACGCCCTCCGCCATGACGAGCGCGACCGAACCGAGCTGCCAAGGCGGGAGACGCCTCGTCCACAGCCGAACCGTCGCGGCCGGAACGACGAAGAGGGCGGTGGCGAGCAGCGCTCCGATCGCGGCCAGCGACGACACGACCGCGAAGGCCACGAGCCCGAGCAGCAGCCCGTCGGGGACCGCCGAGCGCACGCCGAGCGAGCGAGCGCCGCCGGGATCGAAGCCGACCGCAAGCCAGCGGCGGCCCGCCGCCGCGCTTCCGGCAAGCGCGAGCGCGCTGCCTGCGGCCGCGAGCCAGAGGTCGCTTCGGCCGACGACGAGCAAGCTCCCGAAGAGGAGCGACTCCACGTTCGAGCCGGAGTGGAAGACGTCGCTCGCGAGGATCACGCCGAGCGCGAGCGCGCCGACGAGAACGAGCGCCGTGAGGCTGTCGTGGCCCTCGCGTCGCCGGTGGGCGAGCCGCTCGACCCCCAGCGCGAACGCGGCGGCGGCGGCGAAAGCGCCGAGCGGCGGCGCGAGCCCGAGCCCGTCCGCCAGCACGAGCCCTGGAAAGGTCGCCGTTCCGACTGCGTGCGAGTAGAAGGCGAGGCCGCGCAGGATGATCCAGGTCCCGAGCAGGCCCGCCCCGACCGAGAGGAGCGCGACCTCGAGCAAGCCGCGCTGGACGAACGCGTAGTGGAACGGCTGCAGCATCGGCCTCGCAAACGATAACGGTTATCATTTTCCCGTGACCGGCTCGACCTGGACCGAACGCACGCTCGCCGCCCTCCGCGCCGCCGGATATCGGAGCGGCGGCGCGCGCACCGCCGTCGTCGAGCTCCTCGGCCGTCAGGACTGCTGCCTGACAGCGAAGGAGATCTCGGACTCGCTGCGCACCGAACGGCGCCCGGTCGGGATCGCAAGCGTCTACCGCGTGCTCGAGCTACTCGCCGAGCGGCGTCTCGTCCAGCGCATCGACCTCGGCGCGGGCACGGCGCGGTACGAGCCGATCCACACCGGCGGCGACCATCATCACCACCTGGTCTGCGACGAGTGCGGCCGGGTCGAGGCGTTCTCCAACGACCGGCTGGAGGGAGCTCTCCGCAAGGTCGAGCAGACCGCGCAGTACACCGTCGAGAGCCACGACGTCGTGCTCCGCGGCGCCTGCGACGACTGCAAGGAGCCGACGACGAACTTCTAGCGGCGTCGAAGCCGGCGCGGCCTCTCGGCCTCTGCGGCGAGGGCCGGCTCCTCGGCGGTGTCCTCGCCGACCTCCGGCTCGCGCTCGTCGTCCTCCGGGCCTTCTACGACCGGGAGGTCGAAGCCCTGCTCCCACGGATCGACGTCCTGCGGCGCGGGCTCGACCGCCGGCAGGACGCGGACGTGCTTCGGCGGCTCGGGCTCCGCCTCCAGGGCCGACCCGGCGCCCCCGGCCTCCTCCTCGGCTTTCGGAGCGCGGCGCCACCAGCGGCGCTGCGGCGGCTCCGGAGCCGGATTTGCCTCCGCCGTGACGTCGGGCTCCGGCTCGGCGTGACTTCGTGGCTCGAAGGCACGAGCTCTCGCAACCTCGGCGGCCGGCGGGAGCGGCTCCGGCTCCGGTTCCGGCTCCGGATCGGCTTCCGCCTCCGGCTCGGGCTCGGGCTCCACCTGCTCGTCGGGGACGAGCGACCCGATCATCGTCATCGCGTCCGAGGGCTCCTGCGCCTCCTCGAATGCAGCCCAGCCGCGCGCCTCGTCCTCCGGCTCGGTCTCGACCACCGGCTCGGCCTCCACGACGGGGTGGGGCGCGGCCGCCGTCCCCAGCGGCGGGAGCCGGTCGCGGGCCGCCAGCCACTCCGCCGCGAGGACGATCGTCCACGCGATCGCCATCACGAGCACGATCACCCACCAGTGGAGCTTCGCGACGCCCGCGACGACCGCCACCGCGATCAGGAAGGCCACCTCCCCCGCAATCCTCCAGACCGCCGGCGAGACGCCCTCGCGCGCCGCGCGACCGCCGACCGCGTAGGTGGGCGCCGCGGTCCAGGACTGCTGCGTCCAGCCGGCGGCACGGAGCGACCGCAGCTCCGAGCGGAGCGCGGCCGCATGGCGGTGGAACGAATCCACGGCCTCGAGCGTCCGCAACGCCGTGTCGAGCTGCGCCGCGTGCCGGTAGAAGGAGTCGAAGGCCGCGCGCACGCTCTCCTGCTCGTAGCCCTGCTCGGCGACGGGCAGATCCTCGACACGCGGCAGCGGTCCGCGCCGGGGCTGCGCCTCGGAGGGCGGGATCTGCGGAGTCGGCCAGGCCTCCTCGTTCACGCGCGCAGTATGCCCCTATCCAGCGGCTTCGGCCCTGCGAAGCCCGCGGAGAGCCCAGACGGCGAAGGCGACCACGAGCCCGGCGCCGATCGCGAAGGCCGAAACCGCGCCCGTCGGCTGTCCTGCGATGAATCCGCGCGCCGCCTCCAGCACGGGCGTGATCGGATTCGCCTTCGCGACCCCGTGGATCCAGCCGCGCAGCAGGTTCAGCGGGACGTAGACGGGCGCGAAGAAGAGCGCGAGGAAGACCGGCATCTGCATCACGGGGCCGGCCTGCTGCGAGCGGATCCGCATCGCAACGCCGGTTGCCCACAGCGTCCCGGCGACGTTGACGAGCAGCGCGAGCGCATAGAGCCCGAACAGATCGACTCCGCTGCCGCCGACCTGCATCCCGACGCCGAACGCGACGCCGGTCACGACCGCGGCGGTGACGATCCAGCGGACCGCCGAGGCGATCGAGTATCCGAGCACGAGCCCGCTCCGGTTCGGGGCGGCGAGCAGCAGGCGTCGCGTGATGCCCGTCTCGAAGTCGCGTGCGACGCCGAAGCCGCTGAAGACCCCGCTGAACGCGGCGGACTGCAACAGGACGAAGACGAACTGGAAGGCGGTGTAGCTCGCACCGAAGTCGAAGCCCGGGACCTGGCGGATCCGAGCGAGGCCGCCGGCGAACGCGGCGAAGTTCAGGAGGGGAAACGCCAGCGAGGGCAGGAAGATCGTCTTGTTCGTGAACGCGGTGTGCAGCTGGCGCCAGGCGACGCCTCGAGCGACGTAGGACGTGGCCTTGACGTTCACGTGCGCGCCAGCCGCTCCGAGAGCGACGCGAGCGAGAGCGCGAAGCCGGCGACCACGACGAGGATCCCGATGCCGAAGCCGAGCCCGAGGGCGCGTCCGTCCCAGCCGGAGATGATCAGGCTCCGCACCGCCTCGATCAGATACGAGACGGGGTTCGCCGTCGCAAGCCAGCGAAACCAGGTCGTCGAGATCAGGTTGCGCGGGATGTTCATCGACGAGATGAACAGGAAGATGAAGAACACGGGGAAGATCCCGTTGACGGCCTCGGTCGAGCCCGTGCGCAGCGCGGCGAAGGCCCCGAACGCGGCGAACCCGAGCGCGATCAACGCCGCAAGCGCGATCAGCACCACGCCCCCTCCGATCCCCGACTTCAGACGAACACCGAAGGCAAGGCCGACGCCGAGGTAGAAGACGGCCTGTACGAGCGCCAGGCCCATCACGCCGCCGAGCTCCCCGAGCAACAGCGCCACCCCGCGCATCGGCGTCAGCGCGAGCCGGTTCAGGAAACCCGTCTGGATGTCCTTCGCGAGATCGATGCCCGCGTTCCCCGTCGCGAACAGCGCGCCCTGGATGAACGGCACGGCGAGCGCGAACGACAGGAACGAGCTCGTCGGAAAGCCCGGCAGATGCGTTTCCGCGCGCAGACCGCCGGAGTTGACCGCGAGCAGTAGCACGGGAAAGAGCAGCGGGAAGACGACGGCCGCGGGCTGGCGGACCGTCCGGAGGACGGAGCGGCGCGCGAGATAGCCGACCTGGATCGCGAGGGCGCGACTCACGCCGGCGCGTGCTCGGGCTCGGCCTCGACCTCGCGCGCGGAAGCGCCCTCGAGGTGGCGGCCGGTCTTCGCCAGGAAGACGTCGTCGAGCGTCGGCTCGTGGATCTGCAGGTGCGAGATGTGGAGATCCTCTGCGTCGAGCGCGCGCACGATCTCAGCGAGCTCGCCGTCCGCCGTCGCGAGCTGGACGGCGACGCTGCCCGGCGCGCCGGAGGTCGGAGAACCGAAGCGCTCGAGCACCGACGCGACCCCGCCACGCTGCCCTGCTTCCGCGGGAACAGCCTCCACCGTCGAGCGTCCGATCTCGCCCTTCAAGGATTCGGGCGTCCCCTCCGCGACGATGCGCCCACGATCGATGATCCCGACGCGGTCGGCGAGGACGTCGGCCTCCTCCAGGTACTGCGTCGTGAGGAATACCGTGACGCCCTCGTGCTCGGCGAGGCGGCCCACCTCCTCCCAGAGAGCGCTCCGGCTCTGGACGTCGAGACCGGTGGTCGGCTCGTCGAGAAAGAGGACACGCGGCCGGTGGACGAGCGCGAGCGCGAGATCGAGCCGACGCTTCATCCCACCCGAGTAGCCGTTCACCTTCCGATCTGCGGCCTCGGTGAGCCCGACGCGCTCGAGCAGCTCGTTCGAGCGACGCTTCCGCTCGTCGCCCCCGATCCCGTGCATCGCCGTCTGCAGGCGTAGGTGCTCGCGCCCGGTCAGCAACGGGTCGAGGGCGGCCTCCTGGAGCGCGGCGCCGATCGTCTTCCGGACGAGCGGGCCCTCCTTCACGACGTCGTAGCCCGCAACGCGCGCCGTGCCGGCGGTCGGGGGGAGCAGCGTCGTCAGCATCAAGACGGTGGTCGACTTGCCGGCGCCGTTCGGGCCGAGGAAGCCGTAGATCTCGCCCGGCTCGACGCACAGGTCGATGCCGTCGACGGCGCGCGGTCCCTTCTTGAACTCCCGGACGAGGCCCTCGACCTCGATGCTGTTGTCGCGCGCTTCCGCCACCTGTCCGCAGGCTACCGACGCGCCTGTGGCTCAGCCGAGCTCTCGTCGCAGGATCGACGCGACCGCAATCAGGGCGACTCGCGTCTCGTCGAGGCGCGGCTCGCGCGTCGTCACCCGTTGCAGCGCGAGGCCCGGCAGGAGGAAAGCGCGAGCGGCGCGGCGGGACGAGGTCTGCACGAGCTGCCAGACCTCCATCGTCAGCGCGAGCGAGAGAATCGTGACCGCGAGCGGAGTGACGATCGGAATCGGAACCGGCCAGAGCCGCTGGTCGAGAATCGCGACCGGCAGCACGAGCGCGGCGAAGTTCGTGCCGCAGCGCGGTGAGAAGCGGGTCGGCCTGGCGACGCCGCTCCAGGTCGCGCGCAGGCTGCGGAGCTCGACCGCCGCGATCGCGCGGTGCTCGGCGCCGTGGAGGGCGAGCGTCCGGCCGCGCAGCATCCAGGCGACGAGGCCGACCGTGGTCGCGATCCCTGCGGCGAGGGCGACGACGTGCGGCGCGAAGACGAGCCCGAGCGGCGCGAGCACGGCGGCGGCGAGCAGGAAGCGCTCGCGCGGCTTCGCGACACCGGTGCGGCGGAAGAGCGGCGAGAGCGAGGCGGAGAGCCGGACGAGCCCGCGCAGGAGCGGCACGCGCCGGAACCCGTGCGGGGTGCGCGGCATCGTGCCCTCGCGCACCGATCCGTCCACCCCGCCGAACGCCCAGAAGCGCTCGCTGACGATGACGACGCCGTCGGCTCGGGCCATCCCGCCCATCCGGGGCAGCGAGCGCGCACGATCGCCGCGGCCGAGCAACTCGAGGACGGAGCTCTGCTCCATCCCGACAGTGTCGTCATGAAGAGGGCCGCCCGGCAAGTGCCAGGCGGCCCATCTTCAGATCGTCGCCGGTCCTACTACCAGCGGCCGCGCGAGAAGAAGCCGAGAAGCGCGAGCACGAGGATGACGATCAGGATGATCCAGAGAATGCTCATTGGAACGCCTCCCTGTGTCGGGTTGTCTGGTGCGGGACGTCGTCCCCGCACCGCTACAACGAGAAACCGCGCCGGCGGGATGCGGCGGCGCCCCCGAGAGCCACCTCGTTCACGACGGCGCCGCTCGCGCCCGCCGTCTGAACTGACCGGGTCGACCTCGTTTGGCTCACCACGGCGGCGTGAGCCTCAACGGTTCTTGACCAGGATCGCCTCGAGCACGTCCGCTGCGTTCTCGCACGCGTCGACGGCTTCCTCGAGCTGCTCGTGGATGTCCTTCCAGCGGATCACGACCATCGGGTCGCCGCCGGCCGAGAAGAGCTCCGAGACCGCCGTGCGGTTCAGCGTGTCGCCCTCGTCCTCCAGGTCCCGGAGCTCGTGGAGCTGACGGCTCGAGTCCTTGAACCCGTCGAGCTGCGCGACGGCCTCGTGCAGCTTCTGCGCGCTGCGCTCGATCACGCGCGCCTGCTCGAGCGCCTTCGGGCGGATCTCCTTCACGCCGTAGCCCGCGATGTTCCCGGCGGCCTCGTCCACGTGATCGCAGACGTCGTCGAGCGCGCCTGCGAGGCGGTACATGTCGTCGCGGTCGAACGGCGTGACGAAGGTCCGGTTCAGGAGATCGACCACGCCCCGCGTCAGGCGGTCGCCGACGTGCTCGAGCTCCTTGATCTCCGGCAGGAGCTCGCCGTTCGCGGAAGGGAACTCGTCCAGCAGCCGGACGAGCAGCCGCGAGATCTCGACCGCGTTCTGCGACGCCCGCGCGTACAGGGAGAAGAACTCGCGCTTCTGGGGGACGAGCGACAAACGTGCCATCTAGCTCCTCTCGGTGGAGGGGTGCGAAGCATCGGTGAACTCGCGGAACTGCGCTGTGAGAAGGAACGACGTCTGCTCGCCGATGTCGACCGCGTGATCGCCGATCCGCTCGAGCGCACGTGAGACGACGATCATCCGCAGGCCGTACTCGCGCATCGCAGGATCCTCGCCGAGCTCGAGGATGCGCTCCACGACACGGCGGTTCGCGCGATCGATCAGCTCGTCCAGGTCGACGAGGGACTCCGCCCCGGCGAGATCGCGGTTCCCGAACGAGTCGAGCGCGACGCGGATCATCTCCTCGCAGCGCGAGCCCATCTCCTCGAAGCCCTCGAGCAGCCGCGGGGCCGGGCCGACCTCCGGGGCGAGCTTCGAGAGCTTCGCGATCGTGACGCAGTAGTCCGCCATCCGCTCGAGATGGAGATTCACGTGCAGGATCGCGAGCACGAGCCGGAGATCGCTCGCGACCGGGGTCTGGCGCGCCAGGAGCGAAGGGATCCGCTCCTCGATCGCGAGGTAGCGGCCGTCGACGTCGTCGTCGAAGGCGATCACCTCGTCCGCGAGCTCGCGGTCGCGCTGGTCGAGCGCGTTCAAGGCCCCGCGGAGCGCCCGGAGCACGAGAGCGCCCTCCTCCTGGAGCGTCGACTCGAGGATGTCGAGCTCCTCCTGGAAGGTGGATCTCACCCGAACCGCCCGGTGACGTAGGCCTCGGTCCGCTCGTCGGCGGGATCCATGAAGATCTTCTCGGTCGTGTCGTACTCGACGAGGACGCCGCTGCGCCTGCCCGCGCCCGCATCGAGGCTGAAGAACGCGGTCAGCTCGGCGACGCGGGCCGCCTGCTGCATGTTGTGGGTGACGATTACGAGCGTGTAGTCCCGCTTCAGCTCGTGCATCAGTTCCTCGATCGAGGACGTCGCGATCGGATCGAGGGCCGAGGCCGGCTCGTCGAGCAGCAGAACCTCCGGCTCGACGGCGATCGCCCGGGCGATGCAGAGCCGCTGCTGCTGGCCGCCGGAAAGCGCGAGCGCGCTCTTGCGCAGCCGGTCCTTGACCTCGTCCCAGAGCGCGGCGCCCACGAGCGCCTTCTCCACCCGCTCGTCGAGCCCTTTCTTCATCCCGAGCATGCGCGGGCCCCAGGCGACGTTGTCGTAGACCGACTTCGGGAACGGGTTCGGCTTCTGGAAGACCATCCCGATCCGTCGTCGGACCTCGACCGGGTCGACGCCGTCGCCGTACACGTCCTGGCCGTGGTAGAGGACCTGGCCGTCGATCCGAGCCGAGGGGACGAGATCGTTCATCCGGTTGAGGCAGCGGATGAAGGTGCTCTTGCCGCAGCCCGACGGGCCGATCACGGCAGTGATCGTCGAGCGGTGGATCTCGAGGCCGACGCCGCTGATCGCGGTGGTCTTCCCGTACGAGACCGTGAGCCCGCGGATGTCGAACACGGTCTCGCGCTGGCGGGGCGCCGCGCGCGGGCGCTGTGCGATCTCGACGGGCGCCACGGCGCGCATCGTAACCATGTCGGGCAACGGATCCTCCTCAGTCAGCGGGCGAGCTTTCGGCGTGTGCGAGCCAGGAGCGCGCGGGCCGCGAGGCTCGCGAGCAGGACGAAGGCGATCAGGACGAGGGCGGCCGCCCAGGCCCGCCGGTGGTCGGCCGGGTCGGGCGACTCGGAGAGCTGGAAGATCGTGAACGGGATGCTCGCGAGGGCGTGGAGCGGGTTCCAGGTGACGCCGGGGGTGCTGATGATCGAGCTCGTGAAGAGCAGCGGCGCCGTCTCGCCGGCCGCGCGCGCGACTGCGAGCACCGTTCCCGTGATGATTCCGCCGAAGGTCGTCGGGAGGATCAAGCCGACGACGGTGCGCCAGCGCTCGGCGCCGAGGGCGAGGCCGCCCTCGCGGAGCGTCGAGGGCACGAGCCGGAGCACCTCCTGCGTCGAGCGCGCGACGAGCGGCAGCATGATGATCGCGAGCGCGAAGGCCCCGGCCAGCCCGCTCTGCCCGTGCGCGACGACGATCAGGCCGTAGACGAAGATCCCGAGCACGATCGACGGCATCCCGTTCAGCACGTCCAGCGCGACGCGGAAGACTCCGCTGATTTGCCGCGGCGCGAGCTCGGTCATGTAGATCGCCGCAAGCACGCCGACGGGGAGTGCCATGGCCGTCGCGAGGAGGACGAGGAGGAGAGTCCCCACGAGCGCGCTCGCGATCCCGCGGCCGGGCAGGCCGTAGCCCGCCGGAGCCTTCGTGAGGAAGCCCCAGCTGATTTCGCCGCCGCCGCGCCGGAAGACCGAGACGACGACGATCGCCAGCAGCGAGACGGCGACCAGCGCTGCGATCGTCCCGACTCCCTCCATCAGCCGGTTGACGGCGCTGCGGCGGCGCATGCGCGCCGAGGGCCTGAGCGGGAGACCGGCGTGCGTCATCAGTCCACTCCCGTCCGCCGGAACTCGAAGCGGCGCACGATCAGCTGCGCGAGCAGGTTCACGGCGAGTCCGATGGCGAGGAGGATCGTCGCGAGGTAGAAGAGCGACGAGACCTGGAGCTTCGACGTCGCGCCCTGAAACTCGTTCGCGATCCCCGAGGCGAGCGTGTTCGAGGGCGCGAACAGAGAGCGTGCGATCCCCCCGTTCGAGTTGCCGATTACCTGCGAGACTGCGATCGCTTCGCCGACCGCGCGCCCGAGCCCGAGGATCGCCGCGGCGGCGATGCCGGGCCGCGCCGCCGGGAGGATCACGCCGCGGATCATCTCCCAGCGGGTCGTCCCGAGCGCGAGTGCGCCCTCCTCCAGCTCGGACGGGACCGCGAGGAAGAGCTCGCGGCAGATCGAGGAGACGATCGGGACGATCATGATCGTCAAGATCAGGATCGCCGGGAGCAGGCCGAAGCCGGAGTACGGCCCGTCGAAGATCCTCGTGAACCCCAGTGTGTGGTTGAGCCACGGCTCGACGTGCGCCCGGACGAAGGGCCCGAGCACGAGGATCCCCCAGAGTCCGAGGACGACGCTCGGGATCGCGGCGAGCATCTCCACCAGCGCGCCGATCGCGCCGCGCACGCCGCGCGGGGCGAGCTCGCTGAGGTAGAGGCCGATCGCAATCGAGAGGGGCGTCGCGATCGCCAGCGCGAGGAGCGAGCTGACGAGCGTCCCGTAGACGTACGGCCAGGCCCCGTAGACGTCCTTGACCGGATTCCAGGCGCTCGAGGCTAGGAAGTGGAGGCCGAACCGCCCGAACGCGCGGTGCGAGCCCTCCACGACCTCGAGTCCGATCAGCACGAGCACCGCGACGCCGGCCAGCGCGGCTGCGAGCGTGACGCCGTGGAGGACCAGGTCTCCGAGCCGTCCGCGGGCGCGGCGCCCGCCGAGGTGCAAGGGATGCGAGGACGGGACGACGCTCACGGCCCGGAGGCTAGTGCGCCCGCCCGCCCGCGGACCCGCCGTTCACCACCCTGTCACCACTTCGTCACCGAGCCTTTGCCCACGGGCTCGCCGGCCGCAGCCAAGCTCGACGGGACATCAATGACCGGGAGAGGAGAAACGTGAAGAAGATCGTCGTTGCGGCCCTCGCCTCGCTGGCACTCGCGCTCGTGGCGGGCGCGGCGGGCGCGTCGAGCTCGGGCGGCTCGCTGACCGGGGCCGGCAGCTCCTTCGTTGCCCTGCTCGTGCAGTCCTGGATCCCAGCCTTCGACTCGGCCTACGGCATCAAGGTCACCTACAGCCCGATCGGAAGCGGCGGCGGCATCACCGCGATCTCGAACCGCGGCGTCGACTTCGGCGCGAGCGACGCCCCACTGACGCCGGACCAGTTCTCGGCCTGCCACGGCTGCGTGCAGATCCCGTGGGCGCTGTCGGCGACGGCGATCGCCTACCGGGTCGACGGCGCGCCCAACCACCTCCACCTGACCGGAAAGGTCCTGTCCGGCATCTTCCTCGGGAAGATCAAGCGCTGGAACGACCCGGCGATCAGGAAGCTGAACAAGGGCGCGGACCTGCCGGCGACGTCGATCACGGTCATCCACCGCAGCGACAACAGCGGCACGACCTACAACGTCACCGACTACCTCTCGAGCGTCAGCAGCGAGTGGCGCTCGCAGGTCGGCCGGGGCGTCGCGGTCAGCTGGAACGGCGGGGTCGGCGCTCCCAAGTCGAACGGCGTCGCGGCGGCCCTCTCGCAGACCGACGGGGGAATCGCGTACATCGACGTCGCGTACGTCCTGAAGAACCACTTCAAGCTCGCGGCAATGCAGAACCGGGCGGGGAAGTTCCAGCTCCCGGGGCTGCGTGGGATCTCGGCGGCCGCGGCGACGATCACGAAGGTGCAGGCGCGCAACAGCGGCCTCTCGATCGTGAACCCGCCGAAGTCGCAGCCGCTCGCCTACCCGATCTCGACCTTCACCTACGCGATCGTCCCGCAGAAGACCGGGAAGGCGAAGGAGCTGAAGCAGTTCGTCTTCTGGGCGCTCACGCAGGGCCAGAAGTTCGGCCCGAAGCTCCTGTTCGCGCCGGTTCCGAGGGTCGTGCTCGGCGCCTCGGAGCGGACGCTGAGCTCGATCCACTCCTAGCGCAGCGGCGAGGGGCGGGGGAAGCGGCATGTCACGCGCAGCCCCCGCCCCGGCTCGCCCGAGGCCTCGACGTCTCCGCCGGCGGAGACGACCACGTGCTTGACGATCGCGAGCCCCAGCCCGGTGCCGCGCGAGGAGCGCGCCCGGTCGGAGCGATAGAAGCGCTCGAAGAGCCGCGGGAGCTCCTCGGGCTCGACGCCGGGCCCGTCGTCCGCGGCCTCGAGGACGACGGTGGCGCCCTCCGCCCGCGCCTCCAGCGCGAGCGAGGCGCGAGGCCCGGCGTAGCGGATCGCGTTCTCCGCGAGGTTCTCCGCCACGATCGCGAGCATCCGTCGGCGGAGCGGGAGCTCGACCTCCTCCGGCTCGGCTGTGACCTCGATCGCCACGTCGGCGCGCTCCGCCCGGTCGGCGAGGCGGCGGCGAACCTCCTCCAGAACGGGCAGCGCTCTCGTCGAGCCCAGCGCCACGACCTCACGCCCGCTCTCGAGCTCGGAGAGGAAGAGGACGTCGTCGATCAGCTCCCCCATCTCCTCCACCTGCTCGCGCGCCCGCTCGAGCAGCGGCCGGGGCTCCGCTCCGGGGAGGAGAGCGGTGTCGAGGAGAGCCAGGAGGCGCGCGAGCGGGGTGCGCAGCTCGTGGGAGACTGCGGCCGTGAAGCCGACCCGCAGCTCCTCGTAGGCGCGTGCATCCTCCACAGGAGCCGAGTATGGCCAAAGTCCTGATCGTCGAGGACGACGCCGTGATCGCCGAGGGGATGTCGCGCTTCCTCGCGGCCGCCGGGTTCGACCCGCTCGTCGTCGGGAAGGGCGACCAGGGGCTCGCGCGACTCCGCTTCGAGCGGCCCGACGTCTGCGTGCTCGACCTGATGCTGCCCGGCCGGGACGGCTGGAGCCTGATCGAGACGGCGCGCGCGGAGGGCATCGGCACGCCGATCGTCGTCGTCAGCGCGCGCGGCGCCGAGCACGACCGGATCCACGCGCTCGAGATCGGCGCCGACGACTACCTCGTGAAGCCGTTCTCGATGAAGGAGCTCGTCGCTCGGGTCCAGGCAGCCGCCCGGCGCGGCACGCGTGGCCAGGACGCGGCGGCCGGCGAGGCGATCGAGATCGAGGAGCTGCGGATCGACCCGAGAGAGGTGCAGGCCTTCGTCGCCGGCGAGAGCGCCGGGCTGACGCCGACCGAGTTCCGGCTCCTCTACCAGCTCGCGCTCGACCGGGGCCGCGTCGTGAGCAGGGACGAGCTGCTGCA
>JBBSHO010000005.1:0-59491 GCA_038253005.1 Gaiellales bacterium
AGCTGTGCGGAGCCCCCTCGTAGACCACGAACCCCCGCCGCCGCGAGCGCTTGCTCGAAGGCGGCGTTGTGCTCGGCCGTGATGTTCTGGTCGTCGCCTGCCTGGAGCGCGAGGATCGGCGCCCGCAACTCGCCGGCTCGTTGAGTCGGTCCGGCCGCGCCGTCCCGCCCCTCGCCGGGCATCCCGTAGAAGCCGACCGCACCGGCGAGGCCGTGGCCTCCCGCCGCCGAGAGCCACGACTGACGCCCCCCGAAGCAGAACCCGACCGTGAAGACGGAGCCGAAGCCCTGCGACCGGAGGCGCTCGACGGCGGCGGCGACGTCGGCCTGCACGCCGTCCGGAGCTGTTTGCCGGGCGTGCTCTATGTACGGAAAGTCCTCGTCTCGCTTGCCGACGCCCGCGGTGCGACCGAAGTAGTCGATCGCGACTGCCGCGACCCCCCGTTCCGCGAACCGCAGCGCCAGCTCCTCGTAGAAGCGGTAGAGCCCGCGCACGTCCGGGAGGACGACCACGCCGGCGCCGGTCGGCTCCTCCGGCCACGCGGCGAAGGCGGCGAACCGGTTCCCGTCGCGCGCCTCGAGCTCGAGGTCGTCGTGCGCGACAGCCGCCCCGGAGACCGCCGGAATCGGCGGCATGGAGTCGAGCTCGAAGCACATCGTCCGGCGACGATACCGCGCCGGGCCGCCACGAACGATCCGGGGAGCGGCGAGCTTGTCGGCGACGCGAGCGAGGAGCGGACGGAGGCGATGCTGCGAATCGCCCACCGAGCGCCGGAGTAGCTCTACGATCGCCCGATGAAGATCCGCGCCGCAGTACTCGCGCAGTTCGGCGCGCCGCTCGAAGTGCAGGAGCTCGAGCTCGCGGAGCCCCGGGCCGGCGAGGCGCTGGTTCGCCTCGTTGCCTGCGGCGTCTGCCACACGGACCTGTACGCCGCGTCTGGAGACGACCCGTCGGGATACGCGCCGACCGTCCTCGGGCACGAGGGAGCCGGCGTCGTCGAGGCGGTCGGCGACGGCGTCTCCTCGCTCGCTCCAGGCGATCACGTCGTCACGCTCTTCTCGCCCCAGTGCCGGACGTGCGTCCACTGCGTCGACCCGCGGACGAACCTCTGCCTTGCGATCCGCGAGCGGCAGAACCAGGGCTTCCTCCCCGACGGCACGACGCGGCTCTCGCGCGACGGCGAGCCGGTCCGGCATTTCATGGGCGCCTCGACGTTCGCGGACTACACCGTCATGCCGGAGATCGCGCTGGCCAGGGTCAGCCCCGAGGCGCCGCTCGACCGCGCCTGCCTCTTCGCCTGCGGGCTCTCCACCGGGCTCGGCGCGGCGATGAACACAGCGAAGGTGGAGGCCGGGTCCACGTGCGCCGTCTTCGGCGCCGGCATGGTCGGCCTCGGGGCGGTCGCGGGCTGCAGGCTCCAGGACGCCGACCGGATCGTCTGCGTCGACCTCACCGACGAGCGACTCGAGCTCGCGCGCGGGCAGGGGGCGACGCACACGATCAGGGGCGGCCCCGACGCCGTCCAGCAGATCCTCGACCTGACGGACGGCTTCGGCGCCGACTACACGTTCGAGGCGACCGGCAGCGTCGCCGTCATGCGCCAGGCGGTCGAGGCGGCGCGCATGGGCTGGGGGCTCGCCACGGTCTGCGGCGTCGCGGGCAAGGGCGAGACGCTGGACGTCCTCCCGCGCTTCCTGATCACCGGCCGCCGCGTCGCGGGCTCCTCGTTCGGCGGCATCAAGGGGCGCGACCAGGTTCCGCAACTCGTCGAGCGCTACCTCGCGGGAGAGATCGACGTCGACCCGTTCGTGTCGCACAGGCTGACCCTCGACGAGGTCAACCGCGGCTTCGAGCTGATGGAGGCCCGGGACGGCATCCGCAGCGTGATCGAGCTCGGCGAGCGGTGATCGATCCGCTCGCCCGCTGGCGCGAGTACGGGCAGAAGCCCGATTACGCCGGCCTGCTCACGTTCGGTGGGGCTCCCTACACCGAGGATCCCGCGCAGCTCGAGGGGGTCGACGTGGCGATCGTCGGGGCGCCCACCGACGACCTCGTCTCCGACCGCCCGGGGACGCGTTTCGCCCCGCGCGCGATCCGCGCAGCGAGCTGTCCGCCCGGCCCGCACCTGGAGGCGAAGGTGGACGCGTTCGCCCAGCTCCGGATCGTCGACTTCGGCGACGCGCCGGTGCTGCCCGCCGACCCGGCCCGCTCACACGAGGCGATCGAGCGCATCGTCGGGGAGGTGGTCGCGGCCGGCGCGGTCCCGATCGTCCTCGGCGGCGACCACTCGATCGCCGAGCCCGACGTCACCGCCTGCTTGGCCGGCGAAGCGGTCGGCCTCATCCACTTCGACGCGCACACCGACACCGGCGCCGAGGTGTTCGGCGTCGAGCGCTCGCACGGCACCCCGATGTACCGGCTCGTCGAAGACGCCGTCGTCGATCCGGCACGCTACGTGCAGATCGGCCTGCGCGGTTACTGGCCGGGCGAGCCGGAGTTCCGCTGGCAGGAGGAGCGCGGGATCGTGAGCTTCTTCGCCCACGACGTGCGGCGGCTCGGGATCGAGGAAGTCGTCGCGCGGACGATCGAGCGGGTCGGCGTCGGGCCGGCCTTCCTCTCCGTGGACGTGGACGTGCTCGACCCGGCCTTCGCCCCCGGGACCGGGACGCCCGAGCCCGGCGGCCTGACGAGCGCCGAGCTGCTCGGCGCGTGCCGAGCCGTGGCGTCGGCCTGCGAGCTCGTTGGCGCGGACGTGGTCGAGGTGATCCCGACCGCCGTCGGCTCGGCCGACGTCACGGCGCTCGTCGCGGAGCGAATCGTGCGGGAGATCCTGACCGGGATCGCGCTGCGCCGAGGCTCGCAGGAATAGGAGCCTCAGCGAGGGCGAGCGAGGCTGGGCAGCAGCTTCGGGATCCGGCGCCGCGCCGTCCGCAGCGCCTCCCGTAACGCCGGCTCGGCGTTCTCCAGGATCCCTTCGCCGTGACCGCAGAGGACGATCTGCGGGCTTACGCCGCCGAGCCGCTTCCGCGGCGGGATCAGGCGCATGACCGGGTGCACGGCCAGCCGCTCGCCGCCCGCACGGTAGAGGGCGGCCGTCCCGAGCGCGTCGGCGCAGACGAGCACTCGCCGCTCGGGCCACCAGAGCGCCGACTCCTTCCAGCGACGCCCCTTCCGGACGAGCGGGAACTCGAACGGCGCGCCGGACAAGGGCTCCCGCGGCACGTCGTGCAGCATCACGCCGAGGCGCGCGGCGAGCGCGGCCGAGTCGCGGCCGTGCCTGTCGAGGAGCTGGATCACGCCCGCCGGCGCGCCCGCGGCGCGAATTCGCTCCTCCACTCCGCCCCCGTCGACCGGGTCGATCACCCACACGCGCCCGTTCAGGACCAGGGCGTGCGAGCAGCGCTCCAGGCGCTCGCCGTCGACGATCCAGCCGAAGCCGCCGTCGAACTCGTCGCAGAAGCGGACGGTCACGCGAGCGGACCGCGTCACGCCGCGTCGGCGGTCGTCAGCACATCGCCGCTCGCCAGCACGAGCCCGTCCTCACACCGCGCCTCGACGAGCCCGCCCTGGAACTGCTGCCGGTAGAGGTCGGCGTAGAGCCCGCCCGCGGCGAGCAGCTCGTCGTGGGCGCCGCGCTCGACGATCCGGCCTCGGTCGACCACGAAGATCACGTCGGCGGCGAGGATGGTCGAGAGCCGGTGCGCGATCGCGATCGTCGTCCGGCCCTGCTCGAGCGGCTCGAGCGCCGCCTGGACGAGTCGCTCGCTCCCGGTGTCGAGCGCCGAGGTCGCCTCGTCGAGGATCAGGATTCGCGGGTCCTTGAGGATCACCCGCGCGATCGCCAGGCGCTGCTTCTCCCCGCCCGACATCCGATAGCCGCGCTCGCCGACGACGGTGTCGTAGCCGTGCTCGAGCTCGAGGATCCGGTCATGGATCGCGGCGGCGCGGGCGGCGGCCTCGACCTCGGCAGGCGTCGCGTCCGGTCGCGCGTACAGCAGGTTCTCCCGGACGGTGGAGTGGAAGAGATAGGTCTCCTGCGTGACCATCCCGACGATCTCGGCGAGCGAGCCGAGCTGGATCTCGCGGACGTCGACGCCGTCGATCGTGACCGAGCCCTTGGTCACATCGTAGAGGCGCGGGACGAGGTACGAAATCGTCGTCTTGCCAGCGCCGCTCGGGCCGACCAGCGCCGCGAGCTGGCCGGGCTCGACGTCCAGGGTCAGGTGCTCGAGCGTCCACTCGCGCTCGAGCGGGACCGCGGCGTCGCCCTCGGCCGCGAAGGGCAGCGCGGGCTCCTCGTAGCGGAAGAAGACGTCTTCGAACCGGACCGCGCCGCGGACCTCTTTCGGCGGGAGGGCTCGCGCACGGTCCGAGTCGACGATGTCCTGCGGCAGGTCGAGGTACTGGAAGATCCGCTCGAAGAGCGCGAGCGAGGACTGCACCTCGACCGAGGTACGGAGCATGTCTCCGATCGGGAAGAGCAGCCGCGTCTGCAGGCCCGTGAAGGCGACGATCGTCCCGGAGCTCAGGTGCGAGTGACCGGCGACGAGGTAGATCAGCGCGGGCGTGACGGCGAAGAAGGTCTGCACGAGCGCGAAGAACGAGCGGCCCACCATCTGCTGCCGCACTTGCAGCCCGGCGAGGCGGCGGTTCTCCGCCCGGTAGCGGTCGACCGCGTCCCGCTGGCGGTCGAACACCTTCGCGAGCAGCACGCCCGACACCGACAGCGTCTCCTCCGTCATCGCCGAGAGCTCCGCGAGCGACTCCTGGGTCGAGGCGGAGATCCGCCGCCGGATGCGTCCAACGCGCCAGGTGAGGTAGACGAAGAGCGGGACGACCGCGAGCGAGAGCAGGGTTAGCTGCCACGAGAGCGCGACCATCGCGGCGACGGTGCTGAGCACGATTACGACGTCCGCGAGAATCGACGAGGCGGTGTTCGTGACGACGCTCTGGACGCCGCCGACGTCGTTCTGGAGCCGCGACTGCAGCTCCCCGGTACGCGTCGCCGTGAAGAAGCGGAGCGACATCGACTGCAGGTGCTCGTAGAGCTTGTTCCGCAGATCCTGCATCACCTGCTGCCCGACCATCGTCGTCAGGTAGGTCTGCCCGACGCCGATCAGGCTCGAGACGAACGGGATCGCGACCATCACGCCGACGAGCAGGTAGAGCAGGTGCAGGTTCCGGCCGCCGCCGTGCGGGAAGAGCGCCTGGTCGAAGACGACCTTCGTCAGCAGCGGGTTCGCGACACCGAGTGCCGCCGTGATGAGGATCGCGACGACGACGATCCCGACCTGCCCGCGGTACGGACGGAAGAGGCGGGCGACGCGACGGACGATTCCGGGGCCGGACGCGATCCCACCAGCTTACGCAGAGGTCTCCGGCGACGGAAGCAGGGGGCCGTTACGGGGCCCGATCACGCCGTCGATCAGGCCGTAGTCCTGCGCCTCCTCGGGCGCGAGGAAGCGGTCGCGGTCGATGTCCTTCATCACCTGCTCCACGTCGCGGGACGAGTGCCGCGCGATGATCTTCGCCATACGGCGCGTCATCTCGAGCACCTCGCGCGCGTGGATCTCGATGTCGGCCGGCGTGCCTTTGAAGCCCGCCGAGCCCTGGTGGATCATGATCTTCGAGTTCGGGAGGGCGAACCGCTTCGCCCTGGCGCCGCCGGCCAGGATCATCGCGGCCGCGGACATGCCCATCCCGACGCAGATCGTGGACACGTCCGGCTTGACGAACTGCATCGTGTCGTAGATGGCCATGCCTGCATAGGCCGAGCCGCCGGGCGAGTTGATGTAGAGGCAGATGTCCTTGTCCGGATCCTCGGCTTCCAGAAAGAGAAGCTGCGCCGTGATCAGGTTGGCGATCTGCTCCTCCACCTCGGAGCCGAGGAAGACGATGCGCTCGCGCAGGAGCCGTGAGTAGATGTCGAACGAGCGCTCGGCTCGGCCGTCCTGCTCCACCACCATCGGTATGAGTTGGCTCACGTCGTCCTCCTGGGATAAGGTGCAACCGTTGAGTTGCACATCTTAGCGCAACCGCACGGTTGCACGAGGAGGTCGCGATGGTCCGCAGGGAAATCGTGTTCGACGCGCCGCGCGAGGAGGTCTGGAAGGCCGTGACCGACCCGGAGCGGCTGGAGGAGTGGTTTGCAAACGACGTCGAGCTCGAGCTCGAGCCGGGCGGCGAGGGCCGCTTCCGCTGGGACGACGGGAGCGAGCGGCAAGCCGTCGTCGAGGAGGTCGACCCGGAGCAGCGCTTCGCGTTCCGCTGGTGGGAGGAGGAGGCCGAGCCGACCTCGGTCGAGCTGACGCTCGAGGACGCTCCGAACGGGACGCGGCTCGTCGTGATCGAGTCGCTGGCGGCGGAGTGGAGCTGGGCGTTGGAGCTGCGCGCGCAGGCGCTGGTCGCGGCCTAGCGGCTGTGACGGCCGACCGGTCAGGGCCGGTCTTCAGCGCGCTGGCCGACCCGAGCAGGCGCCGCCTGCTGCGGACGCTCGCGACGCGTGAGAGCGCAACCGCCACCGAGCTCGCCGCCGAGCTGCCGGTCACCCGCCAGGCGGTCGCGAAGCACCTCGCCGCGCTGAGCGAGGCGGGACTCGTTGCCGGCACGCGGCGCGGCCGCGAGACGCGTTACGAGCTGACGCCCGAGCCGCTCGCCGAGGCCATGTCCTGGATGACCGAGGTGGGCGCGCACTGGGACGAGCGGCTCGCGGCGCTCGGCCGCCATCTGGGGAGCACGCGACGGGCCTAGAATCGACCGATGGAATACCGGCGGCTCGGGCGGACGGGCCTCGAGATCTCGCGCGTCGTCCTCGGCTGCGGCAACTTCGGCGGGATCGGGTCGGCGCCGGAGCTCTTCGGCCGCGGCGAGTCCGAGGTGGAGGCGTTCGCGATCATGGACTCCGCCTGGGAGCTCGGGATCACGTGCTTCGACACGGCGGACGCCTACGGCGGCGGGCGCAGCGAGGCGTCGATCGGCAGGTGGCTCGCGGCCAAGAGTCCCGACGTGCGCGATCGGATCGTCCTCGGTACGAAGGTCTTCAATCCGATGGGCGCGGGCCTCGACCGCGGTCTCGCCAGGAAGCGGATCCTGCGGCAGCTCGATTCGAGCCTGGGCCGGCTCGGCGTCGAGTGCGTGGGCATGTACCTCACGCACGAGCCCGATCCCGACGTTCCGCTCGCGGAGACGCTCGGCGCGCTCGAGGAGCTCGTCCACGCCGGAAAGGTCCTTCACGCCGGCGCCAGCAACGTCGACGGCGCCCTGCTGCGCGAGGCGCTCGCCGTCGGGCCCGTCTACGAGTGGGTGCAGAACTCGTACTCGCTGCTGGAGCGAGAGACGGAGGAAGGGGTGCTGCCGCTCTGCGCCGAGCACGGCCTCGGCTTCACACCCTTCAGCCCGCTCGCCGGCGGCTGGCTGACCGGCAAGTACCGGCGCGGCGAGCCGCCGCCGGAGGGCTCGCGCATGACGGTCCGTCCCGAGCCGTACGAGCACCTGCGGCGGCACGCGACGTTCGCGGGGCTCGAGCGCCTTCAGGCCGCCGCCGGGAAGCGCGGGGTCGATGCCGCCACCCTCGCCCTCGCATGGCTCTTCGCCCAGCCGCTCGTGGACGCCGTGATCGTGGGGCCGCGCCGTCCCCACCAGCTCGGCGCGCCGGTCCGGGCGCTCGACCTGCGACTCTCACGCTCCGAAGCAGACGACGTGGCCGCGCTCTTCGCAGCCTAGAGCCCCGAAACGGGCTCTCAGGGGGAGAGGCGCTCGGTCCGCCAGCGATCGCCTTCCCGGCGGTAGTGGATCCGGTCGTGCAGCCGGTTCTCGCTGTGCTCCCAGAACTCGTAGCTCTCCGGCACGAGCAAGAAACCGCCCCAGGCGGGCGGAAGCGGCACGGCACGGCCCTCGAGCTCGCGCTCGAGCTCGGCGAAGCGGCGGTCGAGCTCCTCTCTGCTCTCGATCGCCTCGCTCTGCCGTCGCGACGCGTTCGCGGCGAGCTGACTTCCCCGCGGTCGGGAGCGGAAGTACGCCTCGCTCTCGTGCCGGGGCGTTCGCTCGACGGCGCCCTCGATCCGCACCTGCCGGCCTGGCGGGTCCCAGTAGAGGAGGAGCGCGGCGCGCGGGTTCGCGGCCAGCTCCCCGCCCTTCCGGCTTTCGTAGCCGGTGAAGAAGACGAAGCCGCGCTCGTCGAAGCCCTTGAGCAGAACCATCCGAAGGGACGGGCGCCCGTCGGAGGTCGCGGTCGCGAGCGCCATCGCCTGGGGTGCGCGGATTCCGACCGCTCGGGCCTCCCCGAACCAGACTCCGAACTGGGCGAGCGGATCCGGAGCGAGGTCGGCGGCGTCCACGGCGCGGAGCCTACTGACGGGCAGGTTCGAGGCGCTGGGCGCGGAACTGACGCCGGATGAGGAAGCTGATCCCGCTCTGGCTCGCCGTCGCCGCCCTTGCAGGTTGCGGTAGCTCGAGCACGTCGCGGCCGGCGACGCGGACCGAAGGCTCGACGACCGGCGCGCTCACGACTTCGGCTTCCCCGCAGCAGGTCGTCCTTCGTATCTACCTGCTGCGGGAGGGCCGGGTCGCTCCTGTGCGAAGGGTCGTTCCGACGACCGAGGCGGTCGCCCGTGCAGCACTCGACGCGCTCGCCGCGGGGCCGACGGCTGACGACCGCGCGTCCGGCCTCACCACCGCGCTTTCGTCGGCGGATCGCATCACGAGCCTCACGGTCGTCGACGGGGTCGCCACGATCGACATCGCACACGCGCTCGCTCACCAGGGGCTGGCGCAGATCGTCTACACGCTCACGCAGTTCCCGTCGGTTCGGAAGGTCGGCTTCGTCCGCTCTCTGGGCGGCGCCGGCCTGACACGCGGCGATCTGGAGGACGTGACCCCGCCGATCCTCGTCGAGTCGCCGCTGCCAGGCGACGGCGCCACGAGCCCGCTGCGGATCTCGGGCGCCGCCGACACGTTCGAGGCGACGTTCCAGGCCGAGGTGCGAAGCGCGGCGGGCGCGGCCCTCGGCCACAGCACGGTCACCGCCACCGCCGGATCGGGCACGCGAGGCACGTTCGCCGCGTCCATCCCGTTCACGGGCGCGACGGGTCGCGGCGAGCTCGTGGTCTACGAGAGCTCGGCCGAGAACGGCTCCCGCATCCACGAGGTGCGGATCCCGCTCGAGCTGCGCTAGCGCCCCGGCCGGCAAAAGGGGCGCTAACGGAAGAGATCGCGCTTGGGCGGCATCACGAGGTCGCGCGCCGTTCCGTCGCCCGCGACTCGGAGGCCCCTGACGACCGCCCCCGGGACGCCGTCGGTCTTGCCCATCACCAGCTCGGCCGCCCCGGCGATCTCGTCCGCGACCGCGATCGTCGTCCCCCGCAGCTCGTAGCCGGCCCCGTCGCGGCGCCCGCGGAGGTCGAGCAGCACCTCGAGTCCCGCCGCGCCGATCGCCACGTCGGTCGTCCCGTGCCGCCACGGCCGGCCGAAAGAGTCGCTGACGAGGACGGCGACCCTCCGCCCGGTCAACTCGCGCAGACGCTCGCGGATCCCTGCGGCCGAGGCGTCCGGATCGTCCGGAAGCAGCACGAGCGTGCCCGGCCCGAGCGCGTTCGAGGCGTCGACCCCCGCCGACGCGCAGACGAAGCCGTGCCGCGTCTCGGCGATCAGGAGCGGCGGCCGCGTGCGGACGAGGCGGATCGTCTCCCGGAGGATCACCTCGACGTGGCGCGGGTCGTGCCCCTCGGCGAGCTCGCGGGCGCGCGGCGAGGCCTCGACGTCGGCGAGCGCCACGACGCGGCCCTCCGCCTTGGACACGATCTTCTGCGCGAGCACGACAACGTCGTCGTCCGCCAGCTCCGCCGCGGCCGCGACGAGCGCGGCGAGATCAGTCCCTTCCCCGACCTCGGGCATCCCGGTGAGGGGAATGACCCTGAGCTCAGCCAACCCCGGTGATCCGCACGCCGGCGTGGGCCTTGTAGCGCTTGTTCAGGTTGACGATCACCGCGGTCAAGCCCTCGAGCGCCCGCGCGGCGCCGAGCGGCCCTGCGTCGAGCGCGCGGCCCGAGACGACGCTCCCGGCGAGCTCGAGAGCGAGCTCCTTCGCGCCCGGGTCGTCCCCGCAGACGAGCGCGTCCTCGTCGGGAGGCTGCTCGCCGCCGAGATTCGACGCCGCGAGCGAATGAAGGCCTGCCGCAACGGGGGCGGAAACGATCTCCGCCACGCGCTCGGCGAGGGACTCGCCGGCGGCTCCGGGACGGACGCCGTCCGTGTCGAGCCGGAGCTCGGCGCAGACGCAGAGAAGCGGTGTGTCGCCGAGCGTGCCCGCCAGCTCTCGCGCCGTCTCGAGGGCCGCATCGGCCTTGACCGCGAGCACCGCCAGGTCGACACCGTGGACAGCCTCGGCGTTCGCGGCTCCGCCCGCGAGCCCGAGCTCCTGTGCGGTCGCCTTGGCGCGCGCCGCGTCACGCGAGCCGACGACCACCTCCGTCCCGGCCTCGGCGAGCCGGACGGCCAGGGCGCGGCCGAACGAGCCGGTCCCGCCGACGATCGCGATCCTCATGCAAGCGCCATCGCGTCGAGCGCCGCCTCGACGAGGCGACGGCGTGCGCCCACGTCGGACATGAGCGTGCGCGCTACGACCGGTCTCACTCCCAGCGCGGCGACCGCATCCGCGTCGGCGGCGTCCGCCTCGTCGAAGACGAGCGCGTCGATCAAGCCCGGGTAGCAGCCGGCCACATGGGCCGCGCTCGTCCCGCCTTCGAGCCGCCCGAGCATCGCCGCGGCGGGGCCTCTGATCGCCCGGCCGGCGATCAGGGGGCTGACCGCGACCACCGGCGCCCGCCGGCGCTCGAGCGCGGAGCGAATCCGCCCGACGGCCAGGGTCGGCCCGATCGAGACGAACGGGTTGCTCGGCGCGATCAGGATCAGGTCGGCCTCGAGCAGCGCCTCGAGCACGCCCGGCGCCGGTCGCGCGGCCTCCGCTCCAACGAACCGAACGCCGTCGACGGGGTCACCGTGCCCGCGGGCGACGAACCACTGCTGGAACGGGAAGCTGCCGGCAGGCGTGTCGAGCCAGGTTCGGAGCGGCTCGTCGGTCGCCGGCAGGAGCGTCGCCTCGACGCCGGCCGCCGCCGCGAGCCGCGCGGTCACAGCCGAGAGCGGCGCCCCGGCGCGCAAAGCCTGCGTCCGCACGAGGTGGAGCCCGATGTCCTTGTCCCCGAGCCGGAACCAGGCCTCGCCGCCGAGGGCGCCGGCGGCCTCGAGCGCGTTCCAGGTCTCGTCTGCGCGCCCCCAACCCCGGTCCTCGTCGCCGAGCCCCGCCAGCGTGTAGAGCACGCTGTCGAGATCGGGGGAGATCGCGAGGCCGAGCGCCTCGAGGTCGTCCCCGACGTTCACGATCGCCGTCACGCTCGCCGGGTCGACGACCTCGACGAGCCCGCGCAGGAAGCGGGCGCCGCCGACGCCGCCGGTCAGCGCAGCGATCTTCACGAGAGCGTGCTCAGCTCGTGAAGCGCCGCCTGCGTCCGCGGCCCGGCGCGCAGCTGAGCGCGGTCGAGGTCCGCGCGCGTGTCCACGTCGTCCGCGAGATTCGGAATCTCGGCCGCGATCGAATCGAGGCCGAGATTTGCGGCTGCGCGGCGGAAGCGCTCGGCGCTGCGAGGCCCGTAGAGCGGCTCGAAGAGGTGCGGCGCGGGGAAGCTCAGCGCGTTCGTCCGGCCGTCCGCCGAGGCAACCAGGGCGATTCCGCCCAGCGGCGTCGCGGCGAAGAGCGAGCGCAGGTCGTATGGAAGGGCGCACGGCACGTCGGCGTTCACGATCATCACCGCGCCCGGCGGCAGCAACCCGAGCGCCGCGGCGACAGCCTCGCCCTGGCCACCACCCGGATCCTCCACCGCTTCGGCCCCGACCTCGCTGCTGAGCCGGCGGCCCCGAGCGTCGTCGGTCACGACGATCGTTCGCGCGACGGCGGTTGCGGCGGCGAGCACGTCGCCGAGCATGGCCAGCGCGAGCGCGCTGCGGGAGTCCTCCGAAAGGCCGGACAGGCGGCGCTTCCCCGAGGTCCCCCGGAACGGAACGACGATCGCCGCCATCGGGGTAAGACACTATCCGCCGGTGCCGAAGCTGGAGAACGCGACGATCGCCGAGCGCCTCGAGGCGTTCGCGGCGCTGCTCGACCTGGCCGGATCGGGTTACTACGCCTCGCGCGCGTACCGCCGGGCGGCGGAGACGATCCGGGAGACGCGGGCGCCGATCGCGGAGCTGGTCGCCTCCGGCCGCGTGACCGAGCTGCGCGGGATCGGGCCGGGAATCGAGACGAGGCTGCGCGAGCTCGTCGAGACCGGCCGGATCGCCGAGCTGGACGACCTCGAGCGGGAGGTCGCGCCCGAGCTCGTCGGCCTCGGACGTTTCCTCGGGCTCGGGCCGAAGCGCGCCGTCGAGGTCGGTCGGGCGCTGGGCGTGCGGACAGCCGGCGAGCTCCGGGAGGCCGCACTGTCGGGTCGGCTGACGAGCGTGCCCGGAATCGGGCCGCAGACCGAGGCGAGGATCCTGGCAGCGCTCGAGCGGGAGCGGCGCCCGCAGCGGCGCGGGATGCTCTTGAATCGCTCGCGCGCGCTCGTGGAAGGGATCGCCGCGGCGCTCGGCGCCGAGGTCGCCGGAGATCCCCGCCGCTGGGTGGACGCCTCGTCCGAGCTTGCGGTGGTGTGCTCCGCCGCCCATCCGAAGGTCGTCCTGGACGCATTCGAGCGGTTGCCCGAGATCGTCGCGGTGATCGAGCGCGCGGCGAGGCGCGCGACCGGGGTCACGGTGGAAGGCGTCCCTGTCGAGCTCGTCGTCGCGCCGCCGGCGAGCTTCGGAACCGAGTTCCTCCGCGCGACCGGCTCGGCCGGGTACGTCGACGCGCTGGGACCGCTCCCGGACGCGCCCGACGAGGAGGCGGTCTACGGTCGGCTCGGGATCCCTTGGTGCCCGCCCGAGCTCCGGGAGGAGCCGTTTCGCGGCGATCCGCCGGCGCTCGTCGAGCTCGGCGACGTGCGCGGCGACCTCCACTGCCACACGACCTGGTCGGACGGGAAGGCGTCGGTGTTGGAGATGGGCACGGCCGCGCGCGACCGCGGCTACGAGTACATGGCGATCTGCGACCACACGCCGAACGTCCGAGTCGTGCCCGGCCTCGACGCCGACGCGCTGCGCCGCCAGGCCGAGCAGATCGCCGCCGCGAACGAGGAGCTCGCGCCCTTCCGGATCCTCCGCGGCACGGAGGTCGACATCCGCGCCGACGGTTCGCTCGATCTCCCGGACGACGTGCTCGCCGAGCTGGAATGGGTGCAGCTCAGCCTCCACGCGGGTCAGCGGGCGAAGCGCGACGAGCTGACGCGGAAGGTGACGGAGGCGATGCGCCACCCGGCGGTGACGGCGCTCAGCCATCCGAAGGGCCGGATCATCAATCACCGCCCGCCGAACGCCCTCGACCTCGAGCGCGTCTTCGAGGTTGCGCTCGAGACCGGGGTCGCCCTGGAGACGAACGGCCTCCCGGACCGGCTCGACCTCTCTGCGCCCGAGGTGCGACTCGCGATCGAGGCGGGCGTCGCGATCGTCGCCTCCACCGACGCCCACTCCGCCCGCGGCCTCGGGAACATGCGCCTCGCGATCGCTACCGCCCGACGAGGCTGGGCGACCGCAGCCGACATCGTGAACACGCGCCCGCTCGCTGAGCTCTCGCTCTAGCGAGGGCAGAACTCCGGCCCCCGGAAGGGCCGGACGGTACCGCCGTACAGGCTCACGGCGCCGCGGACGTCGTCGGTGCGCAAGAGGCGGCAGACCCACATCCCGCGCGGCGGCGGCGCGCAGTGCGACTCGTGATCGACTATCAAGACGCTGTTCATCGTCGCGCACACGCCGTCCTCGTGGCCGAGGCCGAGCACGTGGCCGAGCTCGTGGGCGAGGACGAGCGCGACCTGGTAGCGGTCGAGGCCGCTCTGGATCCCGACGAATGCGCTCGTGATCCGCGGCCCGGCGTGCTCGACGTGCGCTTCGCCGCCGAAGCGCTTGTACCAGCGGACGCCGATCCGCACCTGCGCCCCGGCCGGCGCCGTGCGCACGAACTGGACACGGGCGCCGCTCGTGTTCCACGCGTAGGCGGCGGCGTCGGCGGACCACACGTAGGCCGAGACGTCACTTGCGTAGGTGATCGTCTGGACCGGCCAGCGATAGCCGCTCGAGTGGTAGCCGCTTGCGCCGGGGGCGAGCCAGAGCGCGGCGAAGAGAATGCAGGCCGCGCGCTTCATCCTCCAGGTGTCGGCAGGCGATACTCGCGGCTTGAAGGTTCTCGCCACCCGCCGCCTGCCGGGGCCAGCGTTCGAGGAGCTGGACGACGTCGAGGTGCTCGCGCTCACGGAGCTCTCGGCGCCGCGCACCGACGTCGAGGCGCTCGTCCTCGCGAACGAGCCGGCCCCGCTCGACCTCCTGCCCGGCCTCCGCCTCGTCGCCAACTACGGCGTCGGCTACGACCGGATCGACGTGGGCGCCTGTGCCGCGCACGGCATCGCGGTCACGAACACGCCGGGCGTCCTGGACGCCGCGGTCGCAGATCTCACGTGGGCGCTGATCCTGGCCGCGCGGCGTCGCGTGGTCGAGGGCGACCGGCTGGTGCGCGCGGGCTGCTGGACGGGCTCTTGGGCGGGCGGCTTCCTCGCGGAGGAGCTCTCCGGGTCGACCCTGGGTATCGTCGGGCTGGGTCGGATCGGCGCGGCGGTCGCGCGGCGAGCAGGCGGGTTCGACCTGCGTGTCCTCTACACGAGTCGGAGCCCCGCCGCGACTCCGCTCGGGACGTACCGCGATCTCGACCGGCTGCTCTCGGAGTCGGACATCGTGACCGTGCACGCGCCACTCACGGCGGAGACGCGCGGCCTGCTCGACGCGCGCCGCCTCGCGCTCCTGCGGGACGGCGCATGTCTCGTCAACACGGCCCGCGGCGAGATCGTCGAAGAGCGAGCGCTCGTCGCGGAGCTCCTCTCCGGCCGGCTCCGCGCCGGTCTCGACGTCTTCGCGGGCGAGCCGCGCGTTCCGTCGGAGCTGCTGGAGCTGCCGAACGTCGTCCTGACCCCGCACCTCGGCAGCGGCACGGTGCAGACGCGCGAGGCGATGACGCGCCTGGTCGTCGACAACGTGCTGGCGGCCGAGCGCGGGGAGCCGCTGCCGACGCAGGTCTAGCCGAGCGCCGCGCTGCCGGGGCCGCTGGACGTCCACTCGGCGACCTCGAACCAATGGGTCGAGCGAAGCGCCTCGGCGACGGACGGTTCCGTGTGAGCCGCGTAGAAGACGTGCTGCTCGAGGTCGCAGCAGATGGCGACCTCGTCGAGCGAGACCTCGGGAATCTTCATCAGCGCCTCGCCGGGCAGCTTTGCCTCGGCGACCGTGTAGTGCTTGAACTGGAGGTCCGGCGCATATTCCATCAGCGTCGGCCAGTCCGGACAGGTGCGGGAGCTCATAGGTCTAGACCCTTTCCGCCTGCGCATCGATTTCCTGCGTCGTCCAGCGCCCCTCGAGCCGGAGCACGCCACGTTCGTCGCCAGAGGGGTAGACGACGAACACGAGCGCGTCGTCGAGCCAGTGGTAGAGCCGCTCGCCCGTCGCGTCGCCGAGCCCGAGGCGGACGTGGAACCGCCCGTCCGAGAGCGGTGGCCGGTCGACCTCGAAGCGGAGGGAAGCCTCGGTCGCGCCACCCTCCCAGCCCAGCTCTTCGGTCTCGTGCGCGGCCGCGGCGAGCAAGAGGCCCGAGCTGTCGCGGAGCTCGAAGCAGAGCCGGGGCGGCGGCAGCGGCCGCTCGGCGACGATGCGCAGCTCGAGCGCCATCGGCTCGCCAGCCAGGAACTGCGTGCGGCGCTCGCCGTCTGCGGCGACGAGCCGCACGTCCTCGATCCGCGCCTCGCCGCTTCCCCACTCCTTCAGCCCCGCGCCGCGCTCCTCCGGATCGAGCTCGCCGGCGAGCTGCCTGCGGTAGCGGACGATCGCCTCGTGCGTCGGCCCGTCCAAGTCTACGACCCCGTCGCGCAAGAGCACCGCTCGGTCGCACAGCCGCTCGACCGCCGCAGCGTCGTGCGACACGAAGACGATCGTCCCGCCGCGCTGCTTGAACTCGAAGATCTTGCCGAAGCAGCGGCGCTGGAACTGCTCGTCCCCGACCGCGAACACCTCGTCGAGCAGGAGCACGTCGGCCTCGATGTGCGACGCGATCGCAAAGCCGAGGCGCATGTACATCCCGGACGAGTACGTTCGCACCGGCAGGTCGATGAACTCCTCGAGTCCGGCGAAAGCGACGATCTCGTCCAGCTGCTCGCGGAGGAACGCGCGCTTCAATCCGTGGATGGAGCCGTTCAGGAAGACGTTCTCGCGGCCGGTCAGGTCGGGGTGGAAACCGGCGCCGAGCTCGAGCAGCGACCCGACTCGGCCGACGACCTCGACGCGGCCGGAGCTCGGCTTGATGATCCCGGAAAGGAGCCGCAGGAGCGTCGTCTTCCCGGAGCCGTTGCGACCGACGAGGCCGACAGCGCTGCCCGGCTCGATCTGGAAGGACACGTCCCGAAGAGCCACGACTTCGCGTCCGCGCGCGGAGCCGCGGGCGACCACGAGGTCCTTCAGTCGCCGGCTCTCGCGCGGGTAGACCTTGAAGCGCCGGGAGGCGTGCTCGGCGACGATCGTGCCCGGATTCACGCCTCCGAGGGTACCGCGCTCCCCGGACCGGCCGCGGAGGCCGCCAGGGCCCGTCGCACCAGGCCGGCGAGGACGCGCACGAACGCGGGATCGGCGTTCGGAAGCTCGATCCGCGCGAAGCCGAGGCCGAGCTCGTCCGCCTTCTCCTTCGCCTCGTGATCGAGGTCCCAGCGGATCTCCAGGTGATCTGCGACGAAGCCGACCGGGCAGACGAGCACGTCCTCGACTCCGCGCGCACGCAGGTCGGCGAGGTGATCGAGGATGTCCGGCCCGAGCCACGGCTCGCCCGTCTGCGACTCGCTCTGGAACGAGAACGACCACTCCTCGAGGCCGGCGCGCTCGGCCACCAGGCGGGCGGTCTCGAGCAGCTGGTCCCTGTAGGGGTCGCCGGACTCGAGGATCCGCTCCGGAAGGCTGTGCGCCGTGAAGACGACGTGGGCCTCGGCGCCGCGGACGCGGTCCGCGAGCAGATCCACGAACGCGGGCTCCTCGTACCAGCTCTCGACGAAGAGGAGCTCCACTCGGCCGGCGAGCGCGCGCTCGAGCTGGCTGCGGTAGCCCGCGATCGACATCGCCGAGTAGTGCGGGGCGAGCACGAGCCCGACGACGGCTCGGGAGCCGGAACCCACCGCCCGCTCGGCCGCGTCGGCGATCCGAGGCGTCCAGTGCTTCATGCCGGTGAAGACCGGCACGCCGTCGAGCTCCGCCTCGAGCGCGCCGCGCGTCTCCTCGGTGATCGCGTTCAGGGGCGATCCGCCCTCGATCCCGAGCCGCCGGTAGCGCTCGACGAGATCGTCCATCAGCTCGGGGCGGATCGGTCGGCCACCGCGGATGTCGCGATAGTAGGCGGGCACGTCGGCCAGCCGCTCGGGCGAGCCGTAGGCCATCAGGACGACCGCGGCGCGGCTCATCGCTCCTCGAGGTTGTCGGTTCCCGCGACGAGATGGGCGCGGCGCGCGAGCGCGACCTCGAGCGCCGTGGCGAGCAGGTAGACGACCGTCGAGAGCAGCGAGCCGACGAGCCATGCGGGCCAACCGCCCAGGCGCCAGCCGATCAACGCCGCCGCACCCACGGCGCCGCTGATCGAGAGCCCGGCGAGCGAGGTCGCGAGCGCCACGACGACGGGCGGCTCCTGGTCGACCCGCTGCCGGAAGCCGCGTGTCACGACCACGTTCACCGCCGCGAACGGGAGACTCGCTCCGGCGATGAAGAGAAAGATGTCGCCGATCGTCGGCGCCCCGCGCAGGCTCACGAGCGCGGCGAAGGACGCCGTGACCACGACCGAGTACCCGTAGGCGAGCGAGTTGTTACGGGCCGACATGCCGAGCCCGCGCACGTAGTGCTCCCGAAACGACTCCTCCCGGCCGCCCGCCATCGCGGCTACGCGGGCGCTCCGACGGATGTCCGCTCGTGCACGAGCTCGACCACGCGCCGGAGCACGACCGGGTCTGTGGCGGGAAGCACTCCGTGCCCGAGGTTGAATACATGACCGGGCCGGCCGCCGGCGCGCGCGAGGATGTCGCCGGCTCCGGCCTCGACGCGAGCCCAGGGGCCGAGCAACAGGGCCGGGTCGAGATTCCCCTGCACGCCGCGCTCCTCGCCCACCTCCCCCCAGCCCCGGTCGAGCGGAATCCGCCAGTCGAGCCCGATCACGTCCCCGCCCGCCTCGGCCATCGCGCCGAGCAGCGTGGCGGTACCGGTTCCGAAATGGATCGTTGGGACGTCGACCGCCGCGAGGATGCGCGCCGAGTAGGGGGCGACGAACTCCTCGTAGTCGGCAGGCGAGAGCGCTCCGACCCAGGAGTCGAAGAGCTGGATCACGTCCGCCCCCGCCTCGACCTTCGCAGCCACGTAGGCGGCGAACGTGTCCGCGCACTTCTCCATCAGCGCGTGCCAGACCTGGGGCTGCGAGTACATGATCGTCTTGACCTTGGGGAACTCGCGGCTCGGCTTTCCCTCGATCAGATAGCCCGCGACCGTGAAGGGCCCGCCGCAGAAGCCGATCACCGCACGGTCCGGACGGAGGGCGGCACGCACGAGTCGTACGGCCTCCAGGATCGCCGGCACGGCTTCTTCGGGCGCCGGCACGCGCAGGCGCTCGACGTCGGCGGCGCTCTCGACCGGCCGCTGGATCACGGGACCGACGTTCTCGACGAGCTCGACCTCGACGCCCATCCCGATCACCGGCAGCATGATGTCCGCGAACATGACCGCCGCGTCGACGCCGTGCGCCTCGACCGGCTGAAGCGTCACCTCGGCGCAGAGCTCCGGCCGGCGGACGATGTCGAAGAGTCCGTACCGCTTGCGGATCTCGCGATACCGGGGCAGCGAGCGGCCTGCCTGGCGCATGAACCAGACCGGTGTGCGCTCGACCGGCTCGCGCCGACAGGCCCTGACGAGGAGCGGCTCCACGCGGCCTAGACTAGCCCCGCATTGGAGCCGATCGGCGACCATCCCGTCCCGCCCGGCCCCCTGGCTGTCCGCTGGCTCGCGCGTGACCTCGACCCGCCGCAGGCAGGCGCTCTTTCCCGCGCGAGGCTGACGCTCGAGAACGCCGGCTCCGCGGCCTGGCGCGACCTGAACCTTTCCTACCACTGGCTCGACGAGCGCGGGAACCCGATCGTCTGGGATGGCCTGCGCACGCCGGTCGGGGCCGCGCCGGGCGAGCGCCTCCAGGTGGACGCCCCGGTGCGCGGCCCGATCCCACCCGGCCGCTACCGGCTCGCCTTCGACCTCGTGGACGAGCACCGCTTCTGGCTCGCCGAGCTCGGGAGCCACGCGCCGGAGTTCGAGCTCGAGATCGCGCCGCGGGACGCGTCCGGCGCGCGGGCGTGGCTACCGCCCGGGGCCGAGCCCGCACCGGACTGGGCGGAGCGGGCGCGCGCCGCGCACGAGGAGGGCTACGCCGCGGTCGGCGGCTCCGTGGACGCGGGCCGGCGAGCACGGGGCTTCGAGCCGTGGGCGCCGGGCTCGGGGCGGAATCCGGCGTTCCGGCATCCGCTCGTCTGCCCGTCCCTTCTTCCCGGTCTCGAGCCGAACGAGGAAGTCGAAGGTTTCCCCGCCTGGCGGCCGGACGGGGACGAGCCCTGGCTCTACGACGGTCGGCTGACGGTCAGACTTCGACCGCGATCTGGTCGTCCACGCGGCTGAAGACGAAGGCGCCGAGCGCGAGCGCGGCGACCGCCGCGACGACGACGTAGATCACGTCGGCCGCGCGGGGAAGCCGCCCGTAGAAGAGCGGGTCGCGCAAAGCCTGGATCGCCGGGGAGAGCGGATTCCCGTAGTGGATCGCCCCGACGACGGCATGGTGCTTCGAGATCTGCTGCGAGCTGAGCGGGTAGAGCACCGGCGTGAGGAAGAAGAGCGGCAGGAGCAGCGCGGCGACGAGGAACTCGATATCTCGGAAGAGGACGTTGAGGGAGGCGATCGCGAGCGCGAGCCCCGCCGTCAGCGCGATCACGCCGAGCCCGAGCGGCAGCGCGAGCCACTCCGTCCCGCGCACCCGCGGCAGCAGCGCGAAGTTGAGCGCGAGCAGGGCTACGAGCATCACGACGAAGCCGATCAGGTGCGTCGCGACGATCGAGAGCGGAACGAGCTGGCGCGGGAAGCGGGTCTTGCGGATCAGGTTCGCGTTGTCGAGCATCGATCGCGACGCGGCCTGCAGCGACGTGGCGAAAAAGATCCAGGCCGCCAGCCCGACGAGCAGGAAGAGCGCGTAGTGACCCTGAGACCCGAACTGCGTCTTGTAGAGCACCGAGAAGACGAGCAGGTACACGGCCATCAGCAGCACGGGGTTCGCGAGCGTCCAGACGATCCCCAGCAGGGAGCCGCGGTACTTCGCCTGCACGTCGCGGCGGAAGAGATTCCCGAAGAGCTCCCGGTAACGGAAAAGGTCCGCGTAGACAGTCGTCATCGTCCGGCCAGCTTACGCGCCGGCGCTCACGGCGTCCGTCCGGGCCTGTACCGTCGGGCCGGCCTCACACACAGTCGCTTACAGGCGTGGGTTAGCCTTCGGGGCCGCAGACGATGTCGTGGAAGAGACGAGCTCGATGAGGCGCAGATGAGGTTCGTGGCCGTTGTCGCCGCGTTCCCTGTGAGCGCGCTCGCGATCTGGGCGCTCGTGCGCTCGCCGCTCGCACTCCGGGCGATCTCGGCGCCCCGCGGCGACCGCTGGCACACGACGGCCACGCCGCTGCTCGGCGGGATCGGGATCTTTCTCGGATTCCTCGCCGGCGTCTCGGGCGTGCTCGCCACCGGCGCCGCCCCTGCGAGCCGGGAGCTGCTCGGCATCGTCGGCGGCTGCGCGATCCTCTTCGTAGCCGGGCTGGCCGACGACATCTTCTCGCTCGGCCCGCTCGCAAAGCTCGGAGCGCAGGTCCTCGCCGCGGTCGTCGTGCTCCTGAACGGGCTCACGATCGAAGGTCTCGTCAGCAACACCTACCTCGCAACGGCGGTCGCGATCCTCTGGCTCGTCGGGATGACGAACGCGTTCAACCTGCTGGACAACATGGACGGGCTCGCCGCCACGCTCGCGGCGATCGCCGCGCTCTTCTTCGCCGTGGACGCGGTCACCGTCCATCCGAATCACGCCGTCCTCGCGCTGGCGCTCGCACTCGGGCTCGCGTGTGTGGGCTTCCTGCCGTTCAACCTGCGGCCGCGGCGCTCGGCCGCGATCTTCATGGGCGACTCGGGGAGCCAGGTGCTCGGGTTCGCGCTGGCTGCACTCGGGCTGTCCGCGAGCTGGAAGGTCGCGGGGACGACGGTCGCGACGTTGCTCCTGCCCGTGCTGGTGCTCGCCGTGCCGATTCTCGACACGGCGCTCGTCACGATCGTCCGCCTCCTCGACGGGCGGCCGATCTACCGCGGCGGCCGCGATCACACCTCACACCGGCTCGTCTACCACGGATTGTCCGAGAAGCGAGCGGTCGTCTTGCTGGCCGTCATCTCCGCCGCGCTCGGGACGACGAGCCTCGCGTACAACGTGCTCGACAACGGCTGGGTGACGATGATCGGCGTGCTGTTGACGTTCGCGCTACTCGTCCAGTTCGGCAGCTTTCTCTCGGACGTGGAGCGGCGGCCGGACGACGCGCCGCCTCGGGAGGGCTCGCTGCTTCGCACCTTCGTCGCCAATCCACGGCGGCTGATCGAGTCGCTCGTCGACTTCGCCCTGATCTTCGCCGCCTTCGCCGCGGCTTACGCCATCCGCCTGCAGGGAAGCGGCACCACCTACGAGCGGCACATCCTCCTCGTCTCGCTGCCGGCCGTCCTGTTCGCGCGCTACGCCGCCTTCATCCCGTTCGGCCTCTATCGCGGGGTCTGGCGTTACGCCGGCGCGCGGGACGCCGTGAGCGTGACCAGCGCGGTCGTCGTCTCCGAGCTTGTCGCCTATGGGTTCCTCGCGGCGACGCAGGTTTTTGGCGACTTCCCGCGCAGCGTGTTCCTGATCGACGCCGTGTTCTGTACCGCGTTGATCGGCGCGTCGCGGTTCTGGGAGCGGGCGGCGGTGCGGCTGATCGGGTCGATGGTCGGCCGTCAGGACCGGACGCGGACGCTGATCGTCGGCGCGGGCCGGGGTGGGCGGAGCCTCCTGGGCGAGCTGCGCGAGACCCCGGGCGAGCACGTGGTCGGCTTCGTAGACGACGACCGGCGGCTGCGCGGCCGGCGGCTGCAAGGCGTGGCCGTCCTCGGCGGTACGGACGAGATCGAGCGGATCCTCTCGTCGGCTCGGCCGGGCACCGTGCTCGTGACGATTCCCGACGCGCCGCGGGAGCGGCTCGACGCGGTCATCGACGCCTGCGTCACGGCCGCCGTTCCCTGCCGGTTCGTTCGCCGGGAGACCGACCTCGATCCTCGCGTCGTGCTCGGCGCGGCCGCCGAGTGAGCGCCGTCGCGTCCCGATCCCGGGCACGGACGAGGGAGCGAGAGCGCACGCTCTCGGATCGCTTCCTCGCAGCGGCCCCGCTGCTCAGCGTCTTCTTCTGGCTCAGCGTCGTCTACGCCTGGGAGGCGTGGCGGCATGGCAGCCCCTGGCTCTTCGGCGACGAACTCGAGCTCAGTCAGCTCTCCCGTGCGATCGCCGCCACCGGGCACGCGGCGCGCCGGGGCGAGCCGCACTCCTTCGACTCCCTCTACACGTACTTCATCGCGCCGGCGTGGCTGATCGAGAACGTTCACCACGCCTACGCGACGGTGAAGTACCTGGACGTCGTCACGATGACGGCGACGATCTTCCCCGCGTACGGGCTCGCGCGCTTCGTCGTCTCGCGGAACGCGGCGATCGTGGTCGGCGCGGCGGCCGGTCTCATCCCCGCGCTCGTCTACACCTCGCTCGTCGTCGAGGAGCCGCTCGCGTATCCGTATTCGACGCTCTGCCTGTTCCTGATCGTGGGCGCTCTCCTGCGACGAACGCGCTGGTGGATCGGCGGCGCGGTCGCCGCGTCGATCCTCGCTCCGGCCGTGCGCGGCGAGCTGAAGGTCATCCCCCTGGCTTTCCTCCTTGCAGCGCTCTTCCTCTACTGGCGCGGGGCCCGCATGGAGCGCTGGCGTCTGCGCTGGTCGGTCCGGGACTGGCTCGGCGCGGTCGTGCTCGCGGTCGGCGCGCTCGTGACGCTGAGCGCGTTTCTCGGTCATCACTGGTACGAGTGGCTGATCGCGACCGGGTTCTACAAGCACAGGATGTGGACGCTCGGCCTGCGGGCGGGCGGCGCGCTCACGATCGGGCTCGGCGTTCTCCCCGTCGTCGGCGGGCTCGCGTCGCTCTGGCGCGCCCCGGGCGAGCGATTCGCCCCCGAGGTGCGCGTCTTCCGCTCCGTCCTGCTCGCGTCCCTGATCGGCTTCTGCCTCTACACGGCGGTCAAGGCGTCCTACGTCTCGACGACGTTCGGCACCTACACCGTCGAGCGGAACCTGATCTATCTCTCGCCGCTGCTGCTGCTCGGGACGGCGCTCTGCTTCGAGCGGCGACGCGTCAACCCCGTCGCGCTCGCCGGCGGCGCGCTCGTGGCGCTCTACCTGATCCTGACGACGCCCTACGAGATGCAGTTCCAGTTCTACTCCGACGCGCCGGGACTCGCGATCCTGGAGCAGGCGAATCGGGTCCTGGGCCTGACGCCGGGCGCTGCGAAGGTCGGCTTGCTCGCCCTCCTCGCGGTCTCGGTCGCGCTGCTCGTGCTACCGCGCCTCCTGCCGCGCGCGGCGGTGGCCGGAGCGCTCGCCGCCGCGCTCCTCGTGGGGACGTGGACCCTCACGGGCCAGCTCGCGGCCGCGAGCGCGTCGAACTCGTACTCGAAGACGTTCCTGTCGAACATCCACGGGAGTCCGACCTGGCTCGACGAGCGGACCGGAGGGGCGCCGACCCTCTATCTCGGGCAGCAGATGCAGGACCAGAACAGCGAGTGGCTGCTCGAGTTCTGGAACCGATCCATCCGCCAGGTCTGGAGCCTGGACGGGACGGCGCAGGGGCCGGGCCCGACGCTGACACCGGACATTCGCGGGACGGACGGGGTCCTCAAGCCCGACCCGGGCTACCGCTACGTCGTGGCGGAGACCGGCATCGAGCCGGTCGGCAAGCCCGTCGCCGCCCATCTGCACAGCGCGGGCGGCCGACTCCAGGACTGGACCCTCTACCGCGTCACCCACCCGCTGGCTCTTCGCGGCGCGGTCACCGGCCTCTACGCCGACGCCTGGTCCGGCTCCGACAGCGCCTACACGCGCTACTCGACGCAGGGCGGACGCACGGGGGCGATCGCGGTGCGGCTCTCACGCCTGGGTTGGGGGGGCGTCGACGTTCCCGGCCGCGTCAAGATCACGATCGGGACGCTCGGAGTCGGCCCGGACCACCAGCCAACGACCCGACGCATCACGAAGACCCTGTTCTCGACGATCCACAGCCGCGGCCTCGAGACCTTCGTCCTGAAGGCGCCCGGCCCGCGGTTCCGGGTCGAGGTGCACATCGCTCCGACGTTCGTCCCGCAGAAGCTCTCCCCCCAGACCTCGAGCGACGCCCGGAACCTCGGCGCTGTGATCACCTACCGCTTCCGCAAGCCCGGGGACGCCGGTAGGTGAAGCCCGGTCTCGCCGGTCACCAGAGCGCGAGCAGCCGCTCGGGATGCTTGCGCAGGAACCGGGCCATCGCCTTCACGTGCCACCAGTTCCGTTGCGTGAAGAATCGCTTGTCGATCACGGCCTGGTACTCGTGGTGCACGACCGCCGTCGGGACCCACCAGCGCTCCCAGCCGGCCTTCATCGCACGGTAGTTGACGTCGATGTCGTCGACGTACAGCTGATAGCCCGCGTCCCAGCCGCCGATCTCCTCGAGCAGCGTCCGGCGCATCAGCAGGAACGCGCCGAGCATCGTGTCCACCTGGAGCGGCCGATCGGAGGGCTCGTCGAGGACGTAGTGACGGCGCTGCCAGCGGAGCGGCGGAAAGAGGAGGCGCAGCGGAGTACGTCGGACGAGCGTGCCCGCGACGGTCGGGAAACGGCGGCGGGACGCTTGCAGCGTGCCGTCCGCGTTCAGCATCCGCGGCCCCACGACGCCGCAGCGCGGGTGCGCGTCAGCGAACCTCACAAGCTCCGAGATCGCATCCGGCTCCGGCACCGCGTCCGGGTTCGAGACGACGACGTACTTCCCCGAGGTCACCGCTGTGGCGGCGTTGATGTTCGCGGAGAAACCCTGCAGCCGGTCGTTGTGGAGCACGCGCACGCCGTCGGGCAGATCCTCGACGCTGCCGGGCACGTTCGCCACGACCACGAGCTCGTCCACCTGCGGCAGCAGCGCCGGGACGGAGCGGCGCAGGTGCTCCGCCTCGCGCGTCGAGACGATGATCCCGGAGACCGTCACGATCCCGCGATCGCCTCGCGGTAGACCTCCGCCGTGCGCCGCGCCGTCTCGGCCCACGTGAACCGCCTGACGCGCTCGAGCCCCGCGGCCACGAGCCGGTCGCGGTCGGCGAGCGCACGCCGCACGCTCTCGGTCACGTCCGCGTCGAAGACGGCCGCTTCGCCGGCGACCTCGCGCAGCGCGGGATCGGTCGCCGCGGCGACGGGCGTCCCGCACGCCATCGCCTCGAGCAGCGGCAGGCCGAAGCCCTCATGGCTCGACGGGAACACGAGACATGCCGCTTCCTGGTAGAGCCGGATGAGCTCCGCCTTCGGGACGTACCCGCGCAGCTCGGCGCCGCTCCGTCGCAGCTCGGCCGCCAGCTCCTCGTCCTTCGTCGGCCCGACGACGACCAGCCTCCGTCCGAGCGCGCGCGCTGCGTCCGCCGCCAGCAGCGGCCGCTTGCGCGGCTCGATCGCACCCACGTAGAGCAGGAAGGATGCGTGTCCGTTCCCGGGGCGGAAGCCCGGGTCGACCGCCAGCGGCGTCACGACGATCCGTTCGGACGGCACGCCGTAGAGCTCGATCAGATCCCGCTTCGTGCGCTCGGAGATCGTGAGCACGCGCACTGCGCGGCGCGCCGCACGCGGGACGACGGTCCTGAAGATCAGGCGGTCGCGCAGACCCATCACCGACGGGTTGCACTCCCACGAGAGGTCGGGGATCGTGACGACCGCCGGCACCGGGCAGCGGAGCGGCAGCGCGTGGTGGAAGTGCGCGAGCGCGGGCCGGACGCGGCGGAGCAGGCGTGGGAGCGTCGAGGCCATTCGCACCTCCTGGCTCCGAGCCGGCAGCCGGATCGCCTCGACGCCGTCCGGGACGAGATCGGGCCGTCGCGTGACGGCGGCGAAGCGAAGATCGGGTGCGACCTCGGGCAGTTGCAGCAGGAGCTGCGACACGAGGGTCTCGTCTCCGGTCCGGCGGCGACCGAGCACGTCCGCGTCGATCACGACGAGCGGCGCGCTCACGCGGCCGCCTCCCGGTAGACCTCGACGGTTGCGCCGGCCACGGTGGCCCAGCTGAACGCCTTTGCCCGCTCGAGGCCGCGCCTGGCGAGGCTCGCGCGGTCGGCGCTCGCGCGGTCGATCCCGGCGGCGATCTCCTGGGGATCGAGCGGGTCGACGAGGACGGCCGCGCCGGCGGCCACCTCCTCCAGCGCGCCCCCGCGACTCGTGACGACCGGCGTACCGCAGGCCATCGCCTCGAGCACGGGGATGCCGAACCCCTCGTACAACGACGGGCACGCGACGCAGAGCGCGCCGCGATAGAGCGCCGCGAGGTCCGTGTCCGGCACGTGGCCGAGCCAGCGAACGCCGTTGCCGCCCACCTCGACCGCGCCCCAGCCGCGCGCACCCACCACGCGGAGCTCCACACCGGCCCGCCTCGCGGCCTCGGCGAGTCGCTCGAGGTTCTTGCGCGGCTCGAGCGTGCCGACGGCGAGCACGTACTCGCCGTCCGCGGCCGGCCCCTCCGCCGTGAACGCCTTCTCGACCGCGTTGGGGATCACGCGGATCTTCTCCGCCGGGAGCCCGAGCAGCTCGACCGCCTCCCGTTTCGTGAACTCGGAGACGGCGATCACCCGGCGCGCATGGTGGAGCACCCGCGGGACGACGCGCGGACCGTACGTCCGCGACCAGCGGTTGAACGCTTCCGGGTGGCGGAGCACGGCGAGGTCGTGGAGGGTCGCGACGACGGGTGTCCGGCCGACGATCGGGCCGCGAAACGTGGTGCAGTGGAGGACGTCGTCGGGGGCGCCGCCCAGCACGAACGGATACCAGAGGCCGTCCCGCGGCAGGTTCCAGGCGCGACCGCCGCCGCCGAAGGCCCGCAGGCGGAGCCGGAGATCGTCACGCCGGCGCAGCTCCCGCAGCAGTCCCCCGATGTAACGAGCCGTGCCGGCGCGCGTCTGCGCGAGCGGGGTGACGTCGATGCCGACGCGGAGCCTCACAGGGCGGCAGCGTAGCCCTCGAGATGGATCCGGCCCGTCTCGACCCAGGTGAACCGGCTCGAGTGAGCGAGGCCGCGCGGGACGAGCTCGTCGCGGCGGGCGAGCGCGCGCTCGATCCCGTCGGCGATCGCCTCGGCGCTCTCGGGATCGACGCGGACGGCCGCGTTCCCGCAGGCCTCGTCCAGCGAGGGGTGCGTCGAGACAACGCACGGTACGCCGCAGGCCATCGCCTCGACGATCGACATCCCGAAGCCCTCGAAGCGCGACGGGTAGACGAAGACCGCCGCCCCGCGGTAGAGCCCGGGCAGCTCCTCCGGCGGCGGGAAGCCGAGCCGGATCACCCCGGGCGCGTCGAGCCGCGGCTGGTCGCCCCAGCCGGCCGCTCCCGCGACCGCGAGCGCGAGCTCGAGATCGGCCCGGAGCAGCCGGAAGCCGTCCAGGAGCGTGCCGAGGTTCTTGCGCGGCTCGAGCGTCGCCACGGTGAGGACGTACGGCCGGCTGAGATCGCGGCGGTCGCCGTCGGGGCGGAAGCCCCCGTCCACGCCCGGATGAGCGACGCGCAGCCGCTCGCGCGGAATCCGCAGCGTCTCCTCCACGTCGCCGGCCGTGTATTCGGAGTTCGTGAACACGACGTCGCAGGTCCGCGCCGCCTCGCGCGCCGTCGCCGTGTGCATCCGCACAGTCCGCGCCTGCGCCCACTCGGGGAAGCGGAGCGGGACGAGGTCGTGGATCATCGTCGCGCGTACGCCGCCGCGCTGCGGCGGATACATCCAGTCGGTGAAGTGGAGGACGTCGAAGGTCCCGAGGAAATGCTCGGCGGGCGGCCGTCCGAGACGGCTCCATGCGCGCCGAACGGCGTGGGCGAAGGGGATCGTCGTGACGCGACGATCGACGTCGATCCCGTCCAGTGCCCCATCCAGCGTGTCCCGGCCGCGCGGGCTCGCGGGCGCGAAGGCGACGAGCTCGTGCCGCCCGGCCGCCGCCTCGACCATGCCGGCAAGCGCTCCGCGGATGTAGTTGCCGACACCCGTCCGTGGATGCGAGAGCGGGCTCACGTCGTAGGCGATCCTCACCCGCTGGGCGGGACGTAGCGGAAGCCGAGGAAGCGCGCGCCGAGGCGCCGGACATCCCGCGAGCCTGGCTCGACGACCGCCGGGATCGCCGTCGGCGTCGCGGTGAAGCGGACGGTGCAGCGACCGGCCATCGGGACAAGCGGGATCGTCAGGCTCGCTCCGTCAGCGACCTCGACGCTCTTCCTGAGCCCCCCGGACGTCGCCGCGACGAGCAAACGCCGCCGGCCGAGCTTTGGATCGCTCCCCAGGCGGACGACCAGCCGCCCCCCTCGGCAGTCGAGGCGCGTGTAGGACGCGCTCGCGCCCGACCAGTCGTCGGCCTCGATGCCGGTCGTGCGGTACGCGATCCGCAGCGGGCCGGTCGTTCGGAGCAGCACGGCGCCCTTGAGCGCGTCTTCCGCGACGAGGCGGCCCTCGAGCGGGACGCTCGTGTCGGTGAGGACGTAGTCGTGGCGGACCGGCTGCCCCGCGGCGATCAGGAGGCCGTCGTCCCGCTGGCGAACCGGCGCCTCGGGCAGCTCGCCCATCGAGCGCCCGCGCAGGTCGTAGACCGGGCCGATGCTGCGGTTGAAGAACTCGTTCTCCCACAGAGTCAACGGCTGCTCGGTCGGACGCGCGCCGGAATAGAGGAACGCCACATCGGCCTTCCGACCCACCGCCGCGTCCACCCAGTCGCGCCGCGGAGCGGTGATCCCCTGGTAGAGAGCGCCGACCGACGCCTTCGGGAAGCCGTGGTCGAAGAACTCGACCCGTTCCTGCGTGAAGACGAACCAGGCCAGGACGAGCGCCGGCAGGGCGAGCGCGTATCGGATCGGGACGAGCACGAAGAGGGCCCCGAGCACGATCGCCGCCGTCACCACGACCAGCACGACCTCGCTCGGAGCGATCACGTGCTCTTGGAGCCACCAGAGCGGCAGCAGGGCCAGCGTGTCCGACTCGGCAGGCGCGTCGATCAACCGGTGGAACGGCAGCAGAGCCGGAAGCGCGGCGGCGGCGGCCACGCAGACCGCCGTCGCCGGCGGCGGCCGCGGTAGCCCGCGATCGATCCAGACGAGCAGCGCGATCAGGAACAGGGGCGCGACGTAGAACATGTTCCGCTCCTCCACCCGGAAGGAGATCGCCGAGGCGAAGGCCGCGACCTCGAGAACGAGCCAGACCGAGAGCGACACCGTCGCGACGACGACGATCCTGGCCGGGCGATCGAGCCGCCGCGCGAGCGTGACGAGGACGAGCAGCGCTGCGAACGGCAGGAGGCCGAGGTAGAGGTCGAGCTCGGCGACGTGGTAGAGGAGCCAGCGAAGAACGTCGCCGAGCCGGTAGTGGGCGTGGCCCGTGACGCTGTAGCTGCCGACCACGGCGTAGGGCGAGCGGCCGCGCGCGAGCTGGAGGGCGAGCACGACCACGACGGCTGCGGCGAGGACGCCGTACAGCACCCGGAACGACGCGAGCGTGCGCCGCGCGCGACGATCGATCCAGCCGAGCAGGAGCGGAGCCGTGGCGACCGCGGGCACGAGCACGATCGCCTGCGTGCGGGTGAGGAAGGCGAGCAGGCAAACGCCGAGCAGCACGAGCTGGCGCAGCGCGCTCGGCCGCTCGAGCGCGAGCACGAGCGCGAGCGCCACGCAGAGGAAGAGCGGGTAGAACGCGTTCTCCGTCATCAGCGTTCCGGTGTAGACCATCGACGGGGCCGCGACCGCGAGCAGCGCCGCGAGCAACGAGGCGGCGGGAGCGAGAACACGCCGCGCGAGGAAGTAGGCCGGGATCGCCGCAAGCGACATCACGACCGCGCCGATCGCCTTGGCCGCGGCATACGCATCGGGAATCGAGCCGAAGAGCCGGTACGCCGGCGCGATCAGGATCGGGTAGAGGACGCCGTAGGCGCCGTGATGGTCGCCGCGAATGAGAAAGCGGCCGGTGGCGGCGAAGCTCTTCGCAAGCTCGGAATAGATGAGCTCGTCGACCATGATCCAGGGTGCGACGACCCGGCGGGAGAACGCGTAGCGACCGAGCGCCGAGAGGAGCACGAGCAGGACGAGCCACGTCCAGACGGGCACACGTGCGAGCTGGCTTCGCCGTGGCGGGGCGGGCGTCGAGATGGGACGACCGTTCGTCCCGAGCCCCGCCTCGTCGAGTCGCGCCGCGAGCTCGGCCGTGAGCGGGTCGTCCGCGCCGATCCCGACCTCGGCCGCCGCCCGGGCGACCGCGCGCACGACCGCGTCGGTGACCGCGGCCCCGCCGGCCGCCTCTTCCAAAGCGGCCGCATAGAGCTCGGCGACGCTTCCGACGTCGTGCTCGCGCTCGACATAGGCGCTCGCAGCGGAGCTCATCGCCTCCCGCGCGGCCTCGCTCGCAGCGAGCAGCTCCATCGAGGCCGCGAGCGCGGGCACCTCGTCCTCGCCGGCCGGGATCTTGAGCGCGACCCGGTCGGGGAGCTCCGCGAACCAGCCCACGTCGCTGACCACGAGCGGGCGCCCGAGCGAGAGCGCCCGGATGGCGCTTCCCGAGGTCTCCCCCATCGTCGGCGCACGCAGCGAGATGCACGCGTCGCATGCGGCCATGAGCGACCACAGCCGTTCCTCGTCCACGTAGTCCTCCCGCACGACGCCGTCGCCGAGCAGCCGATCGACGTCGAAGCCCGGGGACGCGGGCCCGACGAGCAGAAGCCGCGCAGCGGGACGCCGCTCGCGCATGAGCGCGAACGCCTCGAGCAGCTGCGGGATCCGCTTGCTCGGGTTCAAGTGCCCGAAGCAACCGAAGATCGGCCGACCCTCGCCCTCGATCGGCTCGACCCGCGGAGGCGGCCAGGCCGGGTGAGGTATCCGGGAGATCGGCCCCTCGTAGCCGGCCTCCCGCGCCCGCTCCTCGACGTACTCCGAGTGGACGATCAGGCCGGTCGCCGCGTCGAGGACGCCGGCGGCGAGCGGAAACTCGTCCGGCGCCACCTCCCACGGCGGCGACACGCGTCCGTCGAGAACCCCGTGGGCGACCAGGCGGCCGGGAATCCCCGCGTCTCGCTCCATCGCCGCGAGGTAACCGGCGCCGTCCTTGCGGCCGATCGTCAGGCCGGCGACGAGGTGGTGAAGGACGAAATCGTGGAGGACGACGACTCCGGGCCTTCGCCGCAGCGCGTCGACGATCCAGCCGTGCGCCTCGGGATCGTTGCCGATGTGGTAGAGCGCGACGTCTGCGGCGACCGGACGGGTGCGCCCACGGCGAACGACCTCGACGTCGAGAAGCCGCTCGAGCGCCGGCAGGAGGAGCGCGCTGTAGTCGGCGATGCCGCTGCGCTCGGGCGGCAGCGGCGAGTAGTAGGCGACTCTCACCGAGCGAGCAGCCGCGCGATCGTCTCGTCCCAGGAGACCCGTCGCGCGAGCTCCTTGCCGGCCTTCCCCCAGGCCTTCGCGTCGTCGACGTGGTCGCGCAGCCACGAGCAGGCCTCGGCGAGGGAGGCTGCGCGCGGCTCGCAGACGAGGCCGGTCCGTCGGTCCGAGACGACCTCGAGCGGCCCTCCGGCGTCGGTCGTGGTCAGGACCGGCTTCTCGGACAGGAACGCCTCGTACGGCACCATGCCGAAGTCCTCGTCCACCGGCGCGTAATAGACGGCGAGGCAGCGTCCGTAGAGGTCGGCAAGCTCCTCAGCGTCGACCCGGCCGGCGAAGCGAGCGCGCCCGTCCAGCCCATGGCGAGACGCGATCCCCTCCAGGCGCTCGCGGTCCGGCCCGTCGCCGACGATCACGCAGCGGAGCGTCGGCTCGGCCGCGGCGGCCTCGAGCAGGAGCTCATGCCGCTTCGCGCGGTCGAGGCGGCCGACCGAGAGAACGAAGTCGTCGTAGCTCTCGGTCCGATACGGAAGCTCCTGCGGCGGATGCGGCATCACTTCCGCGGCGAGACCGGTCGAGCGCTCGAGCCGGTCGGCCACGTTGCGGGAGGTGGCGAAGAGCTTCTTCGCCTCGCCGAGCGCGACGCGGTCGAGGCGCTGAACGGCCCGGCGCGTCGCCCGCTCCTCCACGCTCTCTCCGAACTGGCCGAGCTCCGTCCGGTCGAGCTCGTAGGCCTGGCGGAACTGGTGCAGGAGCCAGACCACCTTGTTCGGATGCTGGACGACGTACGACGGGAACTTCGTCGCGATCACGAGGTCGATCCGGCGGCCGTCGGCCTCCTCGAGGTCGAGCAGGCGCCAGAGAAACGCCTGGCTGAGCACGCGCTCCCCGGGATACCACTTGTAGGGCACGGTCACGAGGTCGGCGCGGTGATCGTGCGCTTGCAGCTCCGCCACGAGTTCGGCGGCGAAGATCTCCGCCCCGCCTCGCTCGAACGGCACCTGCGGCGCGCAAACGGCGATCCTCACAGTCCGGGCCCCTTCCAAGGCACACGCGCGTGAAACTGGGTCCCACCACCCCCGCCCACCAACAGCCTACGCCGGAACCTGCGCCGTGTCCGTGCCGGCTTCGTGCCGAAAGTGTGACGCTCGCCGGCCAGGTCCCGAGCGGTCATGGGCCGGCCGTGCGGGCCACGATCGCATAGTCGAGCGGGCCGAACAGGAGCTCGTTGAGCCGGCGAACGTTCGCTGCGATCAGCGGGTCGTCCGGCTCCGACAGACGCTCGGCGGGCTCGTTCAGGAACCGCGTCTCGACGTGCGCAAACCCGGCCTGGCGGGCGAGCAGCTCCAACGTCTCGGGGACGAGCGGCTGCGCGTGCGTGAGGTCGGCGAAGTAGTTCCGAAGGGCCAGCGGCGACAGCGGGTTGATCGTCTCTGCGACGAGGAGACCTCCGGGGCGGAGCTTTCTCGCCGTGAGCTCGAGCGCCCGGGCGAGCGACGAGGCAGGCAGGTGCTCGACGACCTGGCCCATGAAGACTCCGCCGAGCGAGCCGTCCTCCAGGCCCTCGAGATGCCCGATCGCGTCCGCCTGATCGACGTCCAGCCCCTCGCCGCGAGCGTAGGCCACCATGTCAGCGTCGGCGTCGATGCCGTGCGCCTCCACTCCGGCCTCGCGCAGCAGCCCGAGCAGCTCTCCGCGGCCGCAGCCGATGTCGAGCACAGGCGCGGCCTGGCGGAAGTCCGCGACGTACGGGCGCTGCCGCTCGCGAATCGACTGGACGCTCCCGCGCATGCGACTCTCGTACGCGAAGTAATCCGGGACGACGGCGGCGGCCGGCTGGGAGGCTACCGTCGCAGGCCCCGATCCGGATCGCTCGCGCCGCTCGAGCCGCGTGAGCCGCTCCTCGAGCTCACAGACGAGCCGGTCTGCGCCGGCGCGCGCGGCGGCGGCCGCGTCCGCCCGCTCCGAGAGCGCGTCGATCAGCTTCAGCGCCGCGTCGTTGAAGACGCGTTGGTCGGCAGCGAGCGGCTCGACGTACCAGCGCATCAGCTTGCGCAGGGTCCTCTTCACGATCCCCTTCGGGCCCTCGCCCACGGGCCGCTCCGCAGTGACGGGCCAGAACCGCTCCGCGAGAGCGCGGGCCGACGCGAGCTCGGAGCCGCGCTCGTCGCCGTTCCGCGAGCCGCGTGCGAGCTCCTCCCGCAACCGTTCGTAGACGGCGATCAGGTCTGCCTGCTCGGGCGAAGAAACCCCTGCAGGTACGGCGCTTTTTTCCTCCAAGCCGGCCATCCGGATGATTCTAGTGGAGGGCCCGTACGTAGTCCCACGCCTCGCGCAGCCCGAAGTGCCGCAATGCGACGAGAAGGGCGGCGTAGAGCCCGAGCCCGGTCGCGGCCGCCGGGATCGCGCCGAGCACGAGCGACGGCGCTCCGAAGGCGAGCGCGGTCACCGCTGCGACGACGAGCGAGAGCCGGCCGAGACCGAGTGCCGCGAGCTCGAGCGTCCGCGGTGCGATCGCCGCCATCAGCGCGAGGATCAGGAGCAGTGTCGAGAGGCCGAGCGCGAAGACGATCCCGGGCAGCCCCCACCAGGCGCGGCCTGCGATCGAGATCGGGATGTCCAGCCCGACCACGGCGAGCGCGAGCGGGATCAGGAGCCTCGTCCGACCCATCACGAAGACGAGTGGAAACGTGATCGAGAAGGCGGCCGACGCCACCATCCAGGGGGAGAGGTAGACGACGAGGCGACCGAGCTGGTCGCCGACGTGGCCGGAATACGCGTGTCCCAGCGCCGCGGTGACGACCCGGCCGCCGACCAGCGCGACGACGCCCGCCGCGGCGCCGACGAGCGCGAGGCTCACCCAGGCGGAGTGCACGACGTGCTCGGCCGCCGTCTCGGCGGTCACGCCGCGCCGGGTCAGCGGCGCCGTCGCGATCAGGGAGAGCGAGAACGCCGTCGCGCTGACGAACATCCCGGCCAGAAGGTAGGCGTAGGAGAGGCTCGTCACGTTTCCCTCTCCGGTGCCGGCCGCGAAGCGCAACGCGATCACGTACAGGCCCTGCACCGCGAGCGGGACAGCCGCGCCGTGGACGAGCCGCCAGAGCCGGCGCCGGATCTCGAGCCGCGCCGCTCCGCGCCGCAGGCGCTCGCCGTGGACCACGAGCGCCCCGACTGGCAGCGCCACCGAGACGACGCCGTTCAGGCCGAGGCCCCACGCGAGCGAGATCAGGCCGTGGTCGCCCGCAAAGACGACGAAGAACACGAGGCCGCCGATGCCGCCGAGCGCGAAGCCGGCCGCCGCGACGGCGTACCTGTCCCGTGCGGCGAGCGCGCTTGCCGCGAGCGAGGCCAGGAGCTGGGCGAAGGCCGACGGAACGAGCCAGACGAGCGCCCGCCCGGCGATCACGGCCGAGCTATGCGGCAGCCGTCCGGTGATCAGCTCGCCGAAGAAGCCCGGAAACGCCGCGACGACCGCGCAAACCGGCGCCGCGAGCGTCAGGAACGCGATCGCGTACGCGCGGAACTCCCCTTCGAGCCGGCCCTCCGCCTCCGCGCGCGTCAGGTCGGGCACGACCACCATCCGGAAGGCCTGCGCGCCGAGCACGAGCACGAGGTAGACGCCATAGGCGGCCATGAAGCCGTCCGTCTCGTCGTTGCGGCCGAACTTGTGCGCGAGGTACGCGCCGGCGACCGCGCCGGAGCCGGCCAGCGTCAAGTACGAGAGCCCCGTCAAGAGCCCGCTTCGCAGGGCGCTCCGGCCTCGCCACAAGCTACGCTTGGCCTGCTCTTCGGCGAGCACCGCTCCATGAAAGCAGACGGACACGACTCCACCTGGACCGAGGCGGCGCTCGCCGATCTTCAGCGCGAGTTCGCCGAGTTCTTCGCAGGGAGGACGTGCCTCGTCACCGGCGCCGACGGGTTCATGGGCTCCCACCTCACGGAGGCCCTCGTCGAGCTCGACGCGAACGTCCACGCCTTCGTCCGCGCCACCTCGAGCGGAGCGCTGAACAACATCGGGGCGCTCCGCGGCCGGCTGCGGGTCCACTTCGCCGATCTCACCGACAAGACGTCGATCGACTACCTCATCCGCGAGCTTCGCGACGCGCCGGACAAGCCGTACGTGTTCCATCTCGGCGCCCAGGCGCACGTGGGCGAGTCGTGGCACCGCCCGTACGAGACAGTGGTTGCGAACACGATCGGGACGCTCAACCTGCTCCAGTCGATCGTCGACAACGAGCTCGAGCTCGAGAAGTTCGACACGGCCGGCACGTCCGAGGAGTACGGCAACGTGCACGAGCAGGTGCGCCACCACCACGACTTCGACGAGGCCGGCTCGCTCATCCTCCACGAGCGCTCGCCGATCAACCCGAAGTCGATCTACGCCACCTCCAAGGTGGCGGCCGACTTCCTGACCATGAACTACCACGACGCATTCGGCCTCCCCGGCGTCGTCACGCGGATGTTCAACAACTACGGCCCCCGGCAGAATCCGCGCTACGTCACGGGCACGATCATCACCCAGGCGCTCGAGCGGGAGACGATCGAGCTCGGCCAGCTCGATCCGATGCGCGACTTCTGCTTCTGCACCGACGGTGTTCGAGGGCACCTGACCGTCGCCGCGAAGGGCGTCCCCGGCGACCTGTACGTCTACGGTCAGGGAAAGAACGTCGCCATGGGCGACTGGGCGGCGACGATCCTGCGCGTCGGCCGGGAGCAGGGCTACTGGCCCGAGCGCGAGATCGTCACCACGGAGGCGCGGTTCCGTCCCGGGACGAGCGAGGTGATGGCGCTCCGCGTGGGCTACGAGAAGCTGCACCGTGAGACCGGCTGGGAGCCGATCGTCTCCTGGGAGGAAGGGATCGCGCGGACGATCGCCTGGTACGCCGCGAACCGCGCGCGCTGGATCGGCCGCGTCGACTGGCTCGGCCTGCCCGCGGCGGCGCGCACGTGAGGGCTCTCGTCACGGGTGGCGGGGGCTTTCTCGGCTCCCATCTCGTGGAACGGCTCGAGCGCGAGGGCCACGACGTCGTCGTCCCGCGGCGCCGCGACTACGACCTCACGCGCTGGGACGACGCCGAGCGGATGTTCCGCGACGCGCGCCCCGAGCGCGTCTTCCACCTCGCCGCCGAGGTCGGCGGCATCGGCGCGAACATGCGCAGCCCAGGCCGATTCTGGTACGCGAACCTGATGATGGGCGCGCACGTGCTCGAGCTGGCGCGGCAGCACGGCGTCGAGAAGCTGATCGTCGCCGGCACCGTGTGCGCGTATCCGAAGTTCACCCCGGTGCCCTTCAGCGAGGACGAGCTCTGGAACGGCTATCCCGAGGAGACGAACGCCCCCTACGGCGTGGCCAAGAAGTCCATCCTCGTCGGGGGCCAGGCGTACCGCGAGCAGTACGGCCTCGACACGATCTTCCTGCTGCCCGCAAACATGTACGGCCCCCACGACAACTTCGACTCCGAGACCGCGCACGTCGTCCCGGACCTGATCCGGAAGATGAGCGAGTCGCGGGAGCAGGTCGTCCTGTGGGGCGACGGAACGCCGTCGCGCGAGCTGCTCTACGTCGACGACTGCGCCGAGGGGCTCGCGCTCGCAGCGGATGGATATGACGGCGCGGAGCCCGTCAACCTCGGCACGGGCGTCGAGACGACGATCCGCGAGCTCGCCGGCCTCGTCGCGGAGCTGACCGGGTTCGAGGGCGAGATCGTCTGGGACGCCTCGATGCCGAACGGCCAGCCGCGGCGGAGCCTCGACGCGACGCGCGCACGCGAGCTCTTCGGCTTCGAGGCGCGCACCAGGCTCCGCGACGGCCTGGAGAGAACGATCGCCTGGTACCGCGCACAGGCGCCGTCGGTCGCCGGCGCCCAGGCATGAGCAGCCAGATTGGGCCGGCGCCGGCCGCGCTTCGACGGGCGGCCGGCTGGACGGCGGCGGCGCGCGACGGGCTCCTCGCCGTGCGCCCGCTCTACGTCCTGTCGACGCTGCTCGCGGTGCAGTGGGCGGCCCTGGCGGCCCTCGCGGTCACCATCCGTCACAACGGTTGGGTCTACTACATGGGCGGCGACCAGCTCTGGCACTACACAGGCGCATGGCTGCTGGCTCATCGCGCGATCGCACCGGCGTTCGTCGGCGTCGGCTGGACGACGCTCCTGGCGCCTGTCGCTCGGTTCGCGGGGCCGGATCTCGTCTCCGCGCTGCCCGCGATCATCCTCTTCAACGCGATCGTCCTCGTACCGCTCGCGCTCGTCTGCGTCTACGGGATCGCCGAGCGGATCGGCGGCCGGTTGTTCGGGTACTGGGCTGCGGTGCTGTGGATCGCGCTTCCGTACGCGGCGATTCCCTACGCGCTGGCCGGTTACCACCAGAAGTACACGGAGCTGACGCTGCCGCAGGTGCTCGGACTCGGGGCCATGTCGGACTTCCCCTCGGTCGTCGCTCTGCTCGTGGGCGCGTACCTCTGCCTGCGCGCGGTCGACGGCGGCCACTGGCTCTGGCCGGCCGGCGGAGGGTTCGCGGTTGCGTACGCGCTGGCGGTCAAGCCGTCGAACGCCGTGTTCCTCGTCGCGCCCGCGGTCCTCTTTCTCGGCTTCAGACGACGAGCAGCGGTCCCGTTCGTCGCAGGCCTCGTCCCGCCGCTCGCCGTGCTCGGACTCTGGAAGGTGCGCGGATTCGGACACGTACCGGCGTTCGCGAGGTCCGCGCCCGGGCAGCGCGTCGCGCTCGGCGCGGGCGACTTCGTCAAGCCGCTGCAGAAGTACACGAAGAACGATTCCTGGACGCAGCTGCACAACAACCTGCTGCAGCTGCGGGAGCATCTCTGGAGCGACCGCGTGCTCGAGTTCCTCGCGATCGCAGGCATCGTCGCGCTGCTGATTCGCTCGCGCCGCGCAGGCCTGTTCGTCGGCGCGTGGTTCGTCACGTTCCTGCTGCTGAAAGGGACGTACGTCAACGCGCGTGTCGACGACGGCGGCTTCTGGCGGCTCCTGCTTCCTGCGTTCCCGGCGTTCGTCCTGCTCGTGGCGGCGGTGCCGCTGCTGCTCCCGGGGGTACGGCTCAGGCCTGTGGCGCCGAGACCGCTTCGCATCCCGAGGCGCGCGCTCGTCGGAGGGCTCGCCGGGATCCTGACTCTGCTCGTGCTCTTCCCACTCGCCCTCATCGCGGCCGCGAAACCGGTTCGCCGACCGAACGTCTCTGCGCTGCAGGTCAACTCGACGCTCGTCCCCGTCTCGGCCGGGATCGACCTGCGCGCAACACAGCGGCCCGGCGGTGTGCTGTTGACGTGGAGGGCCGACCGTCCGAGTCCCGGAAAGGTCTTCTACCGCGTCTTCCGTACGCAGGGGGCCGGTGGAGCGGTCTGCGTCGTCGTCGTCGGCGCGGCCGACGAGTGTCGGGCCCAGACGGGAGACACGGTTTGCCGCCTCGTCCCGCGGGCGCCGGACAGCTGTCTCCTCTCCGCGGCGGCCACGCCTGTCGGAACTGCGAGGCGAGGCGCATGGCTCGATCGGCCTGGGCGGGGCACGTGGACGTATCGCATCGGCCTCTCCGCGAACTGGCTGAACGACCCGCAGTTCGGCGACGCCTACGTGTTCAGCCGCGCGACAACCATAACCGTGCCGTAGCGCGGTCGCTGACGGCGCCCTAGCCGCGCTCGCGGAGCTGCTGCTCGAGCAGCGCGAGCCGTTGCGCCAGGATCGTGCTCTGGTCCGAGAGGCGCGAGATCACCGTCGAGTAGTGGAGCAGGACGACGAGGATGAACAGCGCTCCGAGCGCGCCGAGCACCGCCGGCGGATAGGTGCGCACGCCGACCCAGCCGGCGATCGTGTTCAGGCCGTCTCGCCAGACCGAGAGCGCGAGCAACAACCCTCCGGTCAGGAGCCAGAGCAGCGCGTAGCGCTCGCGCAGGCGGCGGCTGCGGATCAGCTCGAAGACGACCACGAGCAGGACGAACGAGGCGATCGCGGCGGCGATCGAGACGGGCAGCGGGGTCATCTGGCCTCCTCATACGGGAACGCGTGGCGGCGGAAGAGCCCGACGAAGATAGCGAGCAGCACCTTGACCATGTAGTAGACGGAGCCGAACGCGGTGATCGACGAGCGGCCGCCGACTCGCTCGCGCATCGCGACCGGAACCTCCTTCAGGCGCAGGCCCTGCTTCACGACCATCACCGTCGCCTCGACCTCCGGGTAGTCGTGCGGGTAGTCGGCCGCGAAGAGCGCGATCCCGCGGCGGTTGACGGCGCGGAAGCCGGAGGTCGTATCGGTCACGCGCTGTCGAACGACGGCGGAGACGACGCGCGCGAAGAGCCGGATCCCGAGCCGGCGCGCGAAGGAGGACCGGTAGCCCTCGCCGACGGCGAAGCGGGAGCCGACGACCATGTCCGCTTGATTGTCGAGCAGCGGACCGAGGAGCGTCGGTAGCTGCGCCGGATCGTGCTGGCCGTCGCCGTCGACCTGCACGGCGATGTCGTAGCCGCGCTCGAAGGCGTAGCGGTAGCCGGTCTGGACGGCGCCGCCGATCCCGAGGTTGAAGGGGAGCCGGACCACGTGGGCGCCGCGGTCGACGGCGACACCGGCCGTACGGTCGGTCGAGCCGTCGTCGACGACGACGATCTCGAAGCCGGGATCGAACTCGCGGATCTCGTCGATCACCCGGCCGACGCACTCCTCCTCGTTGAGCGCCGGGACGATCGCGAGCCGCCGCAGCTCGGCGAGCCGAGCGAGCAGCCCGTCCGGCCGGGACGGCGACGCGGCGAGCTCAGCCACGCGCGCCCACCGGTTCGCCGACGCCGACGAGCTCGAGAATCTGTCGCGCCCGGTGCGCGTAGGTGTGCTCGTCGAGCACGCGCTCGCGCGCACGCCGGCCCATCTCCGCAGCGGCGCCGGGATCGCCGAGCAGCTCGCGATAGCTCCCCAGCGCCTCGTCGGCGGTCGACACGACTCGGATCTCCGAGCCCGGCTCGAACCAGCGCTCGATTCCGGCGTGCGGGCTCGACACGATCGCAGCCCCCGCGGCGGCGAGCTCGAAGGGACGGCACGTCGAGGACGCGTCCACGGTCGCGTGCGGGCGGCGCGTGATGTTCAGGTTGATCCGTGCGCGTGAGATCGCCTGGGAGAAGACGTTGAACGGCACATCGCCGATCGGCCGAGCGTTGCCCGTGTCGCCGCGGAAGTCGCCGCCGCCGAGCACGAAATCGATTTCGGAATCCGAGCGGCTGGGCTCGCCGACGAGCGCCTGCATCCACTCGCGCCGGAACTTGTCGCCGTACCCGTAGAAGAAGACGTCGTAGTCCTTGTCCACCGGCGCGGGCGCGAAGAGCTCCGGGTCGGCCCCCCAGAAGACGGCCTCCGCACGCCGCGCTCCGAGCTCGCGCAGCCGCTCGAGCCCGCCCTCGGAGTTCGAGAGGACGAGGTCGTACTCGGATGGATCGGCGCCGTGGTAGTAGTTGAACCCCGTGTCCATCCCGCCGAACTCGGGCAGACTCATCGGCACGTCGCCGTCGTAGAAGACGACCGGCACGTCGAAGCGTTCGCGCAGACGCGTCGGGATCCCGCGAAGGTGGGCCATCGGGACGGTGAAGACGAGCACGGCGGCGACATCGCGCTCGCGCTCGAGAATCCGCTCGAGATGGCGCTGCCAGCGCGGCGTGACGTAGCGCCAGATCGCCTCGCGCGTCAGCCGGTCGACGGCGGTGTCTTCCGGGCTCTCCTCGGCGCGCCGCAGGAGCGTGTCGCCCTTCAGCCGAGCGGCGAGCCCGCGGGCGCCCGCGAAGAGCTCGGCCTCGCGGTAGAGCGGGTTCGGCGCAGTCCGCCACCACGGCGACTCGATCGCCTTGCCGCGGTAGGGCGTGACGATCAGATCGGCGCCGGCCCGGTGGAGCCCCTTCCAGACCTGCCACCAGGCGGGCGTGCAGCCGTAGCGGAAGTCGAGGTCCGCGGCGGATGCGACGGCGAGGATCTTGGGGGCGCCGGCCACGCCTCTCAGTATGGCGATGGGGTGTGTCGGCTCAGTACGCGCCGCGGCGCGCCAGCACGGCCGGAAGCGTCTTGCCGAGGATCGAGATATCCAGCCAGATCGACCAGTTCTCGAGGTAGTAGAAGTCGAGCCGCACGAGGTCGTCGAAGCTGAGGTTGATGCGACCGGACACCTGCCAGAGACCTGTCATGCCGGGGAGAACGAGGTACCGCTTGCGGTGCCATGCCTCGAGCTGCTCGTAGTCGCGGACGGGCAGGGGCCGCGGGCCGACGAGCGACATCTCGCGCCAGAGGACGTTCAGCACCTGCGGAACCTCGTCGAGCGAGAAGCGACGCAGGAGCCGCCCGATCGGCGTCACGCGCGGGTCGTTCTTGATCTTGAACAACGGCCCGGACGCTTCGTTCTCGCCCTCGAGCGCGGCCTGGCGCTCGCCCGCGTCGGCGTACATCGTCCGGAACTTCATCATCCCGAACTCCTGCTCTCCCAGGCCGACGCGCCGATCACGGTAGAAGACCGGCCCGCGCGAGTTGAGCTTGATCGCCGCCGCGATCCCGAGCCAGATAGGGAGGCCCAGCACGATCACGAGGCTCGAGACGACGAGGTCGAACCCCCGCTTCACGGCCCATTCCGCCCCGGCGAGCACCGGCGGGCGCAGCTCGAACAGCGGCGTTCCCTGACCCGGGACGTACTCGGCGCGCTGGAGCAGCAGCTCGGTCGTCGTCGGGGCGATCCGCACCTTGACCCCGCGACGGTGCGCTTGGTCGACGAGATCGAGGAGCTGCCGCTCGCTGAACCCCGAATCGGTGACGATCAGCTCGTCGACGCTCCGCTCGACCAGGAGCGCGGGCAGCGTGTCCAGCGCCCCGGGCCCGATCGTCCCGAGGAACTCGTAGTCGATCCCGCCGCGTCCGGTGCCGAGCGAGCGCCGCAGGTCGGCGAGCCGATCGCCCTCGCCGACGAGCACCGCGCGCCTGCGAACGCCCGCGATCCGGAAGAGATCCCGCGTGACGAGGTCGTAGCTCGCGCGCAAGAGGCCGATCAGGAGCGCCGCCAGCACGACCGCCGTCGGCGTCAGCCCGAACGTCGTGAAGTGGTACCCGGTGCCGAGGCCGAACGCGAGCGTGATCCCGGCGACGAGCACGAGCGAGCCGAGGATCTGCCCGAGCCCGGAGCGGAGCTCGCGCCGCCGGTAGAGGCCCCCGACCCAGAAGACGAGCACCGTGATCACCGTCAGGAAAGGCAGCCACTTCGACTCCGTGTCCCAGAGAAGCCCCCAGAGCGGGGGGAACTGGCCGAGGTAGAGCTCGCGCGCGAAGAGTGCGAGGTAGACGCCGAGGACGAGGCCGCCGAGATCGAGGATCACGAGCGTCAGGACGCTGGCCGTTCTCCGTGCGAGCGCGAGCAGCGCGCTCCTCGAGAGGAGATACGGGTGCGCTGAACGGATGTCCCCGACCGGGACTGGCCGGCTGTCCGCCTCGAGGGCGGGCTTCGTGCTCACGGCCACCGATTGTAGAGGCCCTACACTCCGGCCAATGGCCGGCCTCGAGCAGCTCAGCGAGCGCTACGGCGAGCATCACCGCTCGAGGCGGGGGCGCGAGTTCGTCTTCGCAGGCGAGGAGCGGGCCGAGCTCTTCCGTCGCTACGTCGGCGGTCCTGGCCGGCGCGTGCTCGACCTCGGCTGCCGGTACGGCGCCCTGACCCGCGAGTACACGGCCGGAAACGGCGTGGTCGGCGTGGACGTCGACCGCGACGCGCTGGCCGAGGCGGCCAAGCTTGGAATCGAGACGCGCTGGGCGGACGTCGACGAGCCGCTCCCGTTCGAGGACGCGAGCTTCGACGTCGTCGTCGCGGGCGAGCTCCTGGAGCACGTCCGAGACCCCGAGCGTCTGCTCGGCGAGGCCCGACGCGTCCTGCGGCCGGGCGGCACGTTCGTCGCGTCGGCGCCGAACGCTTTCCGCCTGAAGAACCGCCTCCGCTTTCTCCTCGGCCGCAAGCCCGAGGACGACCCGACCCACCTGCACATGTTCTCGCCGGACGAGGTGCGCTCGCTTCTGATCGGCCTCGACCGGCCCGAGCTGCACTTCATCGCGGGCCGCCTGACGAGGCTCCATCCGCGGCTCTTCGCGAACGACATCGTGTTCGCCGGCAGGAAACCGGAGCTAGTGGTCTAGGCCGGCGACGCTCGCGGCTAGCGCGTCCAGATCGGTCGCGGTCCGCTTCATCCCGAGGAACCGCAGCCCGAGCAGGAGCGCCGCGCGCCGCCTCGGGTCCAGCAGGTCGGTGTCGTGGAAGTAGACGTGCACGACCTGCCGCCGGAACGGGGCCAGGAGGCCGCGGGCGAGCATGCCGATCGAGTGAGTCGTCGGCAGCTCGACCATCCGACTCCCGCCCGGAAGGTCGATCCAGCCTGGCTCGTGCGCCTCGAGCCGCGGCGTATCCGCTCCGAGATACGAGGGCGTGAACGCCGTGCCGGTGCAGTCGGCGTAGCCGAGCTCGGAGACGGCGGCGGCCACGTCGTCGTCCATGTACCAGCCCCCGCCGCAGAAGAGCGCCACCGGGAGGTCGTGCTCCGCAAGCCACGCGCCCTCGCGGCGAACCCGCTCGGCGGGATCCCCTCCGGTCGGCCGCGCGTGGTCGGGCGCGGTCCAGTGCGTGTGCAGCCCCAGGGGGCCGTGGGTCGCAGCGGCCCGCGCGCGCTCGAGCCACCGATCCTCGTCCTCCCCCGCGGCGACATCGGGGGGGCGCATCAGCGCCGCGATCGCGAACCCGCCCGGCCGGCTTTCCTGCAGGGCGGAGAACCGCCGCCAGACCTCGTCCTCGAGCGGTCGCTCCACATGGCAGGAGACGACGGCGTACCGCCCGTGCAGTATTGGGCTCGTGTGCGGAATCTGTGGACTCTATTCGCCGACCGGCGCGCCCGATCCCGAGCTCGTGGACGCGATGCGCGCGGCGGTCGTCCACCGCGGGCCGGATCAGGGCTCGACGGACGCCTTCGGCGCCTGCGTCCTCGGGCACCAGCGCCTGTGCGTGATCGACCTCGAGGCGGGAAACCAGCCGGTCGCGAACGAGACGGGCGACGTCGTCGCCGTCTTCAACGGCGAGCTCTACAACTTCCAGCGGCTGCGCGAGGAGCTCGTCGGACACGAGCTCCGCGGCACGGGCGACACGCCCGTCATCCCGCACCTGTACGAGGAGGGCGGGCCGACGTTCGTCGAGCGGGTCGACGGCATGTTCGCGCTCGCCCTCTGGGACGCGCCGCGGGGGCGGCTCGTACTCGCACGCGACCGGCTCGGCAAGAAGCCGCTCGTCTGGACGCAACTCGCCGACGGGACGCTCGCGTTCGCATCCGAGTTGAAAGCGCTGCTGCGGCTCCCCGACCTCGCACGCGACGTCGACCTCGACGCGATCGACGGGTACCTCGCGCTGCAATACGTGCCCGGGGATCGCACGGGGCTCGAGGGCGTCCGGAAGCTCCCGCCCGGCCACCTGCTCGTCGCCGAGGGCGGCTCGGTGCGCGTCGAGCCGTACTGGGAGATCTCCTTCGCCGGCGACCGGACCGACGACGAATGGCTCGAGCTCGTCCGGTCGACGGTCACGGGGGCGGTGCGCAAGCGGCTCGTCGCGGACGTGCCGCTCGGCGCGCTCCTCTCGGGCGGCATCGACTCCAGCATCGTCGTCGCGCTGATGGCGCAGGCCACCTCCGATCCCGTTCGCACCTTCACGGTCGGCTTTGCGGACGCGCGGTACGACGAGCGCGCCTACGCGCGGGCCGTGGCGAAACGGTACGGCGCCGTGCACACGGAGCTCGCGATCGAGGAGGACGTCGCCGAGACGTTGCCGCGCCTGGCGGCCGCCTTCGACGAGCCTCTGGGCGACGAGGCCGCGCTTCCGACCTTTCTGATCGCGGAGCAAGCGCGGCGCCACGTGACGGTCGCGCTGACCGGCGACGGCGGCGACGAGTCGTTCGCCGGGTACGAGCGCTACGTCGCGTACGGGCTCGCCGAGCGCGTGCCCGCGCCGCTCGCCGGGCTCGGCGCACACGCGCTCGGGAGCCTTCCCGCCGGGCGGCGCGAGCCGCGCTCGCGGCTCTTTCGGGCCAGGCGGTTCCTCGACGTGGCGGCGGCTCCCCACGCCGACCGCTACGCGCGCCTGATGGAAGTCTTCCCGCTGCCGCTCAGACAGGAGCTGTGGAGCGACGAGGCCCGAGCGCGGCGAGTCGAGCTCGCCCCACTCTCGCCGGGGATACGCGGGCTGCAGCTCCTCGACGTCGAGACGTATCTCCCGGGCGACCTGCTGCCCAAGGCCGACCTGGCCTCGATGGCGCACTCGCTCGAGCTGCGCTCGCCGTTCCTCGACCACGAGGTCGTCCTGCTCGGCCTCGCCCTGCCGGACCGGCTCCGGACGCGCGGCCGGGTGGGAAAGGTCGCGCTGCGGCGAGCGTTCGCCTCCGATCTCCCCTCCCGGGTCGCCGGTCGCGGCAAGACCGGCTTCGGCGTCCCGCTCGGACGCTGGTTTCGCGAGGACCTCCGCGACCAGGCGCACGATCTGCTGCTGTCCGACCGGGGCTGGTTCCGAGCAGACACGGTGCGGCGTCTGCTCGCCGAGCACGAGTCGGGCCGCGCCGACCACGGCCACCGGCTGTGGTGCCTGCTCATGCTCGAGCTGTGGGTGCGTGAGCACGTGGAGGCGCGCGTGCCGGTCGCCGCGTGAGGTACCGCTACGCCTGGCTGATCGCCGGCGCGGCGGTCTTGCCGCGGCTCGTTGTCCTCCTGCACGAGCGGGGCCGCATCCTCACCGCGTTCACGGAGAAAAGCGACGACTTCGCGAGCACCTTCGTCCGGCACGGGACGTTCGGCTTCGTCCCGGGCGAGCCGTCCGCGTACACCCAGCCGCTGTATGGCTTCTTCCTCGTCCCGCTGTACGCGATCTTTGGCCGGCACTGGCTCGTCGTCGGTCTCGCCCAGATCGCCCTGGCGGTAGCGACCGCGTGGCTCGTGTACCTGATCGGCCGCCGTGCGCTCCCGCACCGGGCCGCCGTGATCGCGGCTGTGGTCTCGACGCTCAATCCCTACCTCGTCTGGCACGACGTGCACGTCAACCGGGAGATCGTCGACCAGGTCGTCGGGGCGGGGCTCGTGCTGGCGACGCTGATCGCCGCCGAGCGCCGAGCGCCGCGCTGGGCCGCGGTCGCGGGGGTGCTCGCAGGGCTTGCGGTGCTCGGAAACTCGCGTCTGCTCTTTCTGCCGCTCGTGCTCGCGGCGTACGTGCTTCTCCGGCTCGGCAGGGCTGCGTGGGCCCCGCCGCTGATACTGGTCGTCTGCGCCGCCGTCGTCGCCGCGCCATGGGTCGTCCGGAACCGGGTCGACGTGGGTTGCTTCGCGATCACGACCGACGGGCGCGCGCTCTGGAAGGCGAACAACGGGCAGACCTTCGGCATCCTCGCCTCCGGCCGCTGGATCGACGACGTGAAGGATCTGCCGCCCGGAGTCCGGCCGTACCCGAACCCCGAGGAGGCGCGAGACATCTACCGCCAGTCGGGTGTGAAGAAGCACGTGAACGAGTGTCGGGCGATGCGCGTGTACCAGCATCGCGTGTGGCGGTTCTGGCGGAAGCATCCCGGTGAGAAGGCGAAGCTGGCGGGCCAGGCCGTGCGGATGGAATGGGATCCACGCTCGACGAAGACGACGAGCCGCCCGGGGAAAGGGACGCGCCTCGACACCGCGCGAGACTGGGTCGAGCCCGTCTATGCCTCGATCCTGTTCGCGCTCGCGCTCGGCGGTCTGCTGCTCGTTCCGCGCGTGTTCCTCGCGCTCGTGCTGGCGTTGCTCGCGTACGAGACGCTCGCGGCGATGGTCTTCGTCGGCGCGACGCGGTACCGGGTGGCGTGGGACTTCCTGCTCGCGCTGCTAGCCGCCGCGGCGATCGAGTGGGGCGTGCTCAGACGGCGGCTCTCGAGGCGATGAGAGTCCTCCACGTCCACCGGATCGGCGGCATCGGTGGGTCGGAGCGCCACCTGCTGGCTTTGCTGCCGGCGCTTGCGGAGCGCGGCGTCGACGTGCGCTTCCTCGGGCTCGACGACCCCGCGGGGGCGCCCGGCCCGTTCTACGAAGCCCTGGCCGTTCCGTTCTCGCGCGTCGCAGCGCCGCGCCACCTCGATCCGCTGCTCGCGGGCCGGGTCGTGCGCGCAGGACGCGCGCTGCGGCCGGACGTCGTCCACACGCATCTGGTGCATGCGGACGTGTACGGGGGTCTCGCGGCGGGTCGACGGCTCGTCTCGACCAAGCACAACGACGATCCGTTCCGGACCGGGCCGTTCAGGTTCGTGGAGCGCGCGCTCGCCCGGCGGGCCCGCCGCGTTATCGCCATCACCGAGGCGCTCGCCCGCTTTCAGGTGGAGCGCGTCGGCCTGCCCGCGGACAAGGTCGTCACGATCCATTACGGCCTCGACGACGTGCCGGCCGCGTGGGGCGAGAACCCGAGGGACGATTTGCCGGGAGCTCGTGTGCTGCTCGCCGTCTGCCGGTTGGAGCCGCAGAAGGGCGTCGACGTCGCGGTGCGGGCGCTGCCGGCTGTTCGCGAGCGGCATCCGGACGCGCACCTCGTCGTGCTCGGGGAGGGATCGGAGCGGGAAAGGCTGGAGCGGCTGGCCGCCGAGCTGGGCGTTCCCGTCCACCTGCTCGGGCGCGTCCCCGACGTCGGCGCGTGGCTCCGCCGAGCGGATCTTCTCGTTCACCCGGTGCGGTGGGAGGGCTTCGGTCTCGCGCTGCTCGAGGCGATGCTGGCCGGGCTGCCGGTGGTGGCGAGCCGCGTCAGCTCGACCCCGGAAGTCGTCGCCGACGGCGAGACCGGGCTGCTCGTCCCGCCGGACGACCCGGCCGCGCTCGCCGCTGCCCTCTGCCGGATCCTCGACCACCCGTCCGACTACGGGGAGAAGGGCCGCGCCCGTGCGCGTGCCGAGTTCAGCGTCGCCCGGATGGCCGATCGAACGTTGGCCGTCTACGAGGCAGCGCTCGACCGGACCGGTCCGGGGTCTGACCCCTAGACATGTCCGGCGCCAGGCAGAAGACATGTCCCGGCTCCGCGGCAACCGCGTTGATTTGCAGCCCTTTCGTCCACTCGGGACACTGTCCGGGGTCTGACCCCGGCCGTGGGCCGGTGGGGCGTGTCAGGTTCGGCCGTTCAGCTTCGCCTCGTAGAGGAGCTCCGTCCGGTCGGTGCACCGGTCCTGGAGGAAGCGCTCGAGCGCACGGCGGCGGCCGGCTCCGCCCATCCGCGCTGCGAGGGCGAGGTCGCCGCCGAGACGCACGATCGCCCGCGCCAGCGGCCCGGCCTCGCCGGGCGGGACGAGCAGCCCGGTCTCGCCGTCCTCGACGAGCTCGCCGAGCCCACCGATCTCGGCCGCGATCACCGGCCGAGCCCGCTCCATCGCCTCGAGAGCGACCATCCCGAAGCCCTCCCCCAGCGACGGCACGACGACGATCGCCGAATCCTCGACCGCTCGCTGGATCGGCGCGACATAGCCGAGGAAACGCACCGCGTCGTCGACCCCGAGCTCCTTCGCGAGCGCCCTCAAGGCGGGCTCGAGCGGCCCCCGCCCCGCAAAGTCGAGCCGCAGCGACGGGAGAGAGCGGCGAGCCTCGGCGAAGGCGCGCAGCAGGACGATGTGTCCTTTGATCGGGATCAGCCGGCCGATGCAGAGCAACCGCGGGTCGGCGCCGCCATACGGCCTCGCGTCCCCCTCCGGCTCGATCCCGTAGTGGACGATCTCGAACGTCTCACCGCCGAAGCCCTCGACCGCCTCGAGATAGCGGGCGAGGCCGCGCGAGATCGCGATCTGCGCGTGCGCGAGGCTTGCGATCGCCCGGTCTCCGAGCGCGAACCCGCGGCCCTCGCGGAACTCGTTGAAGCCGTGCTTCGTGCTGATCCGTAGCGGCACGCGCGCGAGCGTGCCGGTCAGCTGTCCGTAGACGTCCGCATGGACGAGGTGCGTGTGCAGGATCGCCGGACGCTTGCGAGCGAGGTAGGCGGCGACCCGCAGGAACGCGACCGGGTCGACGTCGGCCGCCAGCGGAATCGAGTCGAGCGGGATCCCGCGCGCCGTCAGCTCGCGGGCGAAGTCCCAGGCCCCCGGCTCGTGCTCGTGCAGCATCAGGAACCGGATGTCCCAGCCGCGCTCCTTCAGTCGCGGCAAGAGCGAGAGCAGATGAGCCTCCGAGCCGGAGATGCCGGCCACCTTCTGCAGGTGGAGAACGGCGCCGTTGGCCGCGGGCTCAGAAGAAGTCCGTGTCACCGAGCGTCAAGCGCCACGCGCGCGGGTCGGGGTCGAGCTCGCCGGCGAGCGGCTTGCCCATGAAGTTCAGCGACATCGGCGTCGGGATAAAGCCGAGCGAGAGATAGGCGCCGCGCTGCTCCGGCGCGGGCAGGGCGAACAGGAGCCTCACACCGCGCCGCACGCCGGCGAGGCACGCGCGCAACAGCGGCCGGGGGTCTCGCGCGACGAGATCGGCCACGAGCGCGATCGGAATCCCGCGGTGGAGCTTGTGCCCGAGCACCGCGTACTCCGGCCCGGCCCCGAACGCACGGTAGTTCTTCGGCGAGTCGAGATAGCGCCAGTTCAGATACTCCGCCGAGCGCACCACGTGGTTTCGCCAGCCCGCGGCCGCGTCGCCGTCCACGTCGAAGCGCCGTAGCTCCGGGAGTCCTCTCGACCCGCCGGCTCGCGGCAGCGGACGCGCCCAGATGCGGAGCTGCCCAACCGGCGTCCACCCGAGCGGCCCGAGGAAGAGGGGCTCCGTCGGCGCCGAGGCGAACGCGAGCACGACCGCCGCGCCGCGCCTTCTCGCCTGCTCCTCGTGCCGCCGCTCGAGGGCGACGAAGATCCCCTGGCCGCGCGCGGCCGCCTCGGTCGTCGCATGGACGGAGAACGCCGCGGGCCGCTCCTCTCCGCCGAGCACCATCCGGACGAGCGAGTGCGACGCGACGCCGACCACGCGCCTGTCCCGCTGGGCCACCGACATCAACGATCCGGCGGGGTTCCGCCCGAACCACCAGTCGAACTCCTCCGTGCTCATGCTCCGCTCCCCCCACGCCTCGCGCAGCAGCCGCAGGTAGTCCTGACGCTGCGCCGGCTGGAAGTCCTCCAGCTCGTAGGCGCTCACTTCGTCGAGGTGCCGAGCGCCGCGTTGAAGAGGCGGCGTGCGTGCGTGCCCGTGACGGTGTCCTTGACGGAGATCAGGTCGCAGGCGCCCGCGAGCACGAGCTCGAAGGTGCGCGGCGAGTAGGGCTCCACGTTGTAGCGGTGGAGCTGGAACGGGTCGGTCTGGGCCGAGTTCGCGCCGGAGACGGCCGTGAAGGCCACGTCGTAGCCGGCCTGCCGCACGAGGCTGAGATGGACGGGCCGGTAGTGCGCCTCCGAGCCCTTCACGTAGGAGAACGCGCGCACCGGTCGCCCGAGCCGCTCCTCGAGGCGGAGCTTCGAGAGCGTGATCTCGCGCGCCGCCTCGTCGAGCTCGAGGTCCGCGAGCGGGCGGTGCGAGATGCCGTGCGACTCGATCCGGATCCCGTTCCGCTCGAGCTCGCCGAGCTCCTCCCAGTCGAGCGTGCGATTGAGAACGCCCTGCGCGGCGAGATGCTCCTCGTGCGGCAGCGGCTGCTTGTCGTCCAGGTACCCGATCGGGACGAACAGAACGCCCGGGTAGCCGTACTTGCGGAGGACGGCGGAAGCGTTCTCGAGATTGTCGTGATAGCCGTCGTCGAAGGTGATCAGAACCGCACGCGCCGGCAGCGGCGCGCCGGCCGCGTAATGGTCGAGCACCGATTCGAGGCCGACGACCTCATAGCCCATCTGACCGAGCTGGTCCATCTGCTCGTCGAAGATCGAGACCGGCATCGTCAGCGGGTTGCCGGGCAGGTCGTTGACCTTGTGGTACATGAGCACGCGTAGCGTCCGCTCGGCCTCCCCGTCCGCGCCGATCGTGTGCGCCGTCTCCCCGATCGTCCGGTAAACGGAGTTCTTCAGGATCTGCTTGAAGCGTTCGGCGCGCACGCGGCTAGTCTAGGCGCGCGTTACGGGGCGAGCGCTTCCACGGCCAGCGAGCGCCGGCTGAGGCGCGGGCCCGGGATCGCGACGGATCCGCAAGAAGAGCACCGTCCAGTAGGCGCAGAACGCGACACTCGAGACGACCACCGCGCCCGCCGCCCCCGTCGCGCCCCAGAGCGAGCCGAAGACGGCGGTCAGCGGGATCAACACCGCCGTCTCGAGCCCGTGCGTCCAGATCCTGAGGTTCGGCCGGCCGATCGAGGTCGGGAACGACTTCGTCCAGCCGAACACGATCCGGAGCGCGCCGGCGACGATGATCAGCCGCATCGCGTCGGTCGCGCCGAGGTTCTTGGCGCCGCCGAAGAACGCTCGGATGATCTCCGGCGTCAGCCAGATCAGCGTCGGCACCAGGACGATGCTGAGCAGCGCCGCGGCGAAGGTGTAGCGGCGGATCCCGGCGAAGACGCTCGCCCGCGTCCCCCGCTCCCAGTCCCGCGTCTGCTCGGTGAGCATGATGATCCGAACGGGCGCCGACAGGGAAGCCATCGCCTGCTGCGGGGATTGGGCGAGCCGGAACCACCCGGCCTGAACAGGGGAGGCGACCCCGCCGAGCACGAGCGTCGCGAGCGGCGTCGTCAGCGACGTGACCCCTGTCGCGGCCGTCGACTGCGCCACGAAGCCGAGGATCTCGCGCCGGTCATCCCCGAGCGGGCGCGCGGGGACGCGCGGGAAGCGGCGGAACGCGATCCAGCCGGCGGTGGAGATCGCCGCGGTCGCAGCGACCTGCGCGACGACCATCCCGGCGATCGTCTGCGAGAGGCCGTAGCGCGAGCCGACGGCGATGCCGCTCAGACGGAAGGCCATCGAGACGGCGAGGAAGTACGCGCGGATGTCGTACCGGTCTCGCAGGATCAGCGCGACCCCGGCGACGCCCTCGACGCACTGAACAAGCGGCAGTAGAGCCGCGATCGCGAGAGGTGTCGCCAGCCCTGACTTCCCGAACAGAGAGTGCGCGAACAGCGAGAGGACGAAGACGGCGATCGCGCCCAGGGCGCCGCCGAGGAGCTTGGTCAGCAGCGCCCGACCGAACAGCCGCCGCAGACGCCCCCAGTCCTCCTGCGTCTGGTAGCGGAAGCCGTACTTGACGAGCGCCTCCTCAACCGTCAGGTCGAGGAAGTTCTGGAAGAACCCGGTCGCCGCGAGCACGATCGCGAAGAGGCCGAAGACCTGGGTCGAGAACGCGTTCGTCGCGATCACCGTCGTCCCGAGGAACCCGAGCACCGCGGAGGTGTAGACGCCGACGGCTGCGGCCGACCGGCGCCAGAAGAGCCGCGAGCGCATCAGACGGTCATTCTACGGAGGCTCGGGGCCAGGCCACCACTAGACTCGGCGGCCGTGGCGGTTCTCCAGACGCTGTCTCCGCGCGCACGGCTGCTCGCGCTGCCACGCGCGACGGTGAGCCCCGGAGCCGTCGTGCTCGCAGCCGCTGGGCCGGTCCTCTTCCTGCACATCCGCTACCAGCCCGGAGTTCGCGTGCCGCTCGGCTCCACCCACCTCGGTCTGGAGCTGTCGGATGTCGCCGTCCTGCTCGTCGGCCTGGTCGCACTTGCGACCGGGCTGCGACGGGGATTCGAGCCGCTCCGGCCTGCGTTCCCTCTGTGGGTCGCGGCCGCCGGCCTCCTCGTCTGGATCCTCGTCCGCTCGCAGTCGCTGACGCACGCCGTCACCGCGGTCAAGTTCGCGGAGTACGCGCTGCTCGCGGTCGCCGCGCCGCTGCTGCTCCGCCGCCGGGCGGACTGGGAGCTGGTGTTCGTCGTCGCCTGCGCGTGGAGCGCGATCGCGACGCTCGTCGGCCTGCTCCAGTTCTTCGGGGTGGACATCGCCGGCGCCTGGGCGGCGGGCCGCCGGCAGCCCTCGTTCCTCGGCCACCTCGACTTCGCCGCGCTCTCGGGGCTCGCGCTCGCGGTCGGCCTTTCCGGCCTTGTCTTCTCGGGGCGTCGCCTGGCCTGGATCGCGATCGCGAGCGGCGGGATCGGGCTCGTCGTCTCGGGGGCCAGCGCCGGGCTCTTCGGCCTTGCGGCGGCCTGCGTCGGCTTCCTGTACCTCGCCTGGCGGCGCGGGCAGCTGCGCGGACGCGATGTTCTCGTGACCGGCGGCGTCGCGGCGATCGTCGCGGTGGGCGTGCTCGCGCTGCGCGCCGGCGACTACGACCAGTTCCTCCGCTTCCTCGGCGTGAAGCGCGCGGAGCAGACGACGACGCAGAACGTCCAGACCTACGCCCATCACACGTTGCTCGCGTATATCGGCTATCGGATCTGGCTCCGCCATCCGGTTGCCGGCGCGGGCTGGCAGCAGTCCGGGGAGCGAGCGGGCTACGAGCCCGAGCTGCCCGCGGCCCACCGCCGCTTCGCGGATGTCCCGAGGATCGCGTTCCCTGCGCCCGGCCACGAGTACGGCGTCCAGAACGCGTACGTGCAGATGCTCGCCGACCTCGGCGTCGTCGGGCTTCTGCTCTGGCTCGCCACCTTCGTCGCCGGCCTCGTCGTCGCCCTCCGCGCGAAGGCTCCGCCCGCGGCCGTCGCCGTCTTCGTCCTGCTGTTCTCGATGGGGCTGTGGGGGGCGCAGGGGCTCGTCGCGGGGCTGCCGCTCGACGCCCTCACCTGGCTCGGCCTCGGTGTCGCGGCGACGGCGGCGGCGAACGCCCGTGCCTGAGCCGGGCGAGGACCGTCGGCGGCCGACGCTGCGGTCGCCGACCTACGCCGTGCGGGAGCCGCTCGCGCGCTGGCTCGAGGCGGAAGCGGCGCGGGCGGGCGGGCTGCGCGTCCTCGACGTCGGCTGCGGGATCAAGCCCTACCTTCCCTTCTTCGAGCCGCACGTGGCCGAGTACGTCGGCGTCGACGTCGCGGATTCCGGCGCCGAGCTCGAGGGCACGGTCGAGGAGATCCCCGTCCCGGACGGGAGCTTCGAGCTCGTCCTCTGCACGCAGACGCTCGAGCACGCGAGCGACCCTGGGCGGGCGGTGCGCGAGCTCCGCCGCGTCGTCGCTCCGGGCGGGCGCGTGCTCGCCTCGACCCACGGCGTCCAGGTCTACCATCCGAACCCCGACGACCTCTGGCGCTGGACGCACGCAGGACTCGAGCGCCTGTTCGCGGAAAATGGCGAGTGGCGCGCCGTCGGCGTCACCCCGTCCTCCGGCACCGCCGCCTGCATCGGAATGCTCCTCGCCACCTACATCGATCTCGCCGCACAGCATGCGCGTGCCCGGCCGGCCGGCGGCCTTCTCGTCGCCGCGATCAACCGCGTCGCGCGCGCCGTCGACAACCGCTCCGCTCTGCTCCGCGAGCCCGGGCCGGGGACGATCTTCGCCAACTACCACGTCGTCGCCGAGGCGCCGTGAGGGCGCTCGTCACCGGCGGCGGCGGGTTCATCGGCTCGAACCTCGTGCGGGCGCTGCTCGAGCGCGGCGACGAGGTGCGCGTGCTCGACAACTTCTCCACCGGGAACCGCGCGAACCTCGACGGCGTGGACGTCGAGGTCGTGGAAGGCGAGCTCCGCAGCTACGAGCGCGTCCATGCGGCGACGCGGGGGGTCGACGTCGTGTTTCACCAGGGCGCGCTGCCCTCCGTGCCGCGCTCGGTGCAGGATCCGCTCACGACCGGCGCGGTCAACGTCGAGGGAACGTTGAACGTCCTCCTCGCCGCACGGGACGGGGGCGTGCGGCGCGTGGTCTTCGCCTCGTCGTCCTCGGTCTACGGCAACTCGGGCGAGCTGCCGCGCGTCGAGACCGCGAGCCCCGACCCGATCTCGCCCTACGCCGTCTCGAAGCTCGCGGCGGAGGGCTACTGCGTCAGCTTCAGCCGCGTCTACCCGCTCGAGACAGTGGCCCTGCGCTACTTCAACGTCTTCGGCCCGAGCCAGGATCCGACCTCCCAATACGCGGCCGCCGTCCCGCGGTTCATCACCGCGATCGCCGACGGACGACCGGTGTCGGTCTACGGCGACGGGGAGCAGCGCCGGGACTTCACCTACGTCGCGAACGTCGTCGAGGCGAACCTGCTCGCCGCCGAGGCGCCGGACGTGAACGGCGCCGTCCTCAACGTCGCGACCGGCCGCGCGACCTCGGTGAGCGAGCTGACCGAAGCGATCGGCGCCCTGCTCGACCGCCGGGTGGAGCGGGAGGAGAATCCCGCGCGCCCCGGCGACGTGCGCGATTCGTGGGCGGAGATCGGCGAGGCGAGGCGGCTGCTCGGCTACGAGCCGAAGATCGACCTCGACGAGGGACTCCGCCGCGCGTCCGAGTTCCTGCTCGACCGCAACCGCGTTGTCTGACCGGGTCAAGGTGCTCCGGGTGATCGCCCGGCTGAACATGGGCGGCCCGGCGCTGCACGTCGCCTACCTCACCTCGGGGCTCCGAGAGCGTGGGTACGACACAACGCTCGTGGCAGGAAGCCTGGCGCGCGGGGAGGACTCGATGGCCTTCGTCGCCGACGGTCTGGGCGTTCCGGTCGTGCACATCGCGGAGCTCGGCCGGGAGATCTCGCCTCTGCGAGACATCGCGGCGATCGTCCGGCTCGCACGCCTGATCCGCCGAGAGCGTCCGCAGATCCTGCACACCCACACCGCGAAGGCCGGGACCGTCGGTCGGCTCGCGGCGCTGCTCGCCGGGAGACGCCGGCCGCCGATCGTCGTCCACACCTTTCACGGCCACGTGCTGCGCGGATACTTCGGTCCGCTGCGCTCGCTCTTTTTCCGGGCGCTCGAGCGCCGGCTCGCGAGCTTCACGACAGCGCTCGTCGCGGTGAGTCCGCAGGTGCGCGACGACCTCGTCGAGCTGGGCGTGGCGCCACGGCGGCGCTTCGTCGTCATCCGGCTCGGAATCGAGCTCGACGAGCGGGTCCTCTCCTGCGGCAGAGGCCGCGACGAGACGCGACGCTACCTCGGCCTCGGAGCCGACGAGTTCGTGGTCGGCTGGATCGGGCGGATGACGGGCGTCAAGCGCACCGACGACGTCCTCTGCGCGTTCAAGGAGCTCCGTGAACGGGGTGTCGACGCGCGCCTCTGCCTCGTCGGCGACGGCCCGGATCGGGAGCAGCTCGAGCTGCGGGCCCGCGAGCTCGAGGTGACGAGGCACACGCTCTTCCTCGGCTACCAGGAGGACGTTGCGCCGTTCTACGCGGCGTTCGACGCGTTGATCCTTCCTTCCGCGAACGAGGGGACCCCGGTGAGCGCGATCGAGTCTCTCGCCGCCGGGCGGCCGGTCGTCGCCACGCGGGTCGGCGGCGTCCCGGACGTTGTCCGCGAGGGCGAGGACGGCTTCCTCGTGGAGGCGGGCGCCACGAGCGAGCTTGCCGAGCGCCTGGCCCGGCTGGCCGGAGACGGGGCCCTGCGAGCCCGGATGAGCGAGGCCGGCCGGGCGCGCATTCTACCACGCTACGCCGTCGCCCGTCTGATTCAAGACGTGGACCGCCTCTATCGCTCGCTGCTCGAGACGCAGCGCTGATCGGCCGATCTCCGGCGTACCGGAATCAGTCGATTCCGGTACTCGCGACTTGCCACGATGAGGGCTCTGTCGTCGCCGACGCGCGGCCCCCGCCGCGTCGGCGTAGAGCCGCCGAGATCGCTCGTCCGGGCTGCCCGTGGCCGGAGCCGGGCTCAGCCCGGCGGGAGGCCAAGCGGCTGCACGAGCCACCGCGCCGCAAAGGAGGGGGCGCGCGGGGCACCCCGGGGGCCCCCCGCGCTCTTTAGTGGGGGAGGCGTGCGTAGACGTTGAAGGCGGGCTTCTTCCTTCCGCCCGCGGTGAGGAAGCCCGACTGCCACCCGAGGGAGATGTTCGTGTCGTCCCGCAGCATGAACCAGACCATCATGTCGATGTATCGGTTCTTGCGGGCGATCGCGTACGCCTGCCCGAGATACCTCGCCTGCGCGGAGTAGGACACGCCGAACTGCCGATCGGGCAGGGTCTGGTACGCGTACTCGGTGATCCACAGGTGCTTGTTGCCGAAGAGCTTTCGCTCCAGCTTGATCAGCTCGCCGATGTTGCCGAGCGTGACCGAAGTGCGGTCGCGGGGCGGCGTGGACGGCGTCTCGCTGGGCTTGCCGTAGTAAGGATGGTGCGCGTAGGCGTCGAGATGGCGCATCCCTGCCGCCCGCGCGGCGCGCATGAACGCGAGCGGGGAGATCGACGGCCGGCGCGAGCGGGGCTGATTGTTGCCGCGCGGGCCGGTGGCGCCGCAGGCGACCTTCTCGCCGGCGAAGTTCGTGAAGTGGACGCCCTGCCAGATCGAGGTGCAGATCCTCGCATAGGAGCGCGGGCTGACGAATCGACCGCCGACCGTCTGCTGGAGCCAGATCGGGTTGTTCGGCTCGTTCCACGCCAGCCAGTAGCGAACGGCCGGGACCGGGTTCTCGTCGCCGGTGTCGTCGTTCGGGACGTAGTGCCCGCTGTAGCGCTCGGCGGCGGCGTAGGCGAACTTCTGCAGGTCGCCGTAGTTTCGCGGTGGCACGTTCTGCTTGGCCCCGCCGTTCGCCCATTTGGGCGTGTAGAGGAACGTGAAGAGCACCTGCATCCCGTTTTGCGACGCATAGCGCACCGCCCTGTCGTAGAGCGTCCAGTCGTAGGCCGGATCGGACGGGTCCTGCGCGTGGGCGGGGCGGGAACCGTTCGCGACGCCGTACTTGCCGCCCCACTCGAGGTTGATCCGGACGATCTGGGTGCGGAGCTTGCGCAGGGTCGCGTACGTCGTGGTCGGGTTCCCGTACAGGGTTTGCGCGTCGTCCTGGATGCCGACGAGTACGTGATGGGCGGCGCCGGCCGCAGGCACGCCGAGCCCGGCGGCGAGCAGCAGCAGGACGCCCAGCAGTCCGAGACGGTTACGCAACGATGGACTTCCTCTCATTGACGTGGAGCATTCGGCGCAGGCCTTCCTCGAGCTCGACCTCGGGCTCCCAGCCGAGCAGCTGCCGCGCCCGCGTGATGTCGGGCTGGCGCACCTGCGGATCGTCCACGGGCAGAGCCTCGTAGACGACCTCGCTCGCCGAGCCGGTCACGTTGATCACGGCCTCCGCGAGCTCGTTGAGCGTGAACTCCTTCGGATTGCCGAGGTTGACCGGAAGGTGCTCGCCGCTGGATGCGAGCGCGTGCAGGCCGCGGATCAGGTCGTCGACGTAGCAGAAGCTCCGCGTCTGCGAGCCGTCGCCGAAGACGGTCAACGGCTTGTTCTCCTGCGCCTGGCGGACGAACGTGGGGATCGCGCGGCCGTCGTGGGGGCGCATGCGCGGGCCGTAGGTGTTGAAGATCCGGGCGATGCAGGTGTCGACGCCCTGCTGGCGGTGGTAGGCCATCGTCATCGCCTCGGCGTAGCGCTTCGCCTCGTCGTAGACGCCGCGCGGCCCGATCGGGTTGACGTTCCCCCAGTAGGTCTCGGGCTGCGGGTGCACCTGCGGGTCGCCGTAGACCTCGCTGGTGGAGGAGATGAGGAAGCGGGCGCGCTTGAACTTGGCCAGGCCGAGCATGTTGTGCGTCCCGTAGGCGCCGACCTTGAGCGTGTGCAGCGGCAGCCGCGCGTA
>JBBSHO010000006.1:0-57364 GCA_038253005.1 Gaiellales bacterium
CCATTCGCTGCTCGACTCCGACTTCTACCGGGAGGGTGCGCGCGTCACCCCGGCCCCGCGTCGCCGCGTCCGCCGCAGCGCCCGGCGCAAGCTCACGCCGGCGCCGTGGCTCGTCCCGGTCACGCCTGACGTTCGCCGCCGTCTGGCCGTGATCACACGGGAGTGGCAGCGCGTCGACCCGAAGTTCCTCGACGAGGACGAGCAGCGCTACTGGGCGACGATCGCCGGGCGCCAGATCCGCTACGAGGAGCGCGTCGACTTCGCGCGCAAGCTGACCGATCGAGGCGCCTCGAGAACGTGCCTGGAGCAGTTCCTCGCCACGTGCGCGGCCGAGAACCCGAACCGACGGCTGCGGATGACCGCCCTCTCCGACCGGGTCTCGATGGTGGTCGAACGCGCGGATTTCGACGACCTCGTCACGCTCGTGACCCAGGCGCCGACCTGGGAGAAGGACCGGATGGGCGGCGTCCGCGTTCTCCTGCGCGCGATCGCCGAGCAGAAGGCGAACGCGCCCGACCAGATCCTCGCGCGCTGGCTGTGGCGGCTCGCGCGCGCGTCGCGCAAGGTGCAGGACCGGCGTGCGAGCTCGGAGTTCCCGGAGGCCAAGCGGGTGCTCGGCGCGCTTGCGAACTCGCGCGGCCACCGGCACGAGGAGAACGCCGCGAAGCTCGTCAACGCGTCGCTCGAGCTGCCGCTACCGGTCGGCGCGGCCCTCCTCTCCGCCGCGGAGGGCTACACGCCCCGCGCGACGCAGCTGATCGAGGCGGCGCGCGAGCGGCTCGGGACGCTGCAGGAGGTCGCCGAGGCGCTGGCGGAAAACCTTCCCGCCCCGAAGGTCGGCGCGGGTCGCTCGCGCCGCCGCAAGCGCAGGAAGAAGAAGGGGCCTGAGGCGCTGGCGGCGCAGACCAACGGCGGTGCGCCGACGACGAGCGCCGACGGGACTTCCCCGAAGCGGCGTCGGCGCCGGCGCAAGCCCCGGGCGGCCGCGACCGCCGAGCAGGCCGCGCCCGCTCCGGCAGCCGAGCCGTAAGACCGGCGTAAGAAACCGCGGCTACCCTCTCGGCGGATGATCATCCTCGTCCCGATCGCCTTCCTCGCGGGCGTGATCACGGTGTTCACGCCCTGCATCCTGCCGGTGCTGCCGATCGTTCTCGCCGGCGGCTCCACCGGGACGAAGCGCAAGCCGTACGCGATCGTCGCCGGGGTCGTCGCGAGCTTCACCATCTTCGTGCTCGCGGGCGCCTGGGTCTGGAGCCTCCTCGGGATCGACAAGAGGCACCAGCTGCAGATCGGCGCGATCCTGCTGCTGATCCTCGCGGTGACGCTGGTCGTCCCGAAGGCGGCCGAGCTGCTCGAGCGGCCGTTTCTCTTCCTGACCAGGCGCCGCACCGGCGACCTCGGCGGCGGCCTCTTCCTCGGGCTCAGCCTCGGGCTCGTCTTCGTGCCCTGCGCAGGGCCGGTCTTCGCAGCCGTCAGCTCCCTCGCCGGCGAGCACCGCATCGGAGTCGGGACGGTCTTCGTCGCCCTGGCCTATGCGGTCGGAGCGTCGCTGCCGATGCTCCTGCTCGCGCGGGGCAGCCGGCGCGTCACCATGCGCTTCCGTGCCAACGCGCAGCTCGTCCGGGTCGTCGCCGGGGCCATGATCGCGGCGACCGCCGTCGTGATCTTCGCGAGCCCGAGGTGGGAGACGGACCTGCAGACGAGCATCCCGGGCTACGCGGACTCGCTTCAGAACTGGATCGAGGGCAACCACGTCGCGAGGCACGAGCTGAGCGCATTGCGCGGCGACAAGCCCGGCAAGGTCGCCTTCCACACCCCGAAGCCCATGCCGAAGCTCGCCGTCGCCTCCACACGAGTCCGCGTTCCGCTGAACGATTACGGCGCGGCGCCCGACTTCTCGGGCATCTCGCACTGGCTCAACACCCCGGGGGGCAGACCGCTCACGCTGGCCGGCCTGCACGGCAAGACGGTGCTGATCGACTTCTGGACGTACTCCTGCATCAACTGCCTGCGGACGCTTCCCTACCTCGAGAAGTGGGACAAGCTCTACCGCTCGAAGGGTCTAGTGATCGTCGGCGTCCACACGCCGGAGTTCAGCTTCGAGCACGACCTCGGCAACGTCCGCGAGGCCGTCGCTCGTCTAGGCGTGCGCTATCCGGTGCCGCTCGACAACGACTACAAGACCTGGAAGTCCTACTCGAACCAGTACTGGCCGGCGGAGTACCTCCTGGACGGGAACGGGCGCGTCCGGCACATCCACTTCGGCGAGGGCGAGTACGACAAGACGGAGCACGACATCCGGCTCCTGCTGCAGGCCCAGGGCGACGTGAAGCTGCCGTCGCAGGCGAAGGAGCGCGATACGACGCCGACCGGGCCGCTCACCCCCGAGACGTACCTCGGCTACTTCCGGATCGCGCGCTACGCCGGCTCGCCGCTTAGCGCCGACACGGAGACGAGCTACAGCTTCCCGCTCACGCTCGGGCAGGACGCTTTCGCGTACGCCGGCAGATGGAAGGTGGGGAGCGAGAAGATCGTCGCCGGGCCCGAGGCGAAGCTCCGACTACGCTTCCACGCGCGCAAGGTGCACCTCGTGCTCGGCGGGAAGGGCACGGTCAGCGTCGTCCTGAACGGCCATGCGCTGGGAGCGATCCAGGTCTCGGGCGACCGCCTCTACACGCTCGTGCACCAGAAGGCCGACCGCGGCGGTCTGCTCGAGCTGTGGTTCACGCCCGGCGTGCAAGCGTACGCGTTCACCTTCGGCTAGGGCTGCTCCGCGGGGCCCTCGAGCCCGTTTTCGTCCCGCTCCCGCAGAAACCGCGTCAGCTCGGCGGCGAGCGACTCGCCCGAAGGGACCTCTCCGTCGTCGTCGAGCACGTCAGAGCGCTGCTCGAGCTCCGCAACATAGGCCGACGTCTCCTCGTCCGAGGCGACCGCCTCGGTGACCTGCTCGCTGTAGCGTTCGCTCGCCTCCTCCAGCTCCTCCGTGTCGATCTCCGCCTCGAGGATCTCCCCCAAGCGGTGGCAGAGGGCGAGCGCGGCACGCGGGCTCGGGGCGAGCGAGACGTAGTGCGGGACGGCCGCCCAGAGGCTGACGGAGGGAAGCTCGGCGCGGCTGCAGGCGTCGTGGAGGACACCCACGATGCCGGTCGGACCCTCGTAGCGCGAGCGCTCGAGACCGAGCTTCTCGATCAGCGCCGGATCGGTCGCTCCGCCGGTCACCGGCGAGGGGCGCGTGTGCGGGACATCGGCGAGCAGGGAGCCGAGCGTGACGACGAGATCGGCGCCGAGGTCGCGCCCGAGGCCGACGATCAGATCCGTAAAGGTCCGCCAGCGGAGGTTCGGCTCGATCCCGAGCATGAGCACCGCGTCGCGGTCGAGTCCCGGGATGTGGGCGTGGTAGAACGCGTTGTCCGGCCAGTCCACCCGGCGCGTCCGGCCCTCCTCGAGCGAGACGTGCGGTCTCGTCGCCTGAAAATCGAAGAAGCCTTCGGGCTCGATCTCTGCGAAGCGCGCCGCCTCCCAGGTCTTCGCCAGGTAGCCGCCAGCGAGTGACGCGCCCTGGCCGCCGTCGTTCCAGCCCCGGAACGCGGCGATCAACACGGGGCGCTTCAAGGTCGGGCGATGCGCGATCCGGAGCTCGTCAGCGATTGTCGGAGTCTACGTTCGGGGCGAAGGACCGGAGCGGGCGCCAGAAGAGCGCGGCGAGCGCCACGGTGCCGGCCCAAACGGCCGCGGCGAGCACGACGTGGACGAGAACGACGCCCCACGGCAGGTGCGTCCGCCACTGGATCTCGCCGATCCCCATCTGCACCAGCAGGAGCGCGAGCACCGCGACCGCGAGCACGAACAGGCGCGGCGAGCGCTCCCGCCGGGCCGCGAGATAGCCGAGGCTGAAGAGGAACGCGCAGCCGAAGACGGCGACGAACGCAGCATGGGCATAGACGACGGGTGAGAGCCGGCCCAACCGGTCGACGTGCTTGCCGCCACCGGAGTGCGGCCCGGCCGCGGTGGCGAACGTCCCGCTCAGGACGAGCAGGAGGCAGGCGCCCGCGAAGACGGCGCCGAGCCGGCGGAGCTCGAGCGGAACGAGCGGCGCGATGTGGCCCTCCTGGAGCGCGCGGGCCTCGAGCGCAAGGACGACCGCGGCCCCGAGCAGGAGGATCGAGAGCATCAAGTGCGTGGCGACAACCGGCCACTTCAGGTGACTCGAGACAGCGAGGAGGCCGAGCGGCGCCTGTGCGAGCGTCCCGGCGAAGATCGCGAGCGCGAGGCGCTCCACCCAGCGAGGCAGCCCGCTCGTGCGGCGTGCGCCGAGCCAGGCGATCAGCGTGAGCACGATCACGACGCCGCCGACCATCCGGTTCCCGAACTCGATGAACGCGTGGTAGTTCTTGGCCGGCAGCGGGTGGCCGCTCTCGCAGCCGGGCCAGTGGCGGCACCCGAGCCCGGAGTCGGTGAGCCGAACCGCCGCGCCGGTGCCGACGATCACCCAGAGCGCGCCGGCCGAGGCTAGTGCCAGCCGGAGGAATGCCGGCGGGGACAACTCCGACCGCCGGATGCGCCGGAGCGCGGTCGGATGCGTGTCCACGCCGTCGAGTCTAGATAGCCGCGCTCGACGCCCGCGGCGCCAGCCCGTCGTCCCCGTAACGACCCCCAGGGGACCCCGGAGATCCCTTGAAACAGCGTATCGCGGAAAGTGTCACGGGTGTGTGACCTGACTGTGCCGGAAGCGTGACCTTCGGCTCACAGGGGATCGAGGATCGCCGGGTAGCCGTCGGCGCCGTCGAACGGCGTCGGCCGCGAGCCGAGGAAGAGCGGGCGGTCGGCGGCGTTCAGGAGCACGGGCATCATGTCCGGCCCACGCAGCTGCCCGAGGATTCCTTCCGCGCAGGTCAGCTCGCCGAACTCCCGCACGCGGTCGGCCCGCACGCCGGGCCCCGCGACGACGAACGGCACCGGGTCGCCGGAATGGATCACGTCCGGCGAGGCGGGCGTCGCGTGGTCGCCGGTCACGCAGACGATCGCCCGGTCGGTCGGAAGCTCGATCAGGGCAGCGTCCATCGTCTCCAGCATCGCCTGCTTTTGCCGCGGATCCTTCGTGTGCCCGGCCGCGTCGGCGCTCTTCTGGTGGACGAAGACGAACGTGTCGCCGGCATCCAGGCGCCGGCGGGCAGCCGCCACGCGCGCACGCAGGTCCGCCGCGGGATCGTCCGCCTCGCGAGCCTCGACCGCCTCGAGCCCGACTGCCCGCGCGAGGCCGCGCAGGAAGGCGGACTCCGCGACGAACGTCCCTCCGACACCATGGCGCTGCTCGAACGTCGGCGCCGCGCGTGGCCGCCCCCACCACTTGAGCGTGATCACGTTGAACCGCTCCCCGGCGAGCCGCAGGATCAGCTCGCGACTCCATGCCTCCGCGGCCCGTGCCGTCCGCTCCGCCTCGGGCACGAGCGCCTGCGGCCGCAGGACGGGATGCCTGTCCCGGAAGAACGCGTCCGTGTCGGTCACGCGCGCGTCGGCGCCGCCGGAGACTCGCAGCACGGCTTCACCGCGCCAGACGTGCCGGAGGGAGAACGTCAAGCCGTCGACCTCGATCCCGTCGCACTCGTTCAGAAGCCGCTCGGCGTCCTCCGCGTCGCGCCGGGGGTCGGGGCGCCCCGTCAGCCACCACCCGCCGTCCCGCCGCTCTGCGGGCCGCAAGGCGGCGTACGCAAAGACATGCTCCTCGCTCACCTCCTGGCCGCGGCCGAGCGCCTCGAAGACGGCGCGACCGGGAAACTCGTCCGGCCGGTAGCCGAGCATCGACCAGTGGGCGACCTCGCTCGACGGCGCTCGCCCTGGCCCGACGGCGTAGATCACGCCGCAGGAGCCCGAGGCGCACAGGCGATCGAGGTTGGGCGTCGCCGCCGCTTCCACGCCGGAGCGTCCGCCCAGGACCTCGTGTGCGCGGTCGGCCACACCGTCCAGCAGGAAGACGACGATCGGATACATCCGTCTACACGGCGACCCGGTCCAGCGACCTGATCACGCGCGCCACCCCGGCCGGAACGAGCCCTTCCCAGTCGCCGCCCGCGCGCATCGCCTCGCGAACCTCGACACCGGAGAGCCGCTTCTCGGCGCCCTCGTCGAGGACCACCACCTCGTACCCGGCCTCCCGCATCCGCTCGAGCTTCGTCCCCCCCCAGGCCGAGAACAGGCGCAGGTACTGCGTCACGCCCTCGGGCACGTATGCCGGCCAGAGCTCGGGCTCGTTGACCGGAAACGGAATCACGTGCGCGACGGCGCCCTCGTCGGCCGCGACGGCCGCGATCATCAGCAGCCGCTCGACGTAGGTGAAGGGGTTGGACTCCGGGAGGTGGCGAAGCGGGTCGCTCGGCTCTTCCCTCACCCGCCACGGGTCGGGATTCGTGATCCCGACGAAGACCTCGTCCGAGCGCGCCGCGGCGCCGCGCAGATACTCGAGATGGCCGTTGTGGAAGGGCTGGAACCGCCCGTGAATCATGCCCGCCGCCACTACTCGACGGCGACTCCGGCGCCCTCCTCCACGTTACCGATCCGCCGGATGAACAGTTTGCGCGCCTCGAACTCCGCCTCGAGCGCCGCACCGCGCTCCGCGGGCGCCGCGACGAGCAGGCCGCCGGCCGTCTGCGGATCGTAGCCGAGGGCCTCGAGCGACTCCGGCAGCCCGTCGCTCGAGACGTGCCGCGCCGCGAAGTCGCGGTTGCGGGGATCGCCGCTCGTCCGAACACCTTCGCGCGCCAGGTCGAGCGCGCCGTCCATCGCGGGGAAGCGTCCGGAATCGAGCCGGATCCGCACACCGCTGCGGTCGGCCATCTCGTGTGCGTGGCCGAAGAGTCCGAAGCCCGTCACATCGGTCACTGCGTTCGGCTCGAAGCTGCGAAGGACGTCGGCCGCCTCCTTGTTCAGCGTCCGCATCCAGTGGATCGCCCGGTTCAGCTGCATCGCGCCGGCGAGCCGCTTCTTGTAGCCGGTCATGATCAGGCCGGTCCCGAGCGGCTTCGTCAGGAAGAGGGCATCGCCGGGCCGCGCGCCGTTCTTCGGCCAGATCCCGTCCGGGTGGACGGTCCCGACGACGGCGAGGCCGTACTTCGGCTCGGTGTCGCGGATCGTGTGGCCGCCGGCGAGCAGGCCGCCGGCTGCGCGCACCTGCGCATCGGCGGCGGCGAAGATCTCCCCGAGCATCTCCATCGGAAGCTCTTCCGGGAAGGCCGCGATCGACAGGGCCATGAGCGGTGCGCCGCCCATCGCGAAGACGTCGTTGAGCGCGTTCGTCGCCGCGATCGCCCCGTAGTCGCCGGGGTCGTCGACGACCGGCGGGAAGAAGTCGAGCGTGAAGATGAGCGCGCGTTCGTCGTCGAGCCGGTAGACGGCGGCGTCGTCGGCCGGGGCGAGCCCGACGAGCAGATTCTCGGCCTCGACGGGGACGAAGCCCGCGAGCAGCTGCTCGAGGCGGGCCGCAGAGTACTTTGCGGCACAGCCCCCGCAGGAGGCCAGGTCTGTGAGCTTCACACGGCCGGTCTCGGTATCCACTGCGTCGTCCTCCTCGTGGGGTGGCCCGTAAATGTAGGGCGCTCGGCCCTATTCGTCCAATAGACAGCGCTCGGTTTGGGTTGTTACGTCGGGCGCTCCGGCCGTATTCCCGGACGAAAGAACGGCGGCGACGCAGTGCGCCGCCGCCGCAGGGGAGAGGAGGAGCCTTGACGGTTCCCCCGCGCGTTGTTCGGCGCCGTGACCGCGGCACCTTCCACGTTGTAAAGATGACTCGATGGCCGAGAGATCCGCGCTTGTCACCGGGGGCTCTTCCGGGATCGGCCTCGCGATCGCGCGCATGCTGCGGGAGGAGGGCTTCGACCTGACGCTCGCCGCGCGGACGCGCGCGAAGGTCGAGGCGGCGGCGCGCGAGCTCGGCGCGCCCGCAGTTGCAGCCGACGTCGCGAAGGCGGAGGACTGCGAGCGAATCGTCCGCGAGCACAGCAAGCGCTACGGCCGGCTCGACGTGCTCGTGAACTCCGCCGGAGTTGGAGTCGCCGGCGCGATCGACGAGCTCTCGACGAAGCAGCTCGACCTGCAGCTCGACGTCAACCTGCGTGGATCGATGCTCGTGACCGCCGCGGCGTTGCCGCTGCTCCGCGCGGCTTCCGGATTCGTCGTCAACCTCGCCTCGATCGCCGGAACGATCCCGGCCGGACGGCTGCCCGTGTACGGCGCCGCGAAGGCCGGCGTGATCGCGTTCACGCACACGTTGAACGCCACCGAGGAGCGGCACGGGGTGCGCGCAACCGCGCTCAGCCCCGGGTTCGTCGACACGCCGATGGCGGCGTTCGCCGGCCTCGAGCCGGATGAGATGATCCAGCCCGAAGACTGCGCCGAGGTCGTCCGTCTCCTGTTGCGCCTGAGCCCGCGGGCCCGGATTCCGCATGTCGTGATCGAGCGACTGCCCTCGGCCCGAGGGCATGGTGCTTCGGTTTGAAACGGGCTCCTAAGCGCCCTTTTCGATCGGCACGTCGACGAGGTTGCCCCACTCGGTCCACGATCCGTCGTAGTTCTTGACGTCCTCGTAGCCGAGCAGCTCGCGGAGAACGAACCACGTGTGGGCGCTGCGCTCGCCAATGCGGCAGTACGCCGTCACCGTCTTGTCCCCCGTGACGCCCTTTCCCTCGTAGAGCGTCCGCAGCTCCTCGGCGGACTTGAACGTCCCGTCGTCGCGCACGGCCTGCGCCCACGGGATCGACTGCGCCGAGGGGATGTGGCCCCCACGCTGTGCGCCCTCCTGCTCGTAGCCCGGGGGCGCGATGAGCTCCCCGGAGAACTCCTGCGGGCTGCGGACGTCGACGAGCGCCTTCCCCTGGGCCCCGATCGCCTCGTGCACGGCGTCGCGGCGAGTCCGGATCGTCTCGTCGCGGTCCTTCGCCTGGTAGCTCCCCTGCTGCGGGCTCGGGGCGTCGCTCGTCAGGCCGCGGTCCTCGTCGATCCATTTCTGCCGGCCGCCGTCCAGGATCCGAACGTCCTGGTGGCCATAGATCTTCAGGTACCAGTAGGCGTACGCGGCGAACCAGTTGTTCCGGTCGCCGTAGACGATCAGGGTCGTCTCGTTCGAGATCCCGAGCTTTCCCATCAGCAACTCGAAGTCAGTCTTCTCGACGAGGTCCCGTTTGACCGGATCCTGGAGATCGTCCCGCCAGTGCAGCTTGACCGCGCCGGCGATGTGCCCCTCGTCGTAGAGGTCGGGGTTCTCGTCCACCTCCGCGACCACGACGTTCGCGCTGTTCAGGTGCTCGACGAGCCATTCCGTGGTCACGAGCACCGGTTTCGCGTAGCCCTCCGTCATGTGCCCTCCTGAAACTATAGAAGTTGAAGTAACCCTATACAGCTCAGACCGAGCCGGGCGTGCGCATGATGCGCCAGAAGACGTAGAGCGCCATCGCCCCCGCGATGCAGAAGCCGATCAGCGAGACGACGTGGCTCACGCGCGCCATCAGGGCGGACGCGATCAGGAGCCCGACCACGATCATCGACGCGCCGACCCGGTTCGCCACCGAGCGAAGGACGTGCTCGAGGCCGCCGAGGTCGGTCGGGGCGACCCCGACCTTGAAGGTCCCTGTCTCGAGCCGGTTGATGAGATGTCCGACGTTCCGCGGCATCCGTCCAAGCGGCTCGAGCTGCGTGTAGAGCCACGCGAAGAGCTGGTTCGGCTCGAGCCGCCGCTCCGCCTCCTTCAGCATCACCTCGAGCGCGTCCTCCTCCATCAGCGCGATCGGGTCGAGCTCCGGGTGGAGAACGCGCGCGATCGAGTCCGCCTGCGCGAGCGTCTTGCCGACGAGCGCGAAGCTCGTGGGGAGACTGATCCCGAACTCGAACGAGATCCGCTGCAAGTCGGCGAGCGCCTCGCCCGCGCGGATCCCGGAGAGCGGCCGCCAGTGGTAACGCGGCAGCTTGCGGCGGAGGTCGTGGAGGAAGCCGGACTCGTCCGAGTCGACGGTCGTCAACGAGAGGCCGAGGATCAGGTCGGCGACATCGTCGGCGCGGTTCTGAGCGACGGCGAGCAGGAGCAGCGAGAGGTTCCTGCGCGTGTCGTCGTCGAGCCGGCCGAGCAGGCCGAAATCGACGAGGGCCAACCGCCCATCGCGCGTGAGGAGGACGTTGCCGCGATGCGGATCGGCGTGGTAGACGCCCTCGACCGTGACCTGGTGGACATACGCCTTGAAGAACTGGCGCGCAAGCTGCTCGGCGCGCTCGGCGGCGAGGCCGTGGTCGGGCCCGACCTTCTCCCCCTCGATCTGCTCGAGCACGAGCACGCGCTCGGTCACATGCGGGCGCATGACCTCCGGGACGACCAGATCGTCGTATTCGGAGATGATCCCGGCGACGAGCTCCGCGTTGTTCGCCTCCTCGACGAAGTTCAGCTCGCCGCGAAGGTGCACCTCGAGCTCGTCCGCGAGCGCGCGCGCCTGCAGGAGCTGCGCCTTCTCCGACCGCCGTTCCAGCAGCTCCGCGCTGGAGCGCATCAACGCGAGGTCGAGCTCGATCAAGTGCTCGATCTCGGGCCTGCGCACCTTGACGATCACCTTGCGTCCGTTCTTCAGCAGAGCCGTGTGGATCTGTGCGATCGACGCCGTGGCGAGCGGCTCCGGGTCGATGCTGGCGAAGACGTCGCCAGGCAGGTCCTCGTCGATCACCTGCTCGATCTCCGAGAACGGGACGGGCGGAACCGAGTCGACGAGCTTCGCCAGCTCCTCGATGTAGACGTCGGGGAGGAGGTCCGGCCGCGACGAAAGGAGCTGTCCGAGCTTGATGTACGTCGTCCCGAGCTCCTCGAGCCCCTCGCGAAACTCGCGCGCGCCCTCCCGCGTCGCCGGTCGCCCGCCGAGCACGCCGAGCTCGTGCAGCACGCGCAGGAAGCCGCTGCGCCTCGCGACGCGGGTCACGTAGAGAGCGCGCTTCGCGCGGTCGATGCGGGCGCCCATTCCGGGCGCATCATCTCAAGAGCTCAGTCGACGAGGCGGATCGGCTTGACCCGCTGGCGCGACAGGAAACCGTCGACCGCTTCCCTGTGCACTCGCAGGACACGTCCGATCCGGACGGCGTCGAGCCGTCCGTCGTGGATCAGGCGGCGGATCGTCTCGGGGTGCACCCCGAGCTGACCTGCGACCTCGCGCACGCTGTACAGAGCGTCCGGCCGTTCTCCCGACGAGACCATGGTCCTCGTAGCTTGCCAGGCTCGGCGGCTGCCGGCCATGGGCCGTGCGGCTCATTTGCCCGCCGCCGAAGCCTAGCGCAAGAGGTGACCGCGGACCGCTGCGGAGAGCTCCCGGAGCGACACGGAGCCCTCGAACTTCGCCTTGATCCGACCGTCGCGACCGACGAGGAAGGTCCACGGCTCGGTCGGCAAGCGCCACTGGCGGACCCATCGGTTCTCGTGCTTCGCGGGATCGTTGTCCTCGTAGATCTCGACGTGGATGAAGTGGATCCCGCGCCGCTCGAACGTGCGGCGCGCCGCGTCGACGACGTCGACGACCGGGCCGCAGGTGCGGCTCGTACAGAACCGCGGCGTCGCGAACGTCACCACGAACGGCGTGCGCGCCGCGAGCGAGCCGGCGATCGAATACCGCAGCAGGCCACGGTCGGGCGGTGTTCTCGTCGTCAGCAGCGCCAAGCGGCCGTGGGCGCTCGCAAGCGTAGGCGTGTCGGAGGCGTAGGCGCGTGATCCGATCGCCGGGGAGGCCGGCTCGTCGTGAACGCTGATCGTCGCCGCCGCGCCGATCGTCGCCCGCTCCGGACGTGCCAGAACCCAGTATCGGCCCGACGAGGGAACGCGAACGTGGGCGACGTACAGCGCGGAGACGCCTCCTTCGTCCGCCGAGGCGCCCGGTACCCCGATCGACTCGAGCGACGCCGTCGTTTGCTCGAAGGGCTTCGCCGAGAGATCGCGGGCGACCCAGAACCGAGCCCGTGGACGCTCGATCGGTCGTGCATGCTGAGACAGCACGAGGAACGAGATCCGCAGGGCTCCCGGAGAATAATCGGACGTGCCCGGAACGAGCGACACGCTCTGGCGCGATTGCCGCCAGAGCGCTTCGAGCGATCCCGGCCTGGGCGCGCCTCGCTCCTTGTGGCCCGTGGACGAGCCGCACCCGGCGACCGTTGCTACTGCGGTGAGCGCAAGGACGGCGAGCGGGGCGCGCACACCGTCACTCTAGAGGTCTGCGCCGTCGTGCATCCCGCTGGGAAGGAACGCGAGAGCCGAGAGCAGCGCGGCGCCGACGAGACAGGCGATCACTGCGATGTAGATGAGGCGGCCTTTGGACACGGATTCACCTCCTTCACCTGGCTAGAAGCGGACGTCCTGGAGTGTTTCGGCGGCGTTTCGGTAGAGCTTCGCGGCCGCGCGGTCGTCGCCGCGGCGCGCCGCGAGATCGCCCTGGGCGACCCAGGCCGAAGCGCGGTGGCTGCCCGACGAAAGTTGTTCGAACGCCTCCTCTGCGGCGACGAAGGCGGCGCCGGCCTCGTCCAGCTGCTCACGCTCGAGCAGAGCGCGGCCGAGCACGAGCTGGGCGTTGCCGATCTCGTCGAGCAGGTCGACGCGGCCGTCGAGGAGCTGAAGCGCGTGGCGCGCCTGCTCCTCGGCGCGCTCGACGTCCCCGGTCCGAAGGTGCACCTGGGCGAGCGAGTTCACAGCGTGGGCGGCCTCGCTGTCGTTGCCGACCTCGAGCGCGATTCGGAACGCGTCCTTGAGGAAGGCGATCGCCTCGTCATCGTGGCCGAGCAGGAAGTTCAGGCCGCCGAGGTTGTTCAGAAGCCGGCCGACGTTGCCGCGGTCCGAGAGCTCCTCGTAGACCGCCTTCGCACGCTCGGCGTACGTGCGCGCCAGGACCCAGTGGCCCTCGCGGTCGGCGATGATCGAGGCCTGGAAGTAGACGTCCGCGGCAGTCCGGCGGTCGTTCAGCCCCTCCGCCAGCTCGAGCGCGCGCTCGACATCGTCGCGCGCGGCCTCCAGGTCGCGGCGGCGGCGGTAGCAGCGCGAGCGCCAGGAGAGGACGTTGGAGCGAAGATGGTCGCAGGGCAGCCCGGAGCGCTCGGCGAGATCGAGAGCCTCGTCGAAGAGCTGGAGCGCGCTCTGGATGCTCGAGAGCCTGTAGCGGGCGACGCCGAGCCGGAAGAGCACGTCGGCGCGCTCCACGTCGGAAAAGGACGGTCCCTCGCTGAGCGTGCGGGCGCGGTCGAGGAGCTCGATCGCCTCGCGCACCCCGCCGCTGCGCATTCGCACCGTGGCCTCGCCGGAGAGAGCGCGGACCTCGAGCTCGGGCAGGCCCGTGGCGAGAACCGCGGAGTGGACGCCCGCGAACTCCTCGAGCGCCTCGTCGTTCCGCTTCGCCTCGACCATGGCCTCGGCGCGCGCGAGCGCCGCGTCGACGCGGCCGCGCTCGTCGGCCGAGACGCCGTTGGCGAGAAAGCCCCCGTCGACCCCGAGTCGAGACGCGAGCCACTCCACGGTCTCCCGTGTCGGGCGCGTCTTGCCGCGCTCGATCTGGCTGACGTACTCCTTCGAGAAGCGGTCGCCGGCGAGATCCGTCTGGGTCAGGCCGGCGGCGACGCGCAGCTGGCGCAGCCGCTCGCCGAGCCGAAGGCCCGCCTGAGCGGAGGAGGTGCGCGGGTGTGTCTCTTGGGCGGTCGTTCGCGGCATGCGTGCGGCTCTAACTAGACGGCATGGTTCACCAAACTTCAAGATGTCCGTTCGGGCATCCCCCAAAAAGGGCATTGTTCGAGGTCGTTCTCGAGTCAAGCAGGATATATCAAATCACTTGACTGAGGTACTTGACACGGCGAGCGAGCAGACCTACAGTGAGCCCACTTGCAACCGAGCCGGACGCCAGGATCGGGTGTAGGAGGCGCTTCGCCGGTGGAACAGCTTCGAAGGCGTGGGTGGGCCGCAGACCCAAGTCCCGGAGAGCCACCAGCAAGGCGGAGTCGCCGAAAAGGATCGACCCCCCGGAGCCGCAGCCGGGGGGTCTCCGCTTTCTAGGGAGCCTTTTCTCCGGTCATCCACTCGCGCCGGGAAGCGCGGACGCGGGTGAAGTCTTCCTCGCCGAGCAGGCCCCCGAGCCGGCGCCCGATCGTTCCGAGTAGGCCGCCCGCGAGGAAGATCCAGGCTTCCGCGTCGGCGTCGCGCTCGGCGAGAACGGTGCCGTCCTCCTGGCAGCGGCGCACGATCTCGGCGACGTAGTGGTGGACCTTGCGCATGTGGCGGCGAACGAACCGGCGCACCTCCGCGTCGTCGCCGGCCTCGACGACGGCCTGCATCCACAGCTCCGCCAGGAGGTGCTTGGCGTCCTTCAACGCGAGGTAGCAGTTGCTCATCGCGGGCAGCCATTGCGACGAGTCCGTCGTTCCGGCGATCGCCTCGTCCCAGACGGCGCGAAGGCGGCGCCACGACTCGTCGATGCAGGCGAGGTACAGATCGCGCTTCGACCCGAAATGGCGGTACAGGATCGGCTCGGAGACGCCGGCTGCGCGTGCGATCTCGGCGGTCGTCGTGCCGTGGTAGCTGCCCTCCGAGAAGACCCGCAGCGCGGCGTCGACGAGCGCCTGCCGGCGCTCGGCCGCCGGCAGGCGCGTGAACGTAGGCGCGGGGGTCATGCCGAGACGGCTTCGGGAACCGACGTCGTCTCGGGATCGCGCACCTTGCGGACCAGGGCGACCGCGATGCTCGCGCCGACGAGCGCGATCCCGGCGGCGACGTAGAGCGCGTGGTGGTAGCCGCTGACGAACTGATCGGTAAACGCCGGGTTGCCCGGGCTCGTGTGCACCTGCGTCGCCACGATCGCGCCCATCACGGCGATCCCGAGCGAGCCGCCGACCTGGCGGAACGCGTTCAGCACCGCGGAGCCGACCCCGGCCTTGTCCGTCGGCACCGAGCCCATCGCCGCCGCGGTCGTCGGAGTCATCGTCAACGCCATCCCCAGTCCGCCCGTGAGCAGGCCCGGAACGATGTTCCAGAAGCTCGAGCCCGCGTCGAGCTGCGCGAACAGCACGAGCGAGACCGCGACCAGCGTCATCCCCACTCCGATCAGCCAGCGCGCGCCGACACGATCGGTCGCCCGGCCGGCCTGCGGCGCGATCAGGATGATCAGCATCGTCATCGGCAGGAAGGTGGCGCCGGTCTGGATCGCGGAGAAGCCCAGGATCCGCTGGATGAAGAGCGAGTTGTAGAAGAAGATCCCGAACATCGCGAGCGCGACCAGGCCGACAGCGAGGTTCGCTCCCGCGAAGGTGGCGTTGCGGAAGAGCGACAGGTCGAGCATCGGCAGCCGCTGCCGCAGCTCGAGCACGACGAACACACCGACAGCGAGGAGCGCGAGCGCGAGCATCGACAGGATCAGCGGCGACGTCCACCCGTGCCGGTTCGCCTCGATCAGCCCATACGTGAGCGCGAAGAGAGCCACGCCCGAGCTCGCCAGCCCGGGCCCGTCGAGCCGTTGCTCCCGCGAGGTGTCGCGCGTCTCGTCGATCGCCCACCGCGCGACGAGGATGCCGACGATCCCGATCGGCACATTGATGAAGAAGATCCAGCTCCAGTTGATCTTCTCCGTCAGGAGACCGCCGACGAGCGGCCCGATCGCCAGCGCCATCGCCGACGTGCCCGCCCAGATGCCGATCGCGGTTCCACGCTGACGCGGCGGGAAGGTGGCGGTGATGATCCCCAGCGTCGCCGGGTTCATCATCGCGGCGCCGACGCCCTGGACGACGCGCGCGCCGATCAGGAAGCCCGCCGTCGGCGCGAGGCCGCACGCCAGCGAAGCGGCGGTGAAGATCGCGAGCCCGATCGTGAACAGGAGCCGCCTGCCGTACAGATCCGCCAGCTTGCCGCCGGTGAGCATGAAGGTTGCGAACGTGAGCGCGTAGCCGACGACGATCCATTCGAGCGCGCTGCCGCTCAGGTGCAGATCCTTCTGGATCGCGGGCAGCGCGACGTTCACGACGGTGTTGTCGAGCATGATCATGAAGAGGCCGAACGAGACGGCGGCGAGCGTCCACCACTTGCGGTTCTCGTCGGCGAAGAGCCTGGCTTTCATCCGGTTCCTTTCGGGCGTTTGTTAGTCACCACTAGGTTAGTGAACACTAGCCCCGCGCGTCAAATAGCCTTCCCGCCGTGAGCGACTTCGTCTGGACGCCGAACGAGGAGCAGGTCGAGCGCGCGAATCTGACCCGGCTCGCACGGCGCCTCGGCTGCGTCGGCTATCGCGAGCTGCACCGTGTCTCGATCGAGCAGCCGGAACGTTTCTGGCCGGCGCTCGTGGAGGATCTCGGCCTCGAGTTCTCGCATCCGTGGGAGCGCGTCCTCGACACCTCGCGCGGGATCGAATGGGCAACCTGGTTCCCGGGCGCGAAGCTCAACCTGGCCTGGAACTGCGTCCACCGCTGGGCGTCCGGCGAGCTCGCGGAGAAGGAGGCGGCGGTCTGGCAGGCCGAGGACGGCGCGCGCCAGGCGCTGACCTGGCGCGAGCTTTCCGAAGCGGTCTTCCGACTCGCCGAGGGGCTCGCGTCGCTCGGGATCGGCGAGGGCGACGCGGTCGGAATCTTCCTGCCCATGTCGCCGCAGGTCGCAATCGCCTCGCACGCGTGCGCGCACATCGGCGCCGTGCAGGTGCCGATCTTCTCCGGCTTCGCGGCCCCGGCGATCGCGGCGCGGCTCGCCGACGCGAAGGCGAAAGCGCTGATCACAGCGGACGGCTCGCTGCGGCGGGGGCGGCCTGTGCCGATGAAGGCGATCGTGGACGAAGCGCTCGAGGGCGCCGCGACCGTCACGCACACGATCGTCTGGCGGCGGCTCGGGGCCGAGGGCACGCCGATGGTGCTCGGTCGCGACCGCTGGTGGGACGAGCTCACCGCGAATACATCGGGCGACCTCCCGCCGGTCCAGGTCGACGCGGAGACGCCCTATCTCCTGGCGTATACGTCCGGCACGACGGGGCGGCCGAAGGGCGCGCTGCACGTCCAGGGCGGCTTCCTCGTCTCGATCGCGCGTGAGGTCGCGTACCAGACCGACGTGCGTCCGGGCGACCGGATCCACTTCGCCACTGACATGGGCTGGATCATGGGACCGTGGACCGTCGTCGGCGGCGGGGCCTGCGGAGCGACCGTGATCTACGCGGAGGGCGCGCCCGACTGGCCCGCGGACCGGCTGTGGAAACTGATCGAGTCGGAGCGTGTGACGATGCTCGGCGTCTCGCCGACGCTCGTCCGCGCGCTGATCCCGAAGGGCGAGCCGGATGCGGACATGTCCTCGCTGCGCACGATCTGCACGACCGGGGAGCCGTGGAACCGCCACCCGTATCTCTGGCTCTTCGAGCGCGTCGGCGGCGGCCGCATCCCGATCGTGAACGAGTCGGGCGGAACGGAGGTCGGCGCCTGCTTCCTCGCGACCTGCGTCACAGAGCCCGTGAAGCCCGTTGCGCTCGGCTTCCCCGCGCTCGGCCAGGACATGGACGTGGTCGGGCCCGACGGCGAGCCGGTGCGGGGAGAGGTCGGCGAGCTCGTCTGCCGGCGGCCGTGGCCGGGGATGACGCGCGGGATCTGGGGCGACGACGAGCGGTACCTCGACGCGTACTGGCGGCGGTTCCCAGGGCTCTGGACGCACGGGGACTGGGCCTCGGTGGACGAGGACGGGTACTGGTTCCTGCACGGCCGCTCCGACGACACGCTGAACATCGCGGGCAAGCGGATCGGGCCGGCGGAGCTCGAGTCGGCGGCAGTGTCTCACCCGGACGTCGCCGAGGCGGCTGCGATCGGCGTCCCGCACGCGGTGAAGGGCGAGGTCGCGTGGGTCTTCTGCGTGCTCGTGCCCGGAGCGGAGCCAACCGACGGACTGGCCGGGGAGGTCGGCGCGGCGGTGAGCGACGACCTCGGCAAGGCGTTCAGGCCGGAGCGGATCGTGTTCGTGTCCGCGCTGCCGAAGACGAGGAGCGCGAAGATCGTCCGCCGCGCCGTTCGCGCCCGCGCCCTCGGTCACGACCCCGGCGACCTCTCGTCGCTGGAGAACCCCGAGTCGCTCGACGAGATCGCCGCGGCGAGCGGACGCGCGTCGAAGCCGTAGTACGGGTAGGTTTTCGCCTAATAGGCGTAAACTGGTAGGCTGACTCCGTGAGGATCGCCCTTGCCCAGCTGAACTCCGTCGTCGGCGACCTGGAGGGAAATGGGGAGCGCATCCTCTCCCGGCTCGAAGAAGCGAGGGGCCAGGGCGCCGACGTCGTCCTCTTCCCCGAGCTCGCCGTCACCGGCTACCCGCCCGAGGACCTGTTGCTCCGGCCCGGTTTCATCGGCGCCGCCGAGGCCGTCCTCCAGCAGATCGCGCACGCCAGCCGCGGGATCGCCGCGCTCGTCGGCGTGCCCCACTTCGATCGCGACCTCTACAACGCGTGCGCGGTGTGCGCCGGCGGTGAGGTCAAAGCGGTCTACCGCAAGCGCTTCCTCCCGAACTACGGCGTCTTCGACGAGGACCGGTATTTCGCACCCGGCCGCGACCTGATTCTGCTCGAGCTCGGCAAGACGCTGATCGGTCCGACGATCTGCGAGGACCTGTGGCAGCCCGGCCCGCCCGCGACCGAGCTCTCCCTCGCCGGCGCGGAGCTCCTCGTCAACATCTCGGCCTCCCCGTTCCACGTCGGCAAGGACCGCGAGCGGGAGGAGATGCTCGTCACGCGCGCACGGGACAACTCCTGCTTCGTCGCTTTCTGCAACGCCGTCGGCGGCCAGGACGAGCTGATCTTCGACGGGCACTCCTGCGTGATCGACGACGAGGGGACCGTGCTCGCCCGCGCGCCCGGATTCGAGGAGGCGCTGCTCGTCGTCGACCTGGACCCGAAGGAGGTGATCGGCCGGCGGCTCCGCGACGTTCGCCGTCGCGCCCTCGCGCGGGAGCGTGAGAGCACACCGCCGGTCGCGGTCGTCCACGTCGGAGCCGAGCGTCAGCCCGACAACGGCCACCGAGTGCACGGCGAGGTCATCCCGTTCGTCGACGACCTCGAGCAGATGCGCCTCGCACTCGAGCTCGGTCTGCGTGACTATGTGGGAAAGAACGGCTTCGAGGAGGTCGTCGTCGGCGTGTCCGGCGGGATCGACTCCGCCGTGACCGCGGCGATCGCCGCGAACGCACTCGGGCCGGAGCGCCTGCACTGCGTCTCGATGCCGTCCCGGTATTCCTCCGAGGGAACCCGCACCGACGCGCAGCGGCTGGCCGGGGCGCTCGGCTCCCCGTTCCTGGAGATCCCGATCGCGCCGATGGTCGAGGCCTTTCACACGGCGCTCGCCGGACCGTTCGGAGGCGCGGCGTCCGACCTGACCGAGGAGAACATCCAGGCCCGGATCCGCGGCGTCCTGCTGATGGCGCTCTCGAACAAGTTCGGCTGGATGCTCGTCGCGACCGGGAACAAGTCGGAGCTGTCGGTCGGGTACGCGACGCTCTACGGGGACATGGCCGGCGGGTTCGCGCTGCTGAAGGACGTGTTCAAGACCGACGTGTTCCGGCTGGCGCGACACCTGAACGAGCGCGCCGGCGACGAGTCGATCCCGCAGAGCATCATCGACCGCGCCCCGAGCGCGGAGCTCCGCGACGCGCAACTCGACGAGGACTCGCTCCCGCCCTACCCGGAGCTCGACGAGGTGCTGGAGGAGTACGTCGAGCACGACCGCTCGCGCGAGGAGCTGACCGCCGACGGCTTCGACGCCGACGTGGTCGAGCGGGCGCTTGCGCTGATCGACCGCGCGGAGTACAAGCGCCGCCAGGCGCCGCCGGGCGTCAAGCTTCGCCCCAAGGCGTTCGGCCGGGACCGCCGCACGCCGATCACCAACCGGTGGCGCGGCTAGACGCCGATGTCATCGGCTCGGGTGGCGGCCCGTGCTCGCTGAGGCCAGCGAGCTCCTCGAACCACCGGAGCCGCGCCGCCCAGGGAACCGACGCGTTCGCGGGCGAGGTCGACGGAAGCACGAACAACCGCGTCTCGCCGAGCCGCCGCTCCTGCAGGCCGAGCTCGGGCCGCTCGCCGAAGACGCCGCGGTGGGCCTCCTTCCCGACGAAGCCGATCCAGGCGGGACTGAGCTCGTGCGCGAGCCGCTCCAGGCGCTCTGCCGAGCCCGCGAAGTCGGCCTTGCGGAGATCGCCCGAGCCGGGCGTCGTTCGGTACGCAGCGTTCGTGATCCCGATTCCCTCCGCAAGCACCGCGCGCTGCTCCTCGGGCGCGTACACGCGCGCCGTGAACCCGGCCGCGTGCAGCAGGCGCCAGAAGTCGTTACGCGGATTCGCGAAGTGCGCGCCGGCGGCGGCCGACACGCGTCCGGGGTTGATCCCGCAGAAGACGATCCGCAGGGCCGGCGCGAGGACGTCCGCCAGGTCGCCGTTAGGCGGCTTCGGGCTCTGCGTCGAGCTCACGTGAGTCGAGCAGCTCCTCGAACCGTAGCCGCATCGCCTCTCCCGTCACGGCCAACTCGTAGCGGGGACGCCGCGGCTCGAGTCGGACGATCCGGACGGTGGCGTCCCAGGCGCCGTAGCACCTGGCGTAACACTCGACCTCGCTAAGCGGCCGGAGCCGTCGCATGGACGCAGAGTACGTGCGGCCCCGGACGTCAGATCTCCTCGGTCCCCTGCACCGTCAGGAGCGGCGCGAGCCCCTCGAGAAAAGGCTCAGCCTCGAACGCCTCCGCCGGCGCGAGCACGCCCGCGCCACGCGCCTTGCCGTCACGAAGCGCCTCGGCCCCTCGGACGATCAGCAGCGCCGTCAAGCCATAGACGTCGTTCCCGACCAGGGTCGCGCGGCGCGAGCCGTTCGGGCCGCGCGCCTCGGCGACGACCGCGAAGCTCGTCTTCGCCCGGCGCTCCTCCGACGGGCCGCCGCCGACCCGCCCGGTGAGGCGGACGAGCGGCGCCGCGAGCCTCGCGATCCCGCCCGTCTTGGCAGCCGCCTTGGGCGCGCGCACGTACGACCGCACGCGCGCGACCCGCGTGTGTCGCGGCACGGTCAAGGGCTCCGTTCCGCTCCACTCGACGACGCCGGCCTCACCGAGCGGGAAGCGGACGCTGCGAGTGCTCGCCCCGAACCTCGACCGGATCAGGCGCCCGCTCTCCCAGGCGACCTGGGGCTGGCTCATCACGTGGCCGATCGTCGTCCGCGTCCCCGAGGAAACGGCCGTGCCCTTGACGGAGTAGGCGGCGATCACCTCGTCGAGCGGCTCGAGGCCGTCGGCGGCGAGCCGGGCGCCCAGGTCGCCGGGGACGTAGTCGAAGCCGAACGAGGTGAGCACGGCCACCTCCGCCGCCTCGGCGCGACCGGGGTACTTGTCGTAGAGGAGGCGCGCGAACGCCTGCTCGCCGCTCGTGTCGAGGTAGTGGGCGCGGGCCTTGATCGCCGCGGAGACGGGGAGATCGCCGACCTCCAGGAACGGCCCGGCCAGCGAGGCGACGGCGAAGGCGCCCTCGAAGGCGTCCCGCAGCGACCGCTCGTCCTTGGCGTCCGCGACATGGATCTCGTCTCCAGCGACGGCCATCTCGTCGAGCGCGTCGCGCCGCCGGCCGACGAGCCGGAGCGGGATTCCGAGCTCGCGCGCCTTCGCGCAGACGAGGCCGCCGGTGTAGCCGGTCGCGCCCAGGACGGCGAGCGGTCGGTTCGGAGGCACGGTGCGGCAGGATACGCCGATGGCCGCCGAGGCGAAGGAGTTCGACTACGCGATCGGCCTCGACCGCGCGGGACGGCTGACCGCGGACGGTCACGCCCCGCTCGACCTCGAGGAAGCCTGGAGCCCGGAGCACCTCGTGCTCGCCGGCCTCCTCCGCTGCTCGCTGAAGAGCCTGCGCTTCCACGCCGAGCGGGCAGGGATCGACTTCCTCGCCGCGGGCTCGGCCTCGGGACGCGTGACGAGGCGCGAGGACGACGGGCGCTACGGCTTCGTCGAGCTCCGGTGCGAGCTCGACCTCGAGCTGGAGCCGGCGCCGCCCGGCGAGGAGCTGCAGGCGCTGCTGGCGAAGGCCGAGCACGACTGCTTCGTCGGCGCCTCGTTGAAGCCGTCGCCGAGCTATCGCTGGCGCGTCAACGGCGCCGACGTCAGCCCCGGCTGACGAAGACGAGCCCGACGATCCCGAGCGCGTAGAGCACGAGCACCGCGGCCGAGTCCGGCCCGAGCCGCCGCAGCACCTGGCGCCGGGGTCGAAAGACGAGCCCGTACATGTAGACGACCGTGAGCAAGGCGCCGAGCGCCGTGAGGTAGACGTCCGTCTTCTGCGCCGCCGGCAGCACCGCGCTCCCGGAGAGAAGGTTCGCGAGCAGGAAGAGGACGGGCAGGAAAGCGTTCCCACCGAAGATGTCGCTGAACGCGAGCTGGTAATCGCCGAGCTTGACCGACGCGAGACCGCTCGAGAGCTCGGGCAGGGCGGTCGCGGCCGCGAGGAAGGTCGCGCCGAAGAGGACGCCGTTCAATCCGACGTGCGAGGCGATTCGCTCTCCCGAGCGCTCGAGCGCGACACCGGCGACGAGGGTAACGAGCGAGGCGGCCCCGAAGACGATCCCGGCGCGCGCCGTCCCGATCTTGCGGCTGTCCGCGATCGTGCTCCGGTGCTGGACGCGCCTCCCGCGCGGCGCCTCCTGCCCGTCCGGCGCGTTCCCGTCCTCGTGCCAGGGCAGCCCGTTGCGCGCACGGCTCAGCAGCCACAGACCGGCCACCCAGATCACCGCGATCAGCACCGTCGCCGGCTCGAAGCGACCGACGGAGCTCGAGAACGGAAGCTGCGACCCGCCGACGACGACCACGAGCACGGCGATCACGAGCCCGCCCTCGAGCACGAGCAGCAGCGAGGCGGCCCGGTAGGTCAACGCGCTCGCCCGGCCGAGCCCGACGGCGTCGAGGATCACGAGCACGACGGTCTGGATCGCGATCCCGCCGAGGATGTTGCCGATCGCGATCCCGAGGTCGTTCGCGAGGGCGGCGCTGGCCGTGATCGCGATCTCGGGCAGGTTCGTCGTCACGGCCAGGAGGATCAGCCCGCCGAGCGCCTCGCCGAGATGCAGCCGGGTCGAGAGTACGTCGGTCGTTCGCGAGAGCCAGATTCCCGCGTACCAGACCGCTCCGGCGGCCGCGGCGAAGATCGCGACGAGCAAGGGAAGCGAGGTCGCAGCGATCATCTCGCGGACATGGCGGTGGCGTCCCCCCCGACGATCTCGCCGTGGGCGATCGGCTGACATCGATCCAGATCGGGGCGGAACCAGACTCCCCCGGCCGGACCAAGGGCGCCGAGCGCGCGGCCGGTTTCCCAGACGAAGCGCCCGTGGGAGTCGACCACCCCGACGTACTGCGCGCCGTCGCGCCCGACGACGCCGTCGAGATCGGCGAGAACGCGCCGCGCGCGATGTCTCAGCCAGGAGGCGGGCTCCGCGACTGCGAGGATGACGGCCGGCACGGCGGCGCCTGACCTCGCGCGGTAGACCCGAAGCCCCACGAGTTGCGCATGCCATCGTCGTGCATCGGCGCGGATCGATCCCAGCCGGCGCCGCGCGGACGCTTCGGGAAGCGCTGCGCTGCTCCCGACCCAGCCCTGCCATTCCCTCCGCAGGTGTGCGGCGCCGAGCCTTGTCACGTGCGGGGACGAGGTGCTGGAATAGCCCACGAGCAGGAGCGCCAGGGCCAGGACGAGACCGGTTCTCAGCATCGCTCGAGCGGCGCCATCGTGAGCCCGTGGCCGCGGAGCTGCTCCCAGTAGAGCTCCGCCGCTTCCTTGTGGCCCGACCAGACGACCGCACGGCCGGAGCTGTGAATGCGGTCCGCGATCTGGAGCCCGAAGTCGTAGGAGACGCCGGGAACGACGGCGGCGAGCGCGAAGGCGACGCCCTGGAATGTGTTGTGGTTGTCGTTCAGGACGACCACGTTCCAGGGGGCGCCGAGGCCCGCCCCGGCGCCGCTGTCGACGCGTTCCTCAGTCGCGGGAGACACGGACGAATCGTAGTAGCGTCTTCGTCCATGTCGACCGTCGCCTTCGACGTCGAGGCTGTTCGCGCCCGTTACTCGGCCCTCACGCAGCCGCTCGCCTTCTTCGACGGGCCGGGGGGCACGCAGGTCCCCGACGAGGTGATCGACGCCGTCTCGCGGTACTACCGCGAGTCGAACGCGAACGTCAGCGGTCCGTACGAGACGAGCCGGCGCACCGAGGCGCTCGTCACGCGGGCGCGGCTGACCGCCGGCGAGTTCCTGGGCTGCTCGCCGGCGGAGACGATCTTCGGCGCGAACATGACGACCCTCGACTTCGCGCTCACGCGCACGGTCGGCCGTGAGTGGCGCTCCGGCGACGAGATCCTCGTCACGAAGCTCGATCACGACGCGAACGTCTCGCCCTGGCTCGAGCTCGCACACGATCGCGAGCTCGTCGTCCGGTTCGTCGACGTCCACGACGACACGACGCTCGACCTCGACGACCTCGAGCGACAGCTCTCAGACCGGACGCGCGTCGTCGCGTTCCCCCTCGCCTCGAACGCGGTCGGCACGCTCACAGACGTCAAGCGCATCGTCGAGCTCGCGCACAGCGCCGGCGCGCTCGCCTGGGCCGACGCCGTCCACTATGGGCCGCACGGCCCGATCGACGTTGCGGACTGGGACGTGGACGTGCTGATCTGCTCCCCCTACAAGTTCTTCGGCCCGCACCTCGGGCTCGCGTTCGGAAGGGCCGAGCTGCTCGAGCGTCTGCGCCCGTACAAGGTCCGGCCGGCGGCGAACGCGCCGCTCGGCCACCGCTTCGAGACCGGGACGCTCCCGCACGAGCTCCTGGCCGGCTTCGTCGCCGCGGTCGAGTACATCGACTCGATCGGCTGGGACGCGATCCGGGGCTACGAGCGCGAGCTCGGCGCACGCCTGCTCGACGGTCTACCCGGCCGCTGCACGCTCTACGGCCTGCCGACGATGGAGGGCCGCGTCGCGACCTTCGCGTTCAACGTCGAAGGCGTCTCCACACGCGAGGCCGCGATGCAGCTCGGGGACGCCGGCTTCGCCGTCTGGCAGGGAAACTACTACGCGGTCGAGGTGATGAAGCGGCTCGGCCTCGAGGACGGCGGAGCCGTCCGCGCAGGGATCGTCCACTACAACACGGCCGACGAGGTGGACGCGCTGCTCGAGGCGATCGCCGCGCTGTGACCCCCGTCGAGCTGCTGGAGCGCCTGCTCCGCTTCGACACGACGAACCCGCCCGGCAACGAGGCGGCGTGCATCCGCTTCGTGCAGGGCCTGCTGGAGGAGGCGGGCTGCGAGACGCAGGTCGTCGCGAAGGATCCGGAGAGGCCGAATCTCGTTGCGCGGCTGCCGGGCGGCGACGCCGCGCCGCTCCTCCTCCAGGGCCACGTCGACGTGGTCACGACGGCCGACCAGGTGTGGGCGCGGCCGCCCTTCGAGGCGCGCCGGGAGGACGGCTTCCTCTGGGGCCGGGGCGCGCTCGACATGAAGGGCGGCGTCGCGATGATGGTCTCGGCGTTCCTGCGCGCGAAGCGGGAGGGCGTCGATCTGCCCGGCGACGTGATCCTGGCCGTGCTCAGCGACGAGGAGGCTGGTGGAGACTTCGGCGCGAAGTTCCTCGTCGAGGAGCACCCGGAGCTCTTCGAGGGCGTCCGGTACGCGCTTGGCGAGTTCGGCGGCTTCTCGCAGGAGATCGGCGGGCGTCGCTTCTACCCGATCCAGGTGGCCGAGAAGCAGATCTGCTGGCTGAAGGCGACCCTGCGTGGGCGGCCACGGAGCGATGATCAACCGCGGCGGGACGATGGCGCGGCTCGCCCGGTTCCTGCGCGACCTCGACCGGAAGCGGCTACCCGTCCACGTCACCCCGATCGTGCGGGAGATGCTCGAGACGATGGCGGCGGAGGTCGGGCGGCCGCAGGGCCTCGCGCTCCGCGCGCTGCTCAACCCGCGGCTCACCGACGCGACGCTGCGGGCGCTCGGACAGCAGGGCCGCACCTTCGAGCCGATGCTGCGGAACACGGTCAGCGCGACGATCGTCCGGGGCGGCGAGAAGATCAACGTCGTCCCGAGCCGGATCGAGCTGGAGCTCGACGGCCGCCTCCTGCCGGGCCTCGCGCCCGAGGATCTGATGCGCGAGCTGCGCGACGCGGTGGGCGACGACGTGGAGCTCGAGCTCGTGCGTCACGACCCGGGCCGCGGCGAGCCGGACCTGGGACTCTTCGAGTCGCTGGACGGGATCCTGCGCGAGCTCGACCCCGAGGGGATCCCCGTGCCGCTGCTCCAGATCGGCGTCACCGACGGGCGCTTCTTCTCGCGGCTAGGGATCCAGACGTACGGTTTCCTGCCGATGCGGCTGCCGGCCGACTTCCAGTTCGCGAAGCTGATCCACGCGGCCGACGAGCGGATCCCCCTGGACGCGGTCGAGCTCGGCTCCGAGGCGGTCTTCCGGGCCGTGCAGAGGTTCGGGTGAAGCTGCTCGTCCTCGGCGGGACGCGGTTCCTGGGACGAGCGGTCGTGGAGGCGGCGCTCGCGCGCGGGCACGAGGTGACGCTCTTCAACCGCGGGCTGACGAACCCGGAGCTCTTCTCATCCGAGGCCGAGCAGATCCGCGGCGACCGCACGGAGGACCTGGCCCCGCTGGACGGGCGCGAATGGGATGCGGCGCTCGACATCGCGACGTTTCTTCCTCGGGTCGTCCGGCTGTCGGTCGAGGCGCTCCGCGGCCGGGTCGGCCGCTACGTCTACATCTCGAGCGTCTCCGCCTACGCGGACCAGAGCGTGCCGCAGGTCGAGGGGTCGGCCGTGGCCGAGCTCGAGGATCCCGCGAGCGAGAGGATCGAGGACTACGGCGCACTGAAGGCCGCGTGCGAGCGGATCGTCGAGGACGCCTACGAGCAGGCGCTGATCGTCCGGCCGGGGCTGATCGTGGGGCCGCACGATTCGACCGACCGGTTCACGTACTGGCCCCGCCGCATCGCGGCCGGCGGCCGCGTGCTCGCGCCGGGCGACCCCGGCGATCCCGTGCAGTTCGTCGACGTCCGCGACCTCGCGGGCTGGATCCTCGGCTCGACCGAGGCGGGCCTGAGCGGGATCTACAACGCAACGGGCGAGTCGATGGCGTTCGAGCGGCTGCTCGACGAGTGCCTGCGGGTCACGGGCAGCGACGCGGAGGTGGTCTGGACGCCGAGCGCGACCCTGCTCGCCGCGGGCGTGGAGGAGTGGATGGGCGTCCCGCTCTGGATCGCCTCTCCGGGCTGGGAGGCTGCGAACCGGGTCGTGGTCCTCGAGGCGCTCGCGGCGGGCCTGACCTTCCGCCCGCTCGCCGACACGATCCGCGACACGCTCGCCTGGGACGCCGAGCGCGAGTGGCCGCCCGCCGAAGGGGTCGGGCTCACACCGGAGCGCGAGCGCGAGCTCCTCGCCGGCGCCTGATCGCGCCCCGTCCGCCTCGTCTCCCGCCTGGAGGACCGGCGCGGATAGCATCGACCCGGTGAGCACCTTCGAGCTGAAGCGCCTCGACAACGGCCTGCGCGTCCTCACCGCCCCGATGGAGTCGGCGCAATCGGTCACCTGCGCGATCATGCTCGCCGCCGGGTCGCGCTACGAGACGGCCGAGACGAACGGGATCGCGCACTTCTCCGAGCACATGTTCTTCAAGGGCACGGAGCTGCGGCCGACCGCACGCGACATCTCGAAGGAGATCGACGCGATCGGCGGCGAGTTCAACGCGTTCACCGGCAAGGAGTACACGGGGTACTACGTCAAGTGCGCGGCCGAGTCGCGCGACATCGCGCTCGACGTGCTCGTCGACATGCTCCGCAACTCCAAGTTCGACGCAGCGGAGATCGACCGCGAGAAGGGCGTGATCGTCGAGGAGATGAACATGTACTTCGACACGCCGCGCGATTTCATCGGGGGCGTCTACGAGGAGCTCCTGTACGGGAACCAGCCGCTCGGCTGGGACATCATCGGGCGCAAGGAGACCGTCCGCGGGGCCACGCGCGAGACGTTCACCTCCTATCTCGACCGCTGGTACAAGCCCTCCCGGATGGTTATCGGCGTCGGCGGCGATCTCGGCGACGGGCTGGCGGAGCGGATCGAGGAGCTCCTCGGAGATCTGCCCGAAGGCGAGACCGGCGCGCCGGACGCGGTCGCGCTCTCCGCGAACGGCTCCGCCCGGGTGCGCGTGCACACGAAGCAGTCCGACCAGGCCCACATCTGCCTCGGCGTCCACAGCTATCCCCTGGAGCACCCGGACCGGTACGCGCTCCAGGTGCTCTCGACGATTCTCGGCGGCGGGATGTCCTCGCGCCTCTTCACCGAGGTGCGCGAGCGGCGCGGGCTCGCGTACTACGTCTTCGGGATCAACCACAGCTACACCGACGCGGGCTCGCTCTACGCCCAGGCCGGGGTCGACATCAACCGGATCGACGACGCCGTCTCGACGATCGCCGCCGAGCTGAAGAACGTCGCAGAGGAGTCGGTCCCCGCGGACGAGCTCGAGAAGGCGCGCAGCTTCGCCAAGGGGCGGTTCGTCCTCCAGCTCGAGAGCCCGCAGGGGCTGATCATGTTCGGCCTGCGGCGAGAGGTGCTGGAGGGAAGCGCGCCCGATCCCGCAGACGTCCTGGCGGAGCTCGACAAGGTGACCGCCGAGGATGTGCAGCGCGTCGCGCGAGACCTCGTCGAGAGCACGGGCCTGAACCTCGCCGTGATCGGGCCCTTCGACGACACGGAGCGTTTCGAGAAGCTGCTCGCGTAGCCGGCCGGCTCCCGAGAGCCCTCCGGCTACTCGTCGCTCCGCTCGCTCGTCGCGCGCGTCTGCAGCTCGTCGACGACCGCCGGGTCGGCGAGCGTCGTCGTGTCGCCGAGCGTCCGGTTCTCGGCCACGTCGCGGAGCAGCCGCCGCATGATCTTCCCGCTCCGCGTCTTCGGAAGCTCGGGGGTGAAGACGATGCTCGCCGGCTTCGCGATCGGGCCGATCTTCTTCCCGACGTGGCCGCGCAGCTCCTCGAGCAGCTCGATCGAGCCCTCGTCGTCGCCCTTGAGCGTGACGTAGGCGACGATCGCCTCGCCGGCGATCGCATCCTTGCGCGAGCAGACCGCCGCCTCGGCCACCTTCTGGTGGTCGACGAGCGCCGATTCGACCTCGATCGTCGAGATCCGGTGCCCGGAGACGTTCATCACGTCGTCGACGCGGCCGAGCAGCCAGAAGTCGCCGTCCTCGTCGATGCGCGCGCCGTCGCCGGCGAAGTAGGCGCCGTCGTACTTCGACCAGTACGTCTCGCGATACCGCGCGTCGTCGTTGTAGATTCCGCGCAGCATCGCCGGCCACGGTCGCTGGAGCACGAGGTAGCCGCCGGCGCCCGGCCCGACCTCCTCGCCGCTCTCGCTGAAGACGGCCGCCTGGACGCCCGGAAAGGGCTTCGCCGCCGAGCCCGGCTTCGCGGTCGTGACCCCCGGGAGCGGCGTGATCATGATCATCCCGGTCTCTGTCTGCCACCAGGTGTCGACGACCGGGCAACGGTCGCCGCCGATGTGCTCCCGGTACCAGATCCAGGCCTCCGGGTTGATCGGCTCGCCGACCGAGCCGAGCACGCGCAGCGACGAGATGTCGTGCTTCCGGGCGTGCTCCGGCCCCCACTTCATGTGGCTGCGGATCGCGGTCGGCGCCGTGTACAGGATGTCGACCTCGTAGCGCTCGACGATCTCCCACCAGCGGTCCTTGTCGGGGAAGTCGGGCGCCCCCTCGTAGAGGACGCCGGTCGTCCCGTTGCAGAGCGGCCCGTAGACGATGTAGCTATGGCCGGTGACCCAGCCGACGTCAGCCGCGCACCAGTAGACGGAGTCCGGCTTCACGTCGAAGATCGCGCGGTGCGTGGCGGCCACGCCGACGAGGTAGCCGGCCGTCGTGTGGACGATTCCCTTCGGCTTCGCGGTCGTTCCGGAGGTGTAGAGGAGGTAAAGCAGGTCCTCGGAGTCCATCGGCTCGCACGGGCACTCCGAATCGTCGGTCGCGAGCTCGTGCCACCAGTGGTCGCTCTCCTGCATCGGCGCGTCGCCGCCGGTACGGCGCAGGACGACCGTGTTCCGCACCTTCGGCGACTCCGCGACCGCCTCGTCGGCGGTGCGCTTGAGCGGGACCGTGGCGCCGCGCCGCCAGGCCTCGTCCTGCGTGATCAGCAGCTCGCAGCCCATGTCCTGCATGCGGCCCGAGAGCGAGTCGGCCGAGAAGCCGCCGAAGACGACGGTGTGCGGCGCGCCGAGCCGCGCGCAGGCGAGCATCGCGATCGGCGTCTCGGGGACCATCCCCATGTAGATCGCGACCGGCGTCCCCTTCTGCACCCCGAGCCTTTTGAGCCCGTTCGCCAGCCGCACGACCTCGCGCTGGAGATCGGAGAACGTCAGCTCGCGCCGATCGCCCTCGGGCTCGCCCTCCCAGTAGTAGGCGAGCTTCTCCCCGTGCCCCGCCTCGACGTGCCGGTCGACGCAGTTGAAGCAGGCGTTGAGCTTGCCGCCGAGGTACCACTCGGCGTACGGCGGCTCCCATTCGTAGAGCTTCGTGAACGGCTCGAACCACGCGACGCGCTCGCGGCCCTCGGTCTCCCAGAACTCCTCGAAGCCGCGCTCGTAGATATCCGGCTGGGCGTTGGCCTGGTGCGCGAACTCGGGATCCGGCGGGTAGCGCCGTTCCTCGAGCAGGATCGTCTCGATCGTCTGCACGCTACGCGGCCCGGTCACGTGAACCAAGCTACGGGGCCAGGTCGTACGGGTAGGCCGTCAGCACCTCACAGCCGTCCTCGGTCACGAGAACGAGATCCTCGAGGCGAAGGCCTCCGAAGCCGGGCCGGTACAGGCCGGGCTCGATGGTGACGACGTCGCCCGGCACCAGGTCCTGGCCGGTGCGGCTCAGGTTCGGGAGCTCGTGCACCTCGAGTCCGACGCCGTGACCGAGCCCGTGGAAGAAGCCGTCCTCGAGCACCTCGTTCGGCTCCTTCGAGAGCTGGGTCTTGTAGCCGGCCTCGTGGAAGATGTCGCAGACGAGCTCGTAGAGCTTCCGGCCGTTCACGCCCGCCTTCACCGCCGCAGTCGAGCGGTCGAGCGCCTCCTTGACCAGCCGGTGGTACTCCTTCAGCTCCTCGGGCGGCTCGCCGACCACGTACGTGCGGGTCATGTCCGCGTAGCAGCCCGTCTCGCGATCCTTGGGAAAGAGGTCGAGCACGATCGGCTCGTCCGGCTTGATCTGGCCGGAGCCGGCGTCGTGGCCGACCGCGCTCTGCGGGCCGTGCGAGACGATCATGTCCTCGCCGGTCACGTCGTGCTCGCCGAAGACGTGCTCGATCGTGTGCTTGAGACGCTCGCTCGTCAGCGGCTCGCCGTCGACCTCGAGGCCGGCGCCGTTCGGTTGCGCTCGACGTAGCAGGTCGCGTGCTGCGTCGAAGGCCGCCTCGCACGCGCGCTGAGCCTTGCGGATCCCGGCGATCTCCGCGACGGTCTTCGAGCGGCGCCGGTCCGTGAAGAGGGCGCGCTCGACGTCGAGCTCGATCCCGTTCGCGCGCAGGTGATCGGCGTGTCCAACGGGGAAGCCCTCGGGGACGGCTGCCCGTTCGACGCCGAGGTGTCGGCAGGCGCGGACGGCCAGCTCGAGCGCGATCTCCCAGGACGTCTTGCCCTCCGCGAACAGCTCGTCCGACCCGAGCTCCTCCGGCGAGAGGATTTCGAGCTCGGGCGCGCTGGCCCGCACGCGCGGCAGCTCGAGCGACCCGATCATCACCACGCGCCGGTCGCCGCGCTCGAGGTAGAGGAACGCGTCGGGAATCGCGAGCGGCACCTCGTGGCGGAGCTCGGGGAAGCGAACGGTGTCGCCGTAGATGAGGACATCGGGCACGGCGGCGATCCTACATCGGCTCCAACGGCCAGTCCGGGTCTGACCCCGGACATGGCCGGTCGGGCGGATGGTTTTGCGCGGAGGACATGTCCTGGGAGGATGGTTGAGGGGTCAGAGCATGGCTCGCGTCCCGATCTGCCATGTCGAATCCGTCGATCACTGTCGCTGTCATGGCTTGCGCGAAGAGCCCCGTCCCGATCTGCCCTGACGATAGGTCGAGGGTTTCGGCTGCAAGACGTGTCCCTCAGGGCCCCGTCCGGGGTCAGACCCCGGACGTGGCGGTTTGGATCCCGTCGGCGCGGGGGCGGCGCGACGTAGACTCCAACAGGTGAACGAAGCGCTGCAGCGGGCCCAGGAGCTGATGGCGCGGTGGGACGAGGAGCTGCGCCGCGAGCTGCCCGGCGGCGCCGATGTCTTCGACGCGCATACCCATCTCGGGAACGACATCGACGGAATGGTCGGGGTCTACGACGACCTCGAGCGCGGCATGGAGAAGTACGGCATCTCCCGCTGCTTCATGTTCTGCCTCGACGAGCCCGACCGGCGCCCCGGCTTCCAGGCGGGCAACGACCGCACGCTCGAGTTCGGCGAGCGCTCGGGTGGGAAGCTGATCCCGTTCGTCCGGCTCGACCTCGGCGAGGATCCGATCGCGGAAGCCGTGCGCTGTCTCGACCGCGGCGCCCGCGGGATCAAGCTGCACCCCCGCGCGCAGAAGTTCCTGCTGAACGACGAGCGGCTCGCGCCCGTGTTCGAGCTTGCCGCGGACCGAAGGGTGCCGATCCTGATCCACGGCGGCCGCGGCCTGCCGCCGATCGCGGACGACCTCGCACGCGTCTTCGACCGATACCCGGCCGCTCAGCTGATCGTCGCGCACGCGGGCATCGCCGACCTCGCGGCGCTTGCAGACCGGCTCGGCGGCAAGGCGGGGGTCTTCTTCGACACCTCCGTCTGGAGCCCGCTCGACCTGCTCGGCCTGTACCGGCTGGTCGGCCCGGAGCAGGTCGTCTACGCCTCCGACTACCCCTACGGTCAGCAACCAGCCTCGCTCCTGATCGCGCTCCGCACGGCTCGCCTCGCCGGCCTCGACAACGAGCAGGTGCTGGATGTCCTCGCCGGCAACGCCAACCGGATCGCGGACGGCGAGGCCCCGCGCGAGCCCTCCGCGCCGAAGGGAGTGGAGACGTTCTCGCAGCCGATCTCGCTCGCCCGCATCCACCAGTACCTGTCGATGGCGACGCCCCTCCTCTGGACGCGCCAGCAGGACACGGTCGGCGTCCTCGGGCTCGCCCTCAACGCCTGCGACGACCGCAACGGCCATCGCGACGAGCTCGACCGGATCCGCGAGCTGCTGCTGACGGCGCGCGAGCTGTGGCGCTCGCTGCCGGAGGAGGGCGACGACCGCGACCGGATGGCACACGCGCGCGCGACCTTCCGCCTGATCCATCTCGCGGACATCCTGGCGGTGACGACCGTTGCCTAGCCAGTTGCGCGTGAACGGCGGCGGCTACGCGGTCGACGCTCCGGTCGGGCGCTCGCTCGCTCAGGTGCTGCGAGAGGACATCGGGCTCACCGGCACCAAGCTCGCCTGTGGCGAAGGACACTGCGGCGCCTGCACCGTCCTCGTCGACGGCGTCCCCACGCTTTCCTGCATCACACTCGTGCACACCGTCGGCGAGCGCGAGGTGACCACGATCGAGGGGCTCCGCGATCATCCGCTCGTGGCCGCGTTCGTGCGCGCCGACGCGGTGCAGTGCGGCTTCTGCACGCCCGGCCAGATCGTCTCCGCCTCGGCGCTCGTCGAGGCCAACCCCGAGCCGTCCAAGGACGAGATTCGGCACGCAATGGCAGGGAACCTCTGCCGTTGCGGCACCTATCCTAAGATCGAGGAGGCTATTTCCATGGTGACGGAGACCCGGTCAAGCAGCTCTCGCGGCGCGCTCGCCTCGAAGGCCGACGTGCAACCTCGGCCCAGCCAGGACGCGTAGCGTGGCGCGACTGATCAAGACCGAGAAGGAAGTCGAGGGCCGCTACACCGAGCAGTGGATCGTGATCGAGGAGGACGCGCTCGACCAGTGGCCGGAGGGACCGCTGAACGTCGTCGGGCAGAGCGTGCCCCGCATCGACGGCCTCCAGCGGGCTCGTGGGCAGGCTCCGTACACCGCCGACATCCAGCTGCCGGGGATGCTCCACGCTGCGGTGTTGCGCTCGCCTCACGCGCGCGCTCGGGTTGAGAAGCTCGACCTGAGGACGGCGCTCGCCGCGCCGGGCGTCCGCGCGGCGATCGGTCCGGACGACCTCGAGCAGCTCACCGACGAGCCGAGCTATCCCGGCCACCCGGTCGCCGCGGTCGCCGCCGACACGTTCGCCCAGGCGCAGGCCGCGCTGACGCAGATCGAGCTCGAGTGGGAGGTGCTCGAGCCGCTGCTCGACCCCGACGAGGCCGTTCGCCGAGGATCGACGGTCAGCGAGACGGACACGTACGAGCGCGGCGACTACGAGCGCGGCCTGGCAGCGGCCGACGTGGTCGTCGAGGCCGAGTACCGCACCCAGGTCGTCCTGCACAACTCGCTGGAGACCCACCAGTCGATCTGTCACTGGGAGAACGACGGCCTGACCGTCTACATCTCGACCCAGTACATCTGGGGCGTCCGCGACGCGATCGCGGAGAAGCTCGAGCTCCCGCCCGACAAGGTGCGCGTCGTCTGCGAGGCGATGGGCGGAGGGTTCGGCTCGAAGAACGGACCGGGCGACTACACCTTCATCGGCGCCGAGCTCGCGAGGCGGACGGGCCGACCCGTGAAGTGCGCGCTCACCCGGCGCGAGGAGAACCAGGCGACCGGCAACCGCAACGCGACGATCCAGCGCCTAACCGCCGGCGCGCGCTCGGACGGGACGCTGACTGCGCTCGGCGGCGACTTCGTGAACGCGGTCGGCTGGACGGGCTGGTCGCCGTCGACCGAGGGCCCGATGCAGCTTCTGTACGCCTGCGAGAACATGCGCACCGTCAACCACGGTGCGAAGCTGAACTCGCCGCCCAACGCAGCGTTCCGGGCGCCCGGCTTCGTCGAAGGCACCTTCGGCCTCGAGTGTCTGCTGGACGAGCTCGCGGCGAAGCTCGACATCGACCCGCTCGAGCTTCGGCGGCGGAACTACGCCGACTCCGACCGGATGGACGACCGTCCGTTCTCCTCCAAGAACCTCGCCGAGTGCTACCGCCGCGCCGAGCCGCACTGGGAGCGCCGGGACGAGGTGCGCGCCCGCTCCGAGGGGCCCTGGAAGCGGGGCGTCGGCCTCGCGAGCCAGGTCTGGTACGGCGGCGGCGGGCCCCCGTCCTACGCGTGGCTCCGCGTCGGCGCCGACGGTCGTGCACAGGTCGTGACCGCGATGCAGGACATCGGCACCGGCTCTCGCACCGCGATGGCCCAGATCGCCGCCGAGGAGCTCGGACTCCCGGTCGATCGGATCGAGGTCTCCCTCGGAGACTCGTCGCGAGGGCCGTTCGCGTCCATCTCCGCGGGCTCGTCCACGATTCCGTCGATGGGGCCGGCCGTACGGGCCGCCGCGGCCGACGCGAAGCGCCAGATCCTGGAGATCGCCGCGCAGCGCTTCCACCTCGAGGAGCGCGTCCTCGACCTGAAGAACGGCGACATCGTCTCGAGCGACGGCGGTTCCTGGCCGCTCGAGGAGATCACCGGCCTGCTCGAGGACGCGCAGATCCTCGGCAAGGGCGCGCGCGGCCCGAACCCGACCGGGATGCGCGTGCTCACCTTCGGCGTCCAGGTCGCGGAGGTTGCGGTGGACACGGAGACCGGCGAGGTCGTGGTCGACAAGATCGTCGCGATCCACGACGTCGGCCGCGTGATCAACAGCCTCGGCGCCTCGAGCCAGGTCGAGGGCGGAATCATCCAGGGGATCGGCCACACGCTCTCCGAGAATCGGATCCTCGACCCCGAGACGGGAGCCGTTCTCACGCAGACGCTCGACGCGTACAAGTTGCCGACGATCGCCGACGTGCCCGAGATCGTCACCGACCTCGTGGACGTGCCCGACCCGCACCTGACGAATCTCGGCTCGAAGGGCCTCGGCGAGCCGCCGATCATCCCGACGGCCGCCGCGATCGCGAATGCGATCCGGGACGCGACGGGGGCGGACGTGCGCAGCCTGCCGATCACGCGGGAAGAGATGCTGCGGGCGCTCCGCGAGGCCGCCGAGCGGGAGCGACATGGAGCTCCTGCGGCCGTCTAGCGCGGCCGAGGCCGCGGGCGCGCTCGGCAACGGCTCGAGGGCGCTCGCGGGCGGCACCGACCTCGTCCCGCTTCTGCGCGACGGACTCGTCCACGCGGAGACTCTCGTCCACCTGGCCGACGCCGTCCCGCGCGGGATCGACGGGACTCGGATCGGAGCAGGAACGACGCTCGCCGAGTTGGAGGTCGACCCGCGGACGCCGCAGGCGCTGCGCGCGGCCTGCGCGCAGGCCGCGTCGCCGCAACTCCGCGCCATGGGCACGATCGGCGGCAACCTGCTCCAGGCGACGAGGTGCTGGTACTGGCGGCTCGACTTTCCCTGCTATCTCCATGGCGGGGATCGCTGCCATGCGAAGGACGGCGCACACCGCGAGCACGCGATCTTCGGCAACGCGTTCTGCGCCTCCGCGCACCCGTCCGACATCGCCGCCGCGCTGCTCGCGCTCGGCGCGTCGATCCGGACGACCGCGCGCGAGCTCTCGCTCGCCGATCTCTACCGCCTCCCCACCGAGGACGACCGCGATGTGACCGCGCTCGCGCCCGACGAGCTGATTCTCGAGCTCGAGGTGCCCGCTTCGGAGACCTCGGTGTACCTGAAGGCGATGGATCGCCGGAAGTGGGCGTTCCCGCTCGTCGGCGTGGCAGCGGCGCGCACCGGCGCGGAGGTTCGCATCGCCCTGGCCGGGGTAGCTCCAATCCCCTGGCTGCTTCCCACGATCGACGCGCTCGACGACGCCACGCCTCTGCCCGGCACGGCCTACAAGGTGGAGATCGCGCGCGCGCTCGTACGGCGGGCGCTCGCCGGTCTGGGCGCCTCGGCGCGTTAGCATCGGCCGCTCGTATGCGTCGCCGGTTGATTGCTCTGCTCGTCGTGGCCGCGGTCTCGGGCGCGCTCGCCGGCACGGTCGCGAACGCCAAGGACGGCCAGGCTCGGGCGGCACGGATTCCCGCCCTGCCCCGGCTCGCCGTGCTCACGAACGCCTGCCCGCTGCCGCCGCGCTACCGCTCGGCCTTCGAGGGAGCGGCGCGGGACACGGATCTCCCGCTCTCGTTGCTCGTCTCGATCGGCCAGGTGGAGTCGAATCTCCGCTCCGACGCCCGGTCGAGCGCCGACGCGCGCGGACTGCTCCAGGTGCTCCCGTCGACGGCCGTCTCGCTGAGGCTCGACGCTAACCGGCCGCGTTCGAACGTGCTCGCCGGCGCGCGCTATCTCGAGCTCCTGTTCGACCGCTTCCAGTCTTCCGACCTCACGCTCGCCGCCTACAACGCCGGCCCGACCGCCGTGGCGAAGGCAGGCGGCGCTCCGACCGCTCAGACGATCACCTACGTCGCCAACGTGACGTCCCTCTGGCGCAGGCTGCAGGGCTGCCGGTAGGTGCGAACGGCCGGCGCCCTCGTCCTGGCCGCTCTCGCGCTTGGGGGCTGCGGCGGGCGAAAGGCGACCTCCAGCCACTTCACGACGGAGCCGGGGACGGTCTCGAACGGAGCCTGCCCCGTCACCGGCAGGCAAGTCGCTCTCGTCCAGCTCGACCGCGCGAGCACCTATACGGTCACCGCGCGCACGAATCTCGGCAGCTTCTCGTTCCGGCTCGACGTGACGGACTCGCCGTGCACGACCGCGTCGTTCGCGTCCCTCGTCCGCAAGGGCTTCTTCGACGGCACCGTCTTCCATCGGATCGTGCCCGGCTTCGTGATCCAGGGAGGCGATCCGACGGGTACGGGTAGAGGCGGGCCCGGCTACTCCGTCGTCGACACTCCTCCGTCCGATGCGCAGTACACGAAGGGGGTCGTGGCAATGGCCAAGACCGGGGCCGAGCCGCCCGGCGCCGCAGGGAGCCAGTTCTTCGTCGTCACCGGCCAGAACGCCCGGCTCACCCCCGACTACGCCCTCCTCGGCAAGGTGACCAAGGGCCTCGCAGTCGTCGAACGGATCGGCAGGCTCGGCAACCCGCAGACCCAGCAGCCGACCCGGCGCGTGGTCCTGCAGCAGATGTCCGTCAGGCCCTGATCGCGGCGGTCGTCCTCGCGGCGGGAGCCTCCACGCGCTTCGGCCCCCCCAAGCAACGGGTTCTGCTCGAGCCCGTTGTCGCGCGCGTGCGAGCGAGCTCGGTCGACGACGTCGTCGTCGTACTCGGGGCCCACGAGGTGGAAACGACCGCGCGCGCCGTTCGCTGCGCCGACTGGGAGCTGGGTCCGGGCGCGTCGCTGCGTTGCGGCCTCGGTGGGCTGGACGACGAGATCGAAGCCGCGGTCGTCGTCCTCGGCGACGGCCCGTCCCTCGACCCGCGCGCGATCGACCGCGTGGTCGCAGCCTGGCGCGAGACCGGCGCCGAGCGCGTGGCGGCCACGTACGGCGGCGTCCGCCTCCATCCGCTGCTGCTCGCCCGCTCCGCCTGGGAGGGGATCCCGGACGAGGGCGCCCACGGTCTCTCCGCCGAGCTCGTCCCTTGCGACGACCTCACCCCTCCAGGCGACGTCGATTTTGCCGATGACCTCCTCGGGAGGTAGCCGGCGGCTCGAGCAGAATGCATTCCAGATGGAGCTAGTCCAACCGCTGGATCCGATCGGCGAGGAGTCGCCGCTCGCTCGCGCGCGCCTGCACCGCCGGTTGACGCTCGTAGCGGCCGCCCGTCGCGCAGGGATCTCGGAGGACGAGGCACGCTGGCTCGAGGAGGGACGGGTCTACCGCTTCCCGTCCGCCGACGCGGCGCTGCTCACGACCCTCCTCTACGCGACCGCGCTCGGAATCGAGCACCGCGAGGCGCGTGAGCTCGGAGGCCTGCCCGTCCCGGCCGGTCCGGTGCTGCGAAGCCCGCTTCCGCGCCTGATCGTCCTCGGCGCGATCGCGATCGCGATCGCGGTGCTGATCGCCGTCGTCCTCGTTCCCCGTGCGGGCCCGACCGGCGGAGGACCGGCGCACCGCGCAAGCGGCCCCGTCCTGCCCCCGGCCTGGCGGATCCAGGTAAGCGTCCTGAACGGCAGCGGAGACATCACGTACACCCGGCAGGAGGCAAGCCGGATCGGAGCGCTCGCTTACCGCATCGTCAACGTCGGGCGGGCGGACAACTTCCGCCATCCCCAGACCGCCGTCTACTACGCGCCGGGCGGCGAGGGCGTGGCGCTGCGCCTCGCGCGCCAGCTCGGGGTCGTGACCGAGCCCCTCCCGGGCGGGACCGATCCCGGGCACCTGTTCGTGATCGTCGGCCCGGCGCGAGGGCCCGGCGAATAAACGTCGCTCCTTACTGAAGCGGAGTCCGCAGCTCGAGCAGGCGCTGCTTTAGCGCCGGCGCCATCTCCTCGACCGCGGCCTGGCGGACGAACCGGCGGAGGTGCTCCTCGAAGCGGTACCGCTTGCGGCAGTACGTGCACTCGTCCAGATGCGCCTCTGCCTCGGCGCGCTCGGAGTCGTCGAGCACCCGGTCGAGGTACGGCTGCATCATCTGCTCGCACTCGGCGCAGGGCCCGATCATGCGGCCCCTCCGACGGCCGACTCGGCCATGCCCTGCTTCAGGATGCGACGGCCTCGATGCAAACGTGACATGACTGTACCAACAGGGATGCCGAGGATCTGCGCGGCGTCGGCGTAGGTGAAGTCGCCGATGTCGACGAGCACGATCACGTCGCGGAAATCGTGCGGTACCGCCGCGAGCGAGCTGACCACGTCGTCCTGCGAGAGCCGCTCGACCACGCGCTCCTCGTCGGTCGGGCCGTCGGTCGTCGCCTCGAGCCTGTTGTAGAGGAAGTAGTCGCCCTCTTCCAGCGGCTGCGTGTCGGGCGTGCGCTGGAGCTTGCGCCCCCGGTCGATGTTCAGGTTCGTCAGGATCCGGAGCAGCCAGGCGCGCAGATTCGTACCGGTCTGGAACGAGCGCCAGCTTCGAAACGCGCGCGCGTAGGTCTCCTGCATCAGATCCTCGGCCTCCTCGCGGGAGCCGACGAGATGGCGGGCAACGCGGTAGACCTGATCCGACAGGGCAAGGGCGTCCTCCTCGAAGTGCACGCGGTCGCGCGCGTCCGTTGCGAGCTGCCGTGCGTCGGTGGTCTCGCTCATCGCGGCCACCCTAGCAAGGCGTCTTCGAGGTCAAACGAGGCGACGAGTGGCGCGATTCCCGGGGCTAAACAGGCTCCAGCTCGCGGAAACCGCCCCTGCCGAGCGCGGTGAGGATCGCCTCCCGGCTCGTCCGCTCGTCGTCCCAGGAAAGCGAGAGCCGGCCGAGCAGGTTCGTGTTCGCGGCCTCGAGCCCCTCGTGGCCCTCGAGCGTCTTCGCGAGGCGCATCACGCAACGCTCGCAGCGGATTCCGCTGACCTGGATCGTCTCGCTGCGGACGGCCATAGCCCTAGGCTATCGAGCGCTCGACGAGGTCCGCTGCGGCGTCTCGCGGAGACTCGAACGCGAGCTGGAGATCGCCCTCGCAGCGGGCGGGATCGAGCCCCGGATCGAAGCCGATGCGCTCGACGAGCTCGGCAAAGAGCTCGGGCACGCTCGCCGCGCCCTCCCGGTCGGGATGGATCAAGCGAGCGCGCGGGCCGAACCGCGCGCTCGCCCAGCGGTTCTGCTCGTAGACGGCGCGCGAGGCAGGCGCGGGCGTCGGCTGCTCGAGCGCCCACGCGCACAGCGCATGGATCAGCTCGACGAACCGGCAGGTCGAGTCGATCTCCGTCGGCTGATCCGGAATGCGGATCTCGAGCGTCCCGTAGCTCGGGTGAGGACGAACGTCCCAGTGCAGGGCGTTGTAGTTGTCCACCACGCCCGCCCGGACGAAGGCGGCCACGAGCCGCTCCCAGTCGGACCAGCGCTCGAGGTACGGCGGAGCGCCATGGCGAGGGAGGAGTCCGAGGATCTCCGCGCGGTTCGACATCATCCCGGTCTTCGAGCCCTCGAACCACGGCGAGTTCGCGGACAGGGCGAGCACGAGCGGGAGCCACGGGAGGACGGTCTCGAGCACGCGCAGGCACGTCTCGGCGTCCGGCATCCCGACGTGGACGTGGAGACCGCTGACGCCCTGGCGCCGCGCCGTCGGCCCGGCGTACTCGACGAACCTCGCGTAGTGAGGCTCGTCGGCGATCGGCTGGTCACTCGCGACATCGGAGGGATGCGAGCCTGCGCCCGCGAGCGCGAGGCCCATCTGCCGGGCGGCTGCGATCGTCCTTCGACGAAGCTCTCGCAGCACGGCGTTCGCATCGGCCGGGGACGAGCAGACGTCCGTGTTGAGCTCGATCGCGGATCGGAAGAGCTCGGTCTTGACGGTTCCTCGCCCGGCGGCGACCGCGGGGATGAGCACGTCGCTCGCCGGTCGCTGCTCGAGCGTCTCCGCGTCGAGGATCATCAACTCCTCCTCGACCCCCGTCGTCAGGGCCGGGCCCCAGCCCGACTCGATCACGGCGCGCGGACGCCGTGCACGGGGCCGCCCGCGGCCTCCCACGCGTAGTAGGACGCGCTCGGGCCGAACTCCGGCTCGTACGTTGTGACGCGCGGGCTGCGGCCGACCTCCTTCGCGCGCTGGGCGTGCCGGAGGAGGTTCGGGTCGTCGCGCTGCTCCCAGACGAGAATCAGGTGCGCCGCGGTCATGTAGTCGGCGACGAACGCACAGCCTGTCGCCGGGCACGGAAAGGGACTCGTGCGGACGCAGAACCAACCGGCGCGATCGGCGCCGTCGTCGTCAGTCCAGAGCTCCTCCTCCAGGACGGGCCCCGCGTCCTCGAGCAGCGCCCGGCCCGGCTCGATCCGGCGTTCCTCCACGGCGGAAAGGCTAGCGTCGCCGACGCGCCTGGACTTCGGGCACTCTAGGCCCGGGGCCTGGTCCCGGTCCGCAGCCGCAGTCGGGTCGGGGTAGGGCGCGCTACGCGCCCGCCAGGCCCCTCTCGCGCCTCTGGGCGACAGGCGCGCGGTTTTTACCGAAGACGGCGCCGAACCCTCCTCCTACGCGCGCTCCTCCGTCGCCTTGTAGGCCATCTGGAGGAAGTCGGCCGCGGTCAGGCTCGCGAACACCGAGGCGACGAGGCGTGTAACGCGCGGCGAGCGGACAAGTCCAAAGGCGAACGTGGCGGCGACCCATTGCGACAGGCAGTAAGGACAGATCAGCAGCTCGCCGATCGCGAGCTGCATGCCGGTCCCGCGAGGCTTCTCCTCGACCTCTCCGGGCGCGCCCGATTCCTGGTACTCGGTGAACGGCGCCCGCAGGACGCTCGTCACCTTGTCCTTCGCGAGCATCCGCGCGAGCTTCTGCGTCGCCGCGCCGATCAGCACGAGGTCGGCGAGCGGGAGCCGGTTCGGAAGCTCTCCGCGGCTTGCGACGAGCGCTCCGCCGAAGGCCAGGTTGAAGGCCGTGACGAGCACCGCGTAGGAACCGAGCGGCCGCTCCTCGTCGCTGTCGCTGTAACCGGCGTACGCCCGGTGGATTGTCTTCGTGAGCATTCGATCCTCTCCTCAGAATGACCGAGCGGGACTACCTTCCGCTCGCGGATTACGGACTGATCGGCGACTGCCACGGCTCTGCGCTCGTCGCCGCCGACGGTTCGATCGACTGGGCCTGCCTTCCCCGCTTCGACAGTCCCGCATGCTTCTCGCGGCTGCTCGACGCAGGAATCGGCGGATTCTGGCGGATCGCACCGGAAGAAGGACGAACCGGCTCCACGATTCGTTACGCCGAGCGCACAGCCGTGCTCGAGACGGTTCACGAGACCGGAGCAGGCGCCGTCCTCGTCCGGGACACGATCCTCCCGCCCACCGACGGCACGTCGCCATGCGTGCTCGTGCGGCTCTGCGAGGGCGTCGCGGGCTCGGTCGAGCTGACGAGCGCGGTCCGTCCGCGGCTCGACTACGGTCGGGAGACGGCGACCCTCGAGCCCGTGGAGGAGCAGGCGCTGAGAATCGTCGGCTCGGAGCTCGAGCTGCTGCTGACCTCGACGATCGGCCAGCAGGAGCCCGACGCGCGCTTCACGCTCGAGGCGCGGCAGCGCGAAGCGTTCCTCCTCAGCTGGGGCCCCGAGCCGCCGAGGGTGGGCGATGCCGGGCAACTGCTCGAGGATGCGTCGAACTGGTGGCACGCCTGGTCCGACCGTGTCTCCTACTCGGGGCCCTACGAGGAGACGGTCGTCCGCAGCGCGATCACGCTCAAGCTGCTCTCGCACCTCCCGTCCGGGGCCGTCGTCGCCGCGCCGACCACCTCGCTCCCGGAGCGGATCGGCGGCGACTCGAACTGGGACTACCGTTACGCCTGGCTGCGCGATGCGTCGCTCACGCTCTACGCGCTCCTCGCGACAGGCCAGCGGGACGAGGGCGACCCGTTCTTCGACTGGGTCTGCGAGCGCGTCGGCCAGGCCGACGTCCCCGGCAAAGGCCTCGAGATCATGTTCGACCTCGACGGGCGCTCCCAGCTCGAGGAGGAGATCCTGGACGAGCTCGAGGGCTATCGCGGCTCGCGACCGGTGCGGATCGGCAACGAGGCGGCGGGGCAGCTCCAGCTCGACATCTACGGCGAGCTGCTCGACTGCTTCGCCAGCGCCTCCGCCTGGGGGCGCGAAGACAAGATTCCGCTCTGGGATCACTACAGCGTCCTCGCCGACTGGATCTGCGGACACTGGCAGCTCCCGGGCAACGGCCTCTGGGAGCTCCGGGACGAGCGCAAGCACTACGTCTACTCGAAGGTGATGGCGTGGGTGGCGCTCGACCGGGCGCTGCGCACGAGCGAGCGGCTGGGGCTGCCCGGGAACGTCGAGCGCTGGAGCAGCAGCGCGGCCCAGATCCGCCAGAGCGTCTTGGAGCGGGGCTGGAGCGAGCGGCTGGGCGCCTTCAAGCAGTCCTTCGAGGACGACCGCCTGGACGCCTCGAACGTGCTGATCTCGCTCGTGGGCTTCCTGCCGGCGGACGACCCGCGAATACGCTCCAGCCTCGACCGGACGGTGTCCGAGCTCAGCGCCGAGGGGCTCCTCTACCGCTTTCGTCCCGACGAGGAGGCAGGCGAGGGAGCCTTCGTCACCTGCAGCTACTGGCTCGTCAGCGCGCTCGTCCTCGCCGGCCGGATCAAGGAGGCCGTCGATTTATTCGAGCGTCTGCTCGGATACGCGAGCCCGCTCGGTCTCCATGCCGAGGAGATCGAGCTCGGAACCAGGGAGCTGCTCGGAAACTTTCCTCAGGCGTTCACGCATGCGGCCCTGATCACCGCGGCGGTCAACCTCGCGCGCGCCGGTGGAATCGGCGAGGCGCCTGCGTCGATGCAGGCGCCGGAGGGCAGCGCCCACCTCGTCCCGGTGCAGGCGTGATCAGTCCCCGTCTCGCCATTCCCGGAAGGCCGCGAGAAACTCCGATCGCGCCTGCGCCGGAAGGTCGTCCTCCCCGAGCCGACCGGTCAGCCGGATCGTGTCGCGGAACTGATCCAGGTACGTACTGCATCCGTCACACATGGCGATGTGCCGCTCGAAGCGCTCGTGGTCGAGCGGGCTCAGAGTGCCCTCGAGGTACTCGGTCACGAGCTCCACGATCTCCTGACATGTCAACTCGGTCACGCTCATCCTTCGCGCTCCTCGTCGAGGTAGTCCTCCAGCGCGCGCCGCACCTTCGAGCGCGCACGGTGCAGCAGGACTCGTTGATTGGACTCCGAGATCTCCAGAGCGTGACACGTCTCCGATGCGCTCCAGCCGGCGATGTCGCGCAAGGTGATCACCGTCCGCTGCGCCTGCGGAAGCTGCTCGATCGCCGCGATCAGTCGCTCCCGCGCCTCTCCGGCGAGGAGGCTGTCGTGGGGGACGTCCCAGGGGCGGGGCGGATCCGACCACCAGCCGGGTCGCTCCGGGTCGAGGAACCGATCGGCCGCGGCCGAGCGCTCGTACAGGCCGTCGTCGAGCGAGGAGAAGGGAGCGCTGCGAGCTTCGCGGGCGCGGCGATCCTTGGCCGTGTTGGTCAGGATCCTGAAGAGCCAGGTCTTCAGCGACGAGCGGCCCTCGAAGGCGCCGAGCGCCCGGAATGCCTTGAGCCACGTCTCCTGCACGACCTCCTCGGCCACCCCGAGGCCGACGTAGATGCGCGCGACGCGCAGCATCAGCGCGCCGTAGAGATCGACCAGCCGCTCGAAGGCGGCCTCGTCGCCGGCGCGGAGCCCCTCGAGCAGTCCGGTCTCTTCCTCGGTCGGTCGGCCGAGGTGTTTACTTGCGATGGCGCCTCCCGCCGTCGTCCGACCCGGAAATCTATCCCGGACCCAGTTCTCGAGCACGAGGAGGAGACATGGCCGAGCAGTACGACTTGATCGTTCTCGGAGGCGGCTCGGCCGCACGAGACGGGGCCGGAAAGGCTGCCAAGGAGCACGACGCCAAGGTCGCCCTCGTCGAGCGCGAGCGCTGGGGAGGGAGCTGTCCGAACGTCGCGTGCCGGCCCACGAAGGCTTACCTCGTGGCCGCCGAGCAGGTGCACGACGCGAACCATCACGCGGCCGAGCGCGGAATCGACCTCCCGCACGCCGCCGTCGACCTCGGACGCACTCGGGCGTGGAAGGACAGCCTGATCCGGCCGCAAGAAAGCTGGGTCGAGACGCTGGCGGACGCCGGCTACGGCGTCTTCTCGGACGAGGCGACGTTCGTCGACACGCAGACCGTTCGCGTCGGCGAGCGCGAGCTGACGGCGGAGAGGATCCTGATCGCCACCGGCTCGCGCACCTCCGTGCCGCCGATCCCCGGGCTCGAGGACGTCGACTGGATCGACCACGTCAGCGCCCTCGAGCTCGACGAGGCCCCCGAGTCGCTGCTCGTGATCGGAGCCGGGCCGGTCGGGCTCGAGTTCGCGCAGATCTTCGCCCGCTTCGGCTCTCGCGTGACGCTCGTGAACAGCGGGCCGCAGATCGCGGCGCGGGCGGACACCGAGGCGGCGGAGGTGCTCCAGGAAGCACTCGAGGACGAGGGGATCGAGGTCGTCCTCGGCGGCGGAGTCGACGCTTTCTCGCGGAACGGCAAGGGGATCGAGGCGACCCTTGGGGGCCGGTCGCTGGCCGTCTCACACGTCCTGCTCGCCGCGGGCCGGGCGCCGAACGTGGAGGAGCTCGCGCTCGACCGCGCCGGCGTCGAGATCGGCAAGGGCGGGATCGTCGTCGACGAGCGGCAGCGAACGAGCGTCGAGGGCATCTGGGCCGCCGGCGACGTCGCGGCCGGCCCGATGTTCACTCCGACCGCGCAGTACCAGGCGCGCGTGGCGGTGGAGGACATGTTCTGCGAAGACGGGCGCCGGTCCGACTACTCCGTCCTTCCGACGGCGATCTTCACCGACCCGGAGCTCGCGGCGGTCGGCCTGACGGAAGCGGAGGCGCGCGACCGGGGGTACGACGTCGAGGTGGTGAGGCACCCGCTCGAGTCCGTGACCCGGGCCCAGCTCGTCGGGGAGAAGCGCGGTCTCTACAAGGTCGTCTTCGATCTCGCAAGCCGCCGCGTGCTCGGGGTGCACATCGTCGCCCGCGGCGCGAGCGACATCGTCGGCGCCCTGGCCCCCGCGCTCCAGCTCGAAGCGACCGTCGACGACCTGGCGCTCGCGCATCACATCTACCCAAGCTACAGCGAGGGCCTGAAGGCGGCGGCCGAGCAAGCGCTCGAGCCTTCCGCCGTTCCCTAACAGGGTCTGGCGCGCTCCGCGTCCGTGCGTAGCGCGTTCCGCGGAGAAAGAAAAGCCAGAGGCCCGGGCAGGCGGGCGGGCCTCTGGCTCGGCGCCTCCGCCGGCCACGCTGGCCTGCGACTCGGCGGAAGCGGGCCCCCAGGGGTACGGGGCCAGTCGGGGCGACGTGCTACATCTGCTGTCGCCCGAGCTTGACGGTGACGGTCTTCCTATCCTTGCCGCGGTAGAGCTCCAGCTTCAGCGAGTCACCCGGCTTCTTGGCGGCGATCAGGTCGCGCAGCCGCTCGACGGTCGCGACGGGCTGCCCGTCGGCCTTCACGATCACGTCGCCGCCCGCGGGCCAGCTCTCGCCGGCGACCACGACCGGGGTCGTCCCGCCCTCGAGGCCCGCGTCGGAGGCGCCCGTGTGCGGGAGCACCTTGGTGACGAGCAGGCCCTGCGTGACCGGAAGGTGGAAGAGCTGGGCGATCTGCGGCTCGATCGCACGCGCCTGGATCCCGAGGAAGGGGTGCTCGACGCGACCGTGCACGATCAGCTGCGCCGCCACGTCCTTGACCGTGTTGATCGGGATCGCAAAGCCGATGCCGACGTTCCCGTCGCTCGTGCCTCCGGTCTGGATCTGCGCGTTCACCCCGATCACGTCGCCCTGCGCGTTCAGCAGCGGTCCGCCCGAGTTCCCGTGGTTCAGGGCCGCGTCGGTCTGGATGGCGTGATCGATCGTCGAGGCGGGGTTCGGCGCCTGGATCGAGCGCTGCACCGCACTGACGATCCCGGAGGTGACCGAGCGGTCGAGTCCGAACGGATTGCCGATCGCGATCACCTCGTCGCCCACCTGGACGTCGTCGGAGTCGCCGAGCGAGAGCACGCGGAGCGCCCGCGAGGACGCGTTCACCTGGAGCACCGCAACGTCTGTCGCGGGATCCACGCCGACGATCCGAGCCTCGAGGCTCTCGTTGTTCGAGAAGCTGACCTGGACGGAGCTTGCACCCTGGACGACGTGGTAGTTCGTGACGATGTGGCCGGCCTTGTCGATCACGAAGCCGGAGCCGAGCGCCTGCTGAGTCTCCTGGCCGCCGAACGGATTGCCGCCGAACGGATCCGGCTGCGCCTGCACCTTGCTCGTGGAGGTGATGTGAACGACGCCCGGAGCGGCCTGGCGGTAGATCTGGTTGATCGTCCGGTGCTTGCCCTGCTGGAACGCGACGGGCGCCGCGGCGGGCGCGGCCACCTGGCGGACGACCGTGGTCGTATTCCCCAGCCCTCCCACCGCGTACGCGCCGCCGAGCGCGGCGCCGCCACCCAGGAGGGCGGCCACCACGAGCCCGACGGCGCGTACGGAGAAACGGGGAGTGTGATGCACACCGACGGTTATAGCCGCCCGGCCTTAACGGTCCATTGGGAGCCCGTTAAGCGGTCCTTGCGCCTGTGTTAAAGGAGTGTTGCGCGGCTACCAGCGCGAGCGGCGCCCGCGGCGGCTCGTGTAGACGCGGCGTGCCGGAGCCACGCTCATGCCCTCGCGCTCGAACTGATCTCGATGGCCGAGGCGGGACGCGACGCGGCTGACGTCGGCCTGCTGCTCGGGGAGGACGAAGGTGATGCCGCTTCCGTCGCGGCCGGCTCGGCCGGTGCGACCGACGCGGTGGACGTACCCCTTGTCGTCCTCGGGCGGATCGAAGTTGATCACGTGGGTGATCTCGGAGAGATCGAGCCCGCGCGCCGCGACGTCCGTGGCGATCAGCGTCGTCACCTTGCCTGAGCGAAACCGCTCGAGCGCCCGCTCGCGCGCGTTCTGCGACATGTCCCCGTGCATCGCGACCGCGCGCACGTCGTGCTGGGTCAGCTTGCGGGCGAGCCGGTCGGCGCCGCGCTTGGTGCGCACGAAGACGAGGGCGAGGCCGCGCTCCTCCGCCAGCTCGCCGATCAGCCGCTCGACCTTGTTCTCCGCCGTGACGGAGACGAACTTGTGGTCGACCTCGCTCTGGACGACCTCGTCGCGCCATTCCGCGTCGAAGCGGGCGGGACTGTGCGTGTAGGCGCGGGCGAGCTCGCCGACCTCGCCGTCGAGCGTTGCGGAGAAGAGCATCGTCTGCCGCTCGCGCGGCAGCTTGCGCATGATCCGCTCGACCTGCGGCTTGAAGCCCATGTCGAGCATCCGGTCGGCCTCGTCGAGGACGAGCGTCTCGACGTGCTCGAGGGAGACGAGCCTGCGCTCGACGAGATCGGTCAGGCGGCCGGGGGTCGCGATCAGGATCTGGGCTCCGCGCGCGCGCTTTGCCTGCGACGAGATGGGGACGCCGCCGTAGACCGCGGCGACGCGGATGCGCTTTGCCGCGGCGATCGCCTCGATCTCCTCGGAGACCTGCGCGGCGAGCTCGCGGGTCGGGACGAGGACGAGCGCCGTCGGCGCGCCGCCCCCGACCCGGGCGTGCTCGACGAGCGGCACGCCGAAGGCGAGCGTCTTGCCGGATCCGGTCGGCGACTTCGCAAGCACGTCGGTGCCGCGGAGCGCCTCGGGGACGACGAGCTCCTGGATCTTGAAGGGCGCCTCGATGCCGCGACGGAGAAGCGCCTGCGCGACTTCGGGGCTCGCGCCGAGGGCGCGGAAGGACTGCTGGGACATTTGCGTTCGACTCCTTGCTTTCGGTCGAGATCAACGACTCGAAACCCGAAGGAGGAACGAGAAGCTCAATCTCACGGGGCGACCCTGTGTCGTCCCTGCGAACAAGGTAGCAGAGCGAGTCACCGGAGCAGCAGCGCGGCGAGGCCGCCGAAGGTCGCCGTGCCGACCGTCAGCCACGTGACGTAGTCGCCGATCGCGCCGCTGTGGAACGCCTTCAGCACGCGGATCGGGGCGACGACGAGGCTCCGGCGGCGCGGACGCAGAGCGACGCCCGCGAGGCCGAGCGCGCCGAGCGCCGACGCCGCGCCGTAGAGCCAGCTACCGGTCGTCGGATGATGAGCGGCCGCGCGCGGGAGCGGCGCCTGCTCCTTGCCGGCGAGCACCTCGGCGACGTAGCCTGTCCGATCCTCGAAGCGCGCGGCGTGGTGGGTGGAGCGATCGGCGATCTGCGGCACGAAGGAGAGCGCCAGCCCGAGGACGGTCAACGTCACCGCGGGCACGAGCAGGACCGTGCTGCGCCGCCGCGGGCCGCCCCGCTCCTCGTCGTCGGGCAAGCCGGTCTGGCGCGTCAGCAGTGGATCGTCCCCGGGCCCGAGCCCGAGGAAGATCCTGCCCGTCGCGCGCAGGACGGCCGCTCCGGTCAGGATCGTCGCGAGCGTCAGCAGCGGTGGCAGCCAGCCGTAGCCGAGCCGCACGGCCGACTCCTCGATCAGCGACTTGGCGAGGAACGGACCGAACGGCGGCAGCGCAGCCAGCCCGAGGCCGCAGGCGCAGAAGACGATCCCCGACGGGACGAGCGAGCGTCCCTTCCCGCGCAGCCACAGCTCGTCGCCGCTGTGCAGGCGGACGAGCACGATTCCGATCGCGAGGAAGAGCGCGCCTTTGAGCAGACCGTCCGCGATCAGGTAGAGCGTCGAGCCGGCGAGACCGCCCGGCGTGAGCAGGCCGACGCCGACCAGGAAGATCCCGCCGTGCGCGATCGTGAGGAAGGCCATCAGCCGCTTCAGGTCGGCCTGGAGGAAGCACATCACCCCGCCGACGAGCGCGGTCAGCACGCCGATCCCGATCAGGAGCCCGCGCACGGCGCCCGGGTGTGCGCCGACCGGCCCCGAGAAGACGTCCCAGTAGATGCGCGCGATCGCGTGGAAGCCGAGGTCGCTGAGCACGCCGGCGAAGAGCACGGCCACAGGGGTGGGGGCGACGGCGTAGGCGTCCGAGAGCCAGAAGTGGAACGGCACCGCGCCCGCCTTGACGAGGAACCCGACGACGAGCAGGACGAAGGCCACGATCACGAGCCCGTCCGCGGGACGCCCCGCGAGCGCCTTCCCCAGCTCGGCCAGGTTGAGCGCTCCCGTGCGCCCGTAGAGGAGGGCGATACCGGCGAGCACCATCAGCGCGCCGATGCTGTTCGTGATCGCAAAGTTGAGCGCGCCCTGCAGGACGCGGGGCTGCTCGACCAGGTAGCCGCAGAGCGCGTAGGCCGAGACGCTCATCAGCTCGAACCAGACGAACATGTTGAACAGGTCGCCGGTGAGCGCGAACCCGGTCATCGCGCCGACGAAGATCAGGAAGAGGACGTGGAAGAGCGTCCCGACATCGTCGAAGTAGCGCCACGCGAAGACAAGACTCGCCGTCGCGAGCACGCCGATCAGGGCCGCGATCCCCGCGCCGAGCGGGTCGACCGTGAACGAGACGCCGATCCCGATCCCGTGACGCGGGCTCCAGGCGCCGAACCAGTAGACGAGGTCGTGGCGCGACGAGCGGAAGACGAGCAGCACGGCGATGACGGTCATAGCCGCCGCGACCGCGATCGCGACGAGGTCGTCCGCGCGCGGGTGCATGAAGTGGCCGAACGCAGTCAGCGCCGCCGCCGCGACGAGCGGCAGAGCGACGGCGAGCGGGACGAGGGCGGTCATCCCTGCAGCTCCACCAGGCGGTCCGGGTCGGCGGTGCCGGCCCGACGGCGCGCGTCCATCGCGAGGGCGAGGATCAGCGCGACGACGGTGACGCTGACGACGACGTCCGTGAGCGTCAACGCCTGCACGACCGGATCGACGACGCGCGCCCCGCCCTTGATCCCCTTGTAGATCGGGGCCGTGCCGCGGTTGCGGTAGCCGATCGCGAGCAGGAGGACGTACGTCGAGGACTGCATCACGTTCAGGCAGAGCGCGAGATGGATCAGGTGGCGGCTCGTAACGACGCCGTACAGGCCGATCACGAAGAGCCAGCCCGCGAGGGCGTACGGCGCGTAGCTCATGGCCGCGGGCGCTCGAGCTCCTGGAGGAACTCGACTGCGAGCAGGCAGAGCGCGGCTGTGACCTCGAACGCGGATGCCCAGTTGAGCAGCGGGATGCTGCCCCCCGAGAGCAGAGTTCCCGTCTTCCCCTTGCCGGTCAGGTTCTGCAGGAATGCGGTGGCGGTGATCAGACCGACGAGGCCGACGACGACGTATCCGCCTGCGCCGGCGCCCTCGGCGGCGTCGATCACCGGCGTCGGGGCGAGCTCGCGCAGCGAGCGGTAGCTGCCGGCGACGTAGACGAGGACGAGCGCTGCGGCGAGCACGACGCCGCCCTGGAAGCCGCCGCCCGGTGTGACGTAGCCGAAGGCGGCGAGCCAGAGGCCGAGCAGCAGGATCGGCGCGACCATCCCCGAGCCGACGAGGCCGAGCGCGTCGCTCGAAGCCGCGTCCACCGCCGCCGCCTCTTCCTCGTCGCGGCTCTCGCGCAGCAGCAGCGCGACCCCCATCACGGCCGCGAAGAGGATGAACTCCTCGCCCATCGTGTCGACGCCGCGATAGTCGAAGACGACCGCGGCCACCACGTTCGAGACGTGCCGCTCGGGGACGGCGATCTGGGTCAGCAGGTTCCCGACTCCGCCCTGAAAACGGCCGAACGCGGGCAGGCCGGCGAGGCCCCAGCCAAGGAGCGCGGCGAGCCCGGCGAGCGCGGGCAGGAAGAGCAGAATCCGGGCGCGGCGGGTCAGTCGTCCTCCCGCCCGGTCCGGCGGATCGCGACCAGGAGCACGAGCGGGAAAGCGACCGTGCCGACGACGAGCTCCGAGAGCGCGACGTCGGGCGCCTGGAGGATGACGAAGAGCGCCACCAGCACGAGCCCGTAGAGGCCGAAGAGGATCGACTGGCGGAGCACGTCTCGCTGGAGGACGACCCCCGTCGCGACGAGGGCCGTCAGCAGGAGGATCACGATCTGCAGCGGAATCACGAGCCGGCCTCGCGCTCCGCCGCGCTCGCCGCGAGTGTCCCGCGGTCGAGCAGCACGGCCGCCCGCGCGGTCGCGTGCGTGAGCACGGGCCCGAGCAGGAAGAGAAAGGCGACCGCCACGATCGTCTCGATCCCCGCCGAGGAGACGGACTCCCGGACGAGCACCGCGGCGCCGATCAACAGCGGGCCGAGCGTCGTTCCCGCAGCGGCGTAATGGAGCCTGTCGTAGGCGTTTCGCATCGCGAGCACACCGAGGCAGCACACGATCTCCGCGCCGACTCCGAGCCCGAGCAGGACGTCCACGATCAGGTCGCGCGGCGTCACGGCCCGCGTCCCAGCAGGCGCACGTAGACGAGGCCGCCGACCCAGACGAGCGCCGCGCTGATCAGCGCAACGCCGAAGTAGATCCCGCGACGATAGCCCTCGGCGAGGCAGAGCAGCGCGAGCGTCGTCAGCGCGCCGCCGAGCTCGAGCGCAACCACGCCGTCGATCGCCGGCGCACGCATGATCACGATCCCGCAGGGCACGAGCGCGAGCAGGAGAGCGCTTGCCGCGATCAGGAACACGTTCACGCCGGCGACTCCGAGTCGCGGCTCGGCACGAGATCGTGGAGGAGCACGAGCTTCCGGTCGCAGTCGATGTCGACGACGTAGGCGTTCGGGCTGTAGGTCGCGGCCACCGTCACCCATGCTCGCCGTCCCGCCGACACGAGGTCGTCGGCGCCGGCCGGGAACTCGTTCGCGCGGAAGACGCCCTCGACCGGGCGGCGCAGCACGAGCTGCCGGAAGAGGGCGAGCGTGACGATCCCGAAATCGACGAGGATCTGGCGCGGCACGCTCGCCGCGCGGCGGATCCAGATCCACTGGACGCGGTAGCGCAACAGCCGGCGGGAGCGGACGATCTCCGCCGCCGTCGCCGCGATCGTCGCCATGATCGCCGCCGCGACGAGCTCGATCCGGTTCCACTCGCCGACGAACAGGAGCCAGAGCCAGAAGAGACCGATCCACCAGGCGAGCCACCCGGATACGCGGCGCATGACCCCCTCTCTACCTCCGGCCGAGGCGAGCTAATCCTGAGCACGACGAGGCCGGCAAAGCAGGGGCCGGCTGCAGAACGACCCTCGTCGCGACTAAGCTCGCGCGCCGAGGTAACGATGGGACTCGTGAAGATCCGCAAATTCGTCGAGCGCTGGCCGGTTCTCCGCCAGGTGGCGACCGGCGACGGGCTTGCGCTCGGCAAGTCCGTCCAGTCCGCCCGCACGCAGAATCTCCGTCCCCGCACCTCGGAGGCCGATCATGTCGTCCAGTCGATCTGCCCCTATTGCGCGGTCGGCTGCGGGCAGCTCGTCTACGTCAGGGACGGGAAGATCGACCAGATCGAGGGCGACCCGGACAGCCCGATCTCGCGCGGGCGCCTCTGCCCCAAGGGATCCGCGTCGAAGGGGCTCGTCACGAGCCCGACGCGCGAGTACAAGGTCAAGTACCGCCGGCCGCACGGCACGCAGTGGGAGGAGCTCTCGCTCGAGCAGGCGATGGACATGATCGCCGACCGCGTGATCGAGACCCGCGACGCGACCTGGGAGAGCACGGAGACCGACGAGGAGGGGAAGGAGCTCGAGCTCAACCGCACCCTCGGGATCGCGAGCCTCGGCGGCGCGACGCTCGACAACGAGGAGAACTACCTGATCAAGAAGCTGTACACCGGCCTGGGGATCGTGTGCGTCGAGAACCAGGCCCGTATCTGACACAGCTCCACGGTCCCCAGTCTGGGGACCTCGTTCGGACGGGGCGGCGCCACCACGTTCCAGCAGGACCTGCAGAACGCAGACTGCATCGTGATCATGGGCTCGAACATGGCGGAGAACCACCCCGTCGGGTTCCAGTGGCCGATGGAGGCGCGACTCCGGGGAGCGAAGCTCATCCACGTCGATCCGCGCTTCACGCGCACGAGCGCGATGGCCGATCTGCACGTGCCGATCCGGGCCGGCTCGGACATCGCCTTCCTCGGCGGGATCGTCAACTACATCCTCGAGCACGGCCGGCACTTCGAGGAGTACGTCGAGCACTACACGAACGCGCCGGTGATCATCGACGAGGAGTTCGAGGACACCGAGGACCTGGACGGCTTCTTCTCCGGCTGGCGGCCCGACAAGCAGAGCTACGACAACTCGAGCTGGCAGTACGCGGGAATGGGAACCCAGGGCGCCGCGGGGCGGCGGGAGCAGGGCGCGAACCTCGGCGAAGGCGCGGGCCACGGCGGCCACGGCGGCCGGCTCGAGCACGGCGAGCCGGCCGAGGAGGACCCGACCCTCCAGCATCCGCGCTGTGTCTTCCAGCTGCTGAAGCGCCATTACGCCCGCTATACCCCCGAGTTGGTCGAGGAGGTCTGCGGGACCTCGAAGGAGCGGTTCCTCGAGGTCTGCGAAGCGCTGTGCGAGAACTCCGGGCGCGAGCGCACCTCCGCGTTCGTCTACTCGGTCGGCTGGACGCAGCACACGGTCGGCGTCCAGTACATCCGCACCGCCGCGATCATCCAGCTCCTGCTCGGAAACATCGGCCGTCCCGGGGGCGGGATATGGCGCTCCGCGGCCACGCGTCGATCCAGGGCTCGACCGACATCCCGACGCTCTACAACATCCTTCCCGGCTACCTCCCGATGCCGCACGCGCACGCGCACGAGGACCTTGCGGAGTACCTCGAGCTGAACTCCACGCAGACGGGCTACTGGGGGAACATGGAGTCCTACTTCGTCAGCCTCCTGAAGGCGTACTTCGGGCCCGCGGCGACGAGGGAGAACGACTGGTGCTTCGACCACCTGCCGCGTATCACCGGAGACCACTCCGCGTACCGGTCGGTGCTCGACATGCTCGACGGCAAGACGAAGGGCTACTTGATCCTCGGCGAGAACCCGGCGGTCGGTTCGGCGAACTCGAAGCTGCACCGGCTCGCGCTGGCGGAGCTCGACTGGCTCGTGGTGCGCGACTTCGCCGAGATCGAGTCGGCCGCCTTCTGGAAGGAGGGGCCGGAGATCGAGAGCGGGGAGCTGAAGACCGAGGAGATCCCGACCGAGATCTTCTTCATGCCGTGCGCCTCGCACGTCGAGAAGGAAGGCTCGTTCACGAACACGCAGCGCCTGCTCCAGTGGCGCCACAAGGCGATCGAGCCGCAGGGGGACTGCCGCTCGGAGCTCTGGTTCATGTACCACCTCGGGCGCAGGATCCGCGAGAAGCTCCGGGGCTCGACCGATCCGAAGGACCGGCCGGCGCTCGATCTCACCTGGTCGTACCCGACCTCCGGCGCGATCGAGGAGCCGTCCGCCTCGGCCGTCCTGCGTGAGATCAACGGCGTCGGCCCGGACGGCGGGGCGCTCTCGAAGTATCAGGAGTTGAAGGCCGACGGGTCCACGTCCTGCGGCTGCTGGATCTACTGCGGCGTCTTCAAGGACGAGCAGAACCAGGCCGCGAACAAGAAACCGGGCCAGGAACAGACCTGGGTGGCGCCCGATTGGGGCTGGGCCTGGCCGGCGAACCGGCGCATTCTCTACAACCGGGCCTCCGCCGACCCCGAGGGCAAGCCGTGGTCGGAGCGGAAGAAATACGTCTGGTGGGACGCCGACGCGAAGAAGTGGGCCGGCGAGGACGTCCCCGACTTCCAGGAGGACAAAGCGCCGGGCTACGAGGCCCCGGAGGGCGCGCAGGCCGAGGACGCCCTCAACGGCGACCATCCGTTCATCATGCAGGCCGACGGGCGGGGCTGGCTCTTCGTCCCGAGCGGCTTGATCGACGGGCCCCTCCCGACCCACTACGAGCCGCACGAGTCGCCGTTCGACAACGCGCTCTACGGCCAGCGCGCGAACCCCGCGCGGCAGCGGTTCCCGCGCAGGGAGAATCCGTACAACCCGAGCGGCGACTCGGCCGGCGCCGACTCGTATCCCTACGTGGTCACGAGCTACCGGCTGACCGAGCACCACACGGCGGGCGGCATGAGCCGCACGGTCGCCTATCTCTCGGAGCTCCAACCGGAGTTCTTCTGCGAAGTCTCGCCCGAGCTTGCGCGCGAGCGCGGCCTCGAGCACCGAGGCTGGGCCACGATCGTCACCTCCCGGACGGCGATCGAGGCGCGCGTGATGGTTACCGACAGGATCGCGCCTCTGACCGTGCAGGGGCGAAAGATGCACCAGGTCGGCCTCCCGTACCACTGGGGGTTCAAGGGTCTCTCGAAGGGCGACTCGGCGAACGACCTGTTCTCGATCGCGCTCGACCCGAACGTCCACATCCAGGAGGTCAAGGCGGCGAGCTGCGATATTCGCCCGGGCCGGCGACCGCGCGGGGCGGCGCTCCCGGAGTTCGTCGCAACCTATCCTTCGATCGACGACGGCGAGGACGAGGGAGCGGAGACATGAGAACCCGCGACGGCACGTCGACCTTCCGCGCCGCTCCCGAGGCCCAGCCCGCCTCGGTGCCAGGCACTGTTAAGACGGAGTCGCCGGCGGAAACAGCTTGTGCGGCGGCTCTGGGCCTCGCCTCCCCTACCCCGGTGCCAGGCACTGTAAAGAGCGGAGACAGGGCCGAATGAGGCCTGGCGACGGGCAGACCACGTACGGGCTCCAGATTCAGCCGCGGATGGGCTTCTTCACCGATACGACGATCTGCATCGGCTGCAAGGCGTGCGAGGTCGCCTGCAAGGAGTGGAACCTCGTCCCGGAGGACGGGCTCGCCTGGAGCGGCGACTCCTACGACAACACCGGCGAGCTGAACGCGAACACCTGGCGACACGTCGCCTTCATCGAGCAGCAGCGCGAGATCCCGGTGCCGGACGCG